>NZ_AP021903.1:4147500-4512500 GCF_018326005.1 Pseudomonas sp. Seg1
CACACACGCCAGTTGCAGACCCGAAGGCGATTGATAAATCGCACTCCCCTCCCCGATGTAACCGCAACGCCGGTAAAAGTCGGCAGCGTTCAACGTTGCGTCCAGACACACCTCTGTCAGCCCCAGCTCTCGCGCTAGGCTCTCAAGAAAATACAGGACACGCTGACCCAACCCCCGCTGCATGAAATCAGGAAGAATAAAGATCGCGCCGATTTCACGATGCTGCAGATCAAGCATCCCGGTCGCTATCGCTTCACCGTCCACGCACCCCAAATAGAAATGCTTTGCCATGAGTGTGTCGTAACCGTCCTCGGCCGAACCTCTCGTCCAATCGAGCATTTGCTGCTCGCTGTAGGCACCGATGCACTGATGCCGAATCGCTAGTCGCCGGATATCGAAGGCAATCTGGGCATCGTCCGGGGTCGCTCTTCTGATTTCGAACATTTCTCTCTCCATGAGCCATGTGCGGACGGGCAATGAAAAAGCCCCGTCCATTTCTGGCGGGGCTTCGGGTAACACGTGAAATGGAAAACACGTATGACCTTATGGCCCGCCGGAAGCGGTCATAGAGGAGCACATCTTGTTCATTCGGTGTTGGGTATTCATTGGGCGATAGTGCTGTGGATTGTTCCGACGCGTCAATCGCGAAGTTTCCCCTAAACCCATGTGGGAGCGTGGCTTGCCCGCGATGACGCCGGCACATTCAGCATCATCATTGCCTGACCCAACGCTTTCGCGGGCAAGCCCGCTCCCACAGGTTTCAGTGGTGTTCATAAATCCAGGTACACCCGCATGGCTTGGCGTTACAGCCACATGACGAAATTGTAATTCCCGCATCACCTTGGCGTTATCCGCAGCTTGCAACGATGTCCCCCGGCGACCATGCCGACGAGCCCCATGCCCGTCGAACAATAAAACCCACGCCGAAGCACGTTCCCGTTCTGCCGAACCCAAGGAGTGTTTGATGGTTAACAATACAAAAATTTCGATGGCCGCTTTAGCGGTGGTGGTCGGCTCCGGGCCGTCCATGGTGTTTGCAGAAGACAAGCCTGAGGGCTTTATCGAAGGCAGCAGCCTGACGGTGCTCAACCGCAACTTCTACTTCAATCGTGATCACCGCAACGGCCAGTCCAGCCCCACCGGCAACGGCTATTCCGAAGCTTGGGCGCATGCGGTGATCAGCAAGTTTGAATCCGGTTTTACCCAAGGCACCGTCGGGGTCGGTGTGGATGCGTTTGCCATGATCGGCTTGAAGCTCGACACCGGTGACGGACGTAATGGCGGGCGCAGTTCGTTTGATGTGCTGCCGGTCAACAGTGACGGCGAGGCGCGGGACGAATACACCAAGGTCGGTGGCGCAGCCAAGGTGCGGGCGTTCGATACGGTGGTCAGGGTCGGTGATGTGTTCCCGGCCAATCCGGTAGTCGCAGCGGGAGACTCGCGATTGCTGCCGGAAAGTTTCCGTGGTGTGACCGCGACCAACACCAGCATCGAAGGTCTGTCGGTTCAGGGCGGTCGACTGCATGCGATGAGCCAGCCCGTGTCGAGTGACATGCGCGAGAACTTCGCAACCTTCTATGCAGGCCCGGTCAATTCGCCGTGGATCGCTTACGGCGGCGGCGATTATGCGCTTAACAAAAACCTCAGTTTCAGCCTCTACTCCAGTCGTCTCAAGGACGCCTGGAATCAGTACTACGCCGGTACTACGTGGACGTATCCACTGTCGGATGACCTGTCGCTGTTCGGCGGCCTGAACTATTACAAGGCTGTCGATGAGGGCAAACAACTGCTCGGCGAGTTCGACAACAACATCTGGAGCGGCCGTGCCGGCGTGAAGTTCGGCGCCCACTCCGTCGCCCTCTCCCACCAGCGCAACAACGGCAATGACGACTTCGATTACCTGCGCCAGTCCGACTCGATCTTCCTCGACAACTCCATCCAGTACAGCGACTTCAACTCGCCGAAAGAGCGTTCGTGGATGGTGCGTTACGACCTCGACATGACGACCTACGGCGTGCCCGGTCTGTCGTTCATGACCCGTTACGCGCACGGCACCGATGCCGATTATTCCAACGCCAACGCGGTGTACATGCGCCGGGATGCCGAAGGTAACCCGCTGACCGATCAGAAGCGTTGGGAGCGCGACATCGAAGTCAAATACGTGGTGCAGAGCGGTTCGTTGAAGGACATGTCGCTGCGCTTGCGCCAGGCCACCACTCGCTCCACGGCGTTCGAGTCGGACCTGGATGAAGTGCGGGTGATTGTCGAATATCCGTTGGCGATTCTCTGAGTTCACGAGCAATACACATTCACCTTTAGAAGCTCCTTGCTCCTTTGGTAAGAGGTGAATCTTTTGGCGTCCTTCGGGGCGCTTTTTTTATGCCCGGTGTTTAACAGACAGAGTGGCGAGAGCGCTTGTGACCCCAAGAACTATCAGGTAAAGAGTGGCGTTCCGACGTTCCCTACACCTGAACCGGAGTCAGGTGGATCAATTCCAAGGATCAATTGTGCTTGACCTCATTTACCGCGCTTCATGGGGCGTTGTACTGCTGCTGATTTTCCTCAGCGAAGCAATAACGCTGTTTGCCGCCGGGTTCCGGCTCGATCAGATGGAACGCCACCTCATCGAGTCTGACTTTGTCGGCACTGAACGAAAAAGACTGGGCAATGGCCCGTTGGGGCGAATGAAGAGAGTCAGGCAGATTCGCGCACTCACCGGCCGAATCACTTACCCCCTTATGCTGGAGCGCCACGCGGTCATGGAGGCCGAGCGCTTACCGGCGCACCTGAAAAAGTGGCTGGCGATGCCACGATGCCTTCTGCGAATGGCTCTGATGGGGGCCTGTCTACTGTTGCTTTGGCTCGGTTTCGAGCGGTTATGTACGACGCTTTCCACACCGGCGAGCGACGCCAAGCTGCTGTACGTGGCAGCCATGATCGCCTGTGTACTGGTGGCAGCTGTGGCGCTGTCCGTGCGGACGTACGTCAGTTTTTTCAAACTGACTGAAATCGAGTCTTTTCTGAAAGAGTCCTACTTCGTCGAACGAAACAGGCGGGTGCTGGGTGACAGTGTTTATGGCCGCTCCTGCCGCCTGTACCACATCTCGAACATTCTGTTCCTGGACTATGGCTATCTGCAGGCCAGTGATCCCGATGCCATCCCCGAGATTGACCGTTTTCCGTTGCCTCTGCGGAACTGGGTCAATATTCCGGCCCGGATGTTTGGCTACTCTGTTCCGGGTTTTGTCGCGGTTTACTGCACGGCGTGGATCTTCGGAGTGTTCGCCTGACGATCAGTCTTTCAATAAAACGCGGCCTGGATAGCGCCGCGTTTTTTCACCCCTCTCGGCAGATTGATCAGCCAGCAGGCTCGACGTTATCCAAAGCCCTGTTCACCGCCAGTTCGCCGAGCATGACGACTTGGGCGATGCCCAGAATCGTCTTGCGATGCGTGCCTTCCAGCAGCGCGGCGAAGTCGCCGAGCATGACGGAGGCGGAGGCCAGGGATTCGCAGGCGTTGGCCAGCAGGGATTCGGTGTCGGCTTTGGGATTGGCCAGGAACATCTGATTGGGGGTGTAGGGCGTGGCCATGATGGCGGCGCTGGGTTTGAGGTAAAAGTCGAGGGCGCGGTCGGCGGCTTTGTGGAGTTTTCGAATGTCGGCGGAGACGTAGGGGGATGTTGTATCGGCGTCCGCTGGAACGGTTGTTTCAGGCGGATTGGGTGTTGGCTTTTTCATAATGAAACTCCGGTGTGGCAATGGAGCTGGCCCATTCGGTTCCAATCGAAGGGTGGCAGCTGTACGCAGGTTGGAACCCGGGCCACCAGACAAAACCCGACAGACTCGAAGTCTCCCGCGCACAGCCGCCATAACGGAGTGCACACCATCAAGGTGCGCAAGCATACGTTATGAAAGCCAATTTTGCGCTTTCGGGTGGTCCGGGGTTCCAATCCCGATCGCTGATTTGGCAGCGACATCCACACACTAGAGAGCCGACGTCCGACGGACAACCTGAAAACATTGTGGGAAGGTTCTGCGATTGACCTACACCCTTAAACATCCCGAAGCGAAATACAGATCGTGATATTGCAATACCCCCGGTGTCGGCTATCCACCGCTGTTCCGGCAAACGCCCGCCACGCTGTATTTGAGGGTGTTGAGCTGCCCTTGCGAATCTTCATAGGTCATGGCGGTGGGGACGACCGAGCAGGCAGGCTGCGGCTTCACCACGCTGACGATTTTCACCACGTCCAGCTTCATCCCGTATTCGTAATCCCTCACCACCGGCGGCGCTTTGCCCTGGTTGGCGGCGTATTGCGCCATGGCTTTGGCATTGGCGCTGAATGCGCGCTCGAACGCGCGGTCGCCCCCGCCCTCGGCCAGCACATTCATGGACATCGCCATGACGCCGGCGAGGGTCAACGACTTGATCAATTTCATGTTCAACTCCTCCATAAAAAAGCCCGGCATCGATGCGCGATGACAGGCTTGTTCCAGCACGGTGTGGTTACAGATCCTGGGTCTTGTCGTCTTTCTTTTCATTGACGACGACCGGATTGCCTGCAGCCTTTTCCTTGGCGACAAACAGCTCTACCGAGCGGTCGCTGGCGGCCATCATTTTTTCAAAAGTACGGTCGCCGCCACCTTCGGCCATGGCCAGGGAAGACAACGCCAAAGCTGCGGTAAAGGCACTGATCTGAGCGAATTTCATCTTTGATTCCTCGTTTAAGTAGCTGACGGGATCAAGGTAACAATCCGAACCTATCGTGACGGTGGCGGGGAAATTACATATCCGTTATGTGGGCGCAAAACCTGTAGGAGTGAGCCTGCTCGCGATGGCGGTGGGTCAGCCAATGTAGATTTGACTGATAGACCGCTATCGCGAGCAGGCTCACTCCTACAGGGGGATTACCTATCTAGTTGGAACCGTGTCCTCATCCCGGCGATGGGCCAGTTGGTACAGCGCCGGCAAGATCAGCAGCGTGAGAATGGTCGAGGACAGAATCCCGCCGATCACCACCGTCGCCAACGGGCGCTGCACTTCCGCACCCGTGCCGGTCGCCAGCGCCATCGGGATAAACCCCAGCGACGCCACCAACGCGGTCATCAACACCGGGCGCAAACGCGTCAATGCACCTTCGTTGATCGCATCCGCAAGCGACCGCCCCTCCTCGCGCAGATTGCGGATAAACGCGATCATCACCAAGCCGTTAAGCACCGCCACACCCGACAGCGCGATGAACCCGACGCCGGCAGAAATAGACAGCGGAATATCGCGCAACCACAGCGCCATCACCCCGCCGGTCAACGCAAACGGAATCCCGGTAAACACCAGCAAGCCATCCTTCAAGTTGTTGAACATCATGAACAACAAACCGAACACCAGCAGCAGCGCAGCCGGCACCACGATCTGCAAGCGTTTTGCCGCCGATTGCAGTTGCTCGAACTGCCCGCCCCAACTGGTCCAGTAACCGGCCGGCACCTGCACGTCACGCTCGATCACTGCGCCCGCCTCTTCAACGAACGAACCAATATCACGCCCCCGCACGTTGGCGCTGACGATCACCAGACGCTTGCCGTTTTCCCGGCTGACCTGGTTCGGCCCCAGCACCAGGTCGAGGCTGGCGACGTCTTGCAGGGCGATGAAACCAATCTGATTGGCCGTGCCGTTCACAGCAGGCACCGGAATCAGAAGCGCTGACAAGCCGTCGATGTCCTTACGCATGGCGTCGGACAAACGCACGACCATGTCGAAACGTCGGTCACCCTCATACAACGTCCCGGCCTGACGCCCGCCCACCGCCACGGCAATGGTGTCCTGCACATCACCGACGTTGAGCCCGTAACGTGCCGCTTTATCGCGATCAATGTTGATGGTCAGCACCGGCAACCCGGTGGTTTGCTCGACCTTCACTTCAGAGGCGCCGTTGACCTTCTGCATCGCCGTAGCGATCTTCGCGGCGGTGGCATTGAGCACGTCCATGTCATCACCAAACACCTTCACTGCCACGTCGCTGCGCACGCCGGAGATCAGTTCGTTGAAGCGCAACTGAATCGGTTGCGACAGCTCATAGTTGCTGCCCGGCAAAGTCGCGGCGGCGGCTTGCAGTTCGGCCATCAGGGTTTCGCGGGACTTGCCCGGGTCCGGCCACTGCTCCTTGGGTTTGAGCATCACATAGCTGTCGGAGATGTTCGGCGGCATTGGATCGGAGGCGATTTCGGCGGTGCCGGTGCGGGCAAATACACGTTCGACTTCCGGCACCTTGGCCAGAATCAACGTCTCCAGCCGCTGCTGCATGTCCACCGATTGCGTCAGGCTGGTGCCCGGCACGCGCAAGGCTTGCAAGGCAAAATCGCCCTCGCTGAGACTCGGCACAAACTCGCTGCCCATACGGCTGGTGAGCACGCCGCTGAGCACGATCACCGCCACCGCCGCGCCCACGGCGACAGCGCGATGCGACATGACCCAGGCCAGTGCCGGCGCATACACCTTGCGTGCGCCGCGCATCACCGCGCCCTCTTCTTCCTTGACCTTGCCGGTAACAAACAGCGCAATCGCCGCCGGCACGAAGGTCACCGACAACAGCATCGCACCCAGCAACGCAATCACCACAGTGAACGCCATCGGGTGGAACATTTTCCCTTCGACGCCGCTGAGCGCGAAGATCGGCAGGTACACGACCATGATGATCAACTGGCCGAAAATCAGCGGTCGCCGCGCCTCTTTCGCCGCCGCAAATACTTCCTTGAAACGCTCGGCGCGGCTCAGCAAACGCCCATGGTGCTGCTGCGCGTGAGCGAGTCGGCGCAGGGTGTTTTCGACGATCACCACCGCGCCGTCGACGATGATGCCGAAGTCGAGCGCACCGAGGCTCATCAAATTGGCGCTGACCTTGTTGCTGAACATCCCGGTGAAGGTGAACAGCATCGACAGCGGAATCACCATCGCGGTAATCAGCGCCGCACGAATGTTGCCGAGGAACAGGAACAGAATCGCGATCACCAGAATCGCGCCTTCAATGAGGTTTTTCTTCACCGTAGCGATGGCTTTGTCGACCAGGTGCGTACGGTCGTAAACCGGCACGGCGATCACCCCGACAGGCAGGGATTTATTGATCTGTTCAAGCTTGCTCGCGACCGCTTGCGAGACGGTACGGCTGTTCTCGCCGATTAACATGAACACCGTACCGAGTACCACTTCGCGACCATTTTCCGTGGCCGCACCACTGCGCAATTCGCGGCCGATGTCCACGGTGGCGACGTTCTTGATGCGGATCGGCGTGCCGTCGACATTGGCCATGACGATGTTGGCGATGTCCTCGGTGCTCGCCACTTGCCCCGGCGCACGGATCAGCAATTGCTCGCCGCTGCGCTCGATGTAACCGGCGCCGACGTTGGCGTTGTTGCGCTCCAGTGCCGTGACCAGATCGGTGAGGGTCAGCTTGTAGGCGGCCAGGCGTTTCGGGTCCGGGGCAATCTGATATTCCTTGGCGAAGCCGCCGATGGTGTTGATCTCGGCCACGCCCGGGACGTTGCGCAATTGCGGCTTGATGATCCAGTCCTGAATCACCCGCAGATCGGTTGGCGTGTACGGCGTGCCGTCGTCCTTCAGCGCGCCTTCCTTGGCTTCAACCGTCCACAGGAAAATCTCGCCGAGGCCGGTGGAAATCGGCCCCATGACTGCTTCCGCGCCTTCGGGCAATTGCTCCTTGGCGATCTGCAAACGTTCGTTGACCAATTGACGGGCAAAGAACAGATCGGTGCCGTCCTTGAAGATCACCGTAACCTGCGACAGCCCCGAGCGCGACAGCGAACGGGTCTGCTCCAGGGCCGGCAAACCGGCCATGGCGGTTTCAATCGGGAAAGTGATGCGCTGCTCGGTTTCCAGCGGCGAGAACCCGGCGGCGCCGGTGTTGATCTGCACCTGGACGTTGGTGATGTCGGGCACGGCGTCGATCGGCAGTTTTTGATAACTGGCGATGCCGAGGCCGGCCATGAGCAGAACGGCGAGCAGGACGATGATGCGCTGCTCAATGGCAAACTGGATCAGGCGTTCGAACATGAGGACCTTCCAGGATTAATGACTGTGCTCGGCTGAGGCTTTGCCCAGTTCCGATTTGAGGACAAAGCTGCCGGCGCTGGCGACTTGCGCGCCGGCCTCCAGGCCTTGGGTAATTTCCACCTGCCCCGCCGCGCGACTGCCCAGCTCCACCGCTTGCGCCTTGAAGCCGTCGTCGGTGCGCACGAACACCGTGGGTTTGTCCTCGACGGTCTGGATCGCGGTTTCCGGCACCGCGACTTGCGCCTGACGGCTGTCGGTGGCCACCAGCGCGGTCACGAACAGCCCCGGACGCCACGAGCCCTGCGGGTTTTCCAGGGCGACGCGCACAGTCGCCGTGCGGGTTTGTTCGCCAAGCAGACTGCCGACGTAGGCCACGCTGCCGGTGACTTGCGCATTCAATTCCGGCGCGCTGACGGTGACCAATTTGCCCACTTGCACCTTGGTCAAATCCTTGGGTGACACGCCGAACGTCACCCACACCCGCGACAAATCCGAGAGCGTGAAGGCCGCTGTGGTTTCATCAACCACCTCCCCGGGCGTCAGGTGTTTTTCCACCACGACACCGTCGAACGGCGCCCGCAGTTCATAGCGATTGCCGCCGGTAGCGACCACGCTGCCGCTGAGCACGCTGATTTTTTGCCGGGCGTTGCTGACGGCGATTTCGGCTTCTTCCAGCGCTTGGCGCGCCTGAAGGAAATCCTGCTCGGCGGAGATCTTGTCCTGCCACAGCTTCTTTTCGCGCTCATAGGTGGTGCGCGCCAAGGCCAAACGGCGTTGCGCTGCCGCCTGCTCGCTGCGCTGATCGGAGATCTGCTGACTGGCGATGACAGCCAGCAACTGGCCCTTCTTCACCGATTGGCCGAGGTTGACTGCCACCGACTCGACCACACCGGGAACACGCGGCACGACGTGGGCGGTGCGGTCTTCGTCGAAACGCACTTCGCCGGGGAACGGCAGGCCGAGGCTGATGTTCTGCGCCTGTGCCCGGGCCAGTTGAATGCCCGCCGCAGCGATCTGCTCGGCGCTCAACTCGATATGCCCTTCTTCGTCATGTTCGCCGTCGGCGGCTGCGCCTTCTTCGGCGTGATCGGCATGTTCGGCCGCTTCATCAGCGTGGGCGTCGATGGACGCGTTGCCCGGCCACATCGAGCCGATGCCGATGCCCAGCGCCAACGTCGCCGCAGCGACCACAATCAGTTTTTTTTCCATGGAAACTCCTCTGCGCCAAACCATCGCGCAGTGATCAAAAAGATGAAATTCAAGGGCTGACGGCGAGGTCGCCGAAGATTCGTTCGATGCGCACGCGGGCATCGGTGGCTTCGCTGACAGCCTGGATGTATTGGCTGCGCGCACTGATCAGAGTGCGCTGAGCATCAAGCACGTCGAGGAAGCCGAACTTGCCCATTTCGAAACCGCGCGTGGCGCTGTCCACCGCACTTTGCGCGGCGGGGAGGATGGTCTGGTTGAACGCTGTGACTTCGCCGTTGGCGGTCTGCCATTGCGCAAGGCTGGTCTGGATTTCCGTGCGCAAACGCAGTTCGGTGGCGTTGCGCAGATCCCGCGCCTGATCGGTGCGCCGCGCCGCCGCGAGGACGTTGCCCTGATTGCGATTGAACAGCGGAATCGGCATCGACAGCCCGACCACGTTGACCCGCTCGCGCTCGGTTTCGCTGTATTGACTGCCGAGGCTTACGGTCAGATCGGGGATACGCTGGGACTTTTCCAGGCCCAACGACGCTTCGCGCTGATCGATCTGCAGCTTGGCCAGACGCAACTCGGCGGTCTCGTTCAGACGCTCAAGCAAACGGTTCGGCGGCGGCACATTGGCGAGGTTTTGCGGGGCTGCTTGCACCGTGGTCGAGGTCGGCAACGGCGCACCTATGACCTGCGCCAATTGTTGATAGGCGTTGGCCTGATCGCGCTCGGCGCGGCTCAACTCCAGGCGCACTTCGGAGAGCTGCACCTGCGCCCTTGTACCTTCTACCGGCGATGATTTACCGGCCTCGATCCGCCCTTGCGCAACGCGCAAGCCATGCTCGGCCAGTTGCAGTGACTGGCGCGACAACTGCAAGCGTTGCTGCGCGGTCTGGGCGCCGTTGAACGCCTGAATGACATCGGCGCGCAAGGTGTTGCGCTTGCGCTCAAGCTCGATTCCGGCGGCATCCTGCGCACGGCTGGCGACGTCAATGCGCGCGCCGCGTTTGCCACCCAGTTCGATCGGCTGGCTGAGCTTCACTGTGGTGGTGCGGGATTCGCGGCGGGTGTCCTCGGCCTCCCACGAGACTTCAGGGTTGGGGATCAGGCCAGCCTGTTTGCGGTCGCCCTCGGCGATGCCGATTTCCCATTGGGCAGCGGCCAGATCGGGGTTGCCGGCGAATGCGGTTTGCAGGGCCTGCTCCAGAGTCAGGGTCGATGCAACCGCAAGGTTTGCAGTGGCCAGCAACAGAATGCCGCTGGCTATTTTTTTCAGGCGTGATCGCGCCGTCAGTTCTGTTAAACCTGGCAATGGCGTACTTCCTTTATTCAAGAATCTTTGATGGCGCCACGGTAGGGTTTTGAACTTATCGACAAGGTGACTGGAAGATTACAAATCCGTTATCCACGGTTGCAGGAAGTTGTTTTGCTCTAGCATGCGGAGTGCGCAACGCAACTATGCAATACATGGAAACAAATACGCCGAAGTTATCTGCTCAACAGCACTTGCCTGAACGCAATACATAGCTATTTGCACCTTCCTGCTGCGACAGGCTGTCGCAGATGGCCGAATTAAAGGGGTCAAACGTTGACCCTGTAGCCACTACAGCGTTTACCGTGCACCTCACTCAGTTATTTACTGCACTCGGAAGCCCCTACAAAAACAACAACTTTCCCGGCCACCCTTAATTAAATATCCATTAAATAGAAGTGGTGAAAGATCATGCGAATCCTTGTGATCGAGGACGAGCTTAAAGCTGCCGAATACTTGCATCAGGGTTTAACCGAAAGTGGCTATATCGTTGACCACGCGGCCACCGGCGCTGATGGTTTGCACCTGGCGCAACAACAGGTTTATGACCTGATCATTCTCGACGTCAATCTGCCCGAACTCGACGGTTGGGGCGTACTGGAGCAACTGCGCCGCACGCATTCGACGCGGGTGATGATGCTCACCGCGCGCGGGCGGCTGGCCGACAAGATTCGCAGCCTCGACCTGGGCGCCGACGATTATCTGGTCAAGCCGTTCGAGTTTCCCGAGTTGCTGGCGCGGGTGCGCACGTTGATGCGGCGCAGCGAAAACATCCCGGTACCGCAAGTGCTGAAAGTCGCCGATCTGGAACTCGACCCGGGCCGTCATCGCGCGTTTCGCGGCGCGCAGCGCATCGACCTGACCACCAAGGAATTCGCCCTGCTGCATCTGCTGATGCGCCAGTCCGGCGAAGTGCTGACCCGCACGCAGATCATCTCGCTGGTATGGGACATGAATTTCGACTGCGACACCAACGTGGTCGAGGTGTCGATCCGCCGGTTACGGGCGAAGATCGATGAGCCGTTCGACAATAAGTTGATCCACACCCTGCGCGGCGTCGGCTATGTGCTGGAGGCGCGCGAATGAAGCCCGCCAGCCTGTCGATGCGCCTGGGTTTGACGGTGAGTATTCTCGGTGCACTGCTGGTGGTGTTTCTGGCGATCCTTGCCTACTTCGCGTTGACCCATGAGCTCAATGCGCTTTCCAGAGACAGCTTGGAAAAGAAGGTGGAGCAAGTCGAACACAGCCTGTCGCTGTACGCCGATGCTGGTGAGATTCGCTCGAAACCGCATATCTTGCTCGATCAGGTGATGGGCCATGACAACCTCACGTTGACCATTTACGACCGCGCAAATCTGCGTACGCCGCTGCTGAAATCCGGCTCGGGACTGGCCGATCCACGGATTGAATTAAAAGCGGTTCGGGCGACCACCGAGCAGTTGAGCTACAGCGATAGCACTGATGCTGAAGGCGCAAAGTTTCTGACGGTGTCAAAGTTGATCCGCCTCAAGGATGGCAGCAGCGTACCGGTGTTGCTCTCGATGGATAACGCTCACGATCAGGCCTTGCTCAGTGCCTACCTGCGCTCGACGCTGATGGCCTTGCCGTTGCTGCTGATCTTCATTGGCCTGACGGCCTGGGGCGCGGTGCAGCGCGGGCTGGCGCCGATGCGCGAGTTTCGCAAAGTGGCGGCGATGGTCTCGACCCAGGATCTGGATCATCGACTGTCAGTGGTGAACATGCCGCAGGAACTGAGCGAACTGGCGCAGGGCATCAACTTCATGTTGCACCGCCTCGATGCCGGCGTGCAGCTGCTGTCGCAGTTCTCCGATGATCTGGCGCATGAACTGCGCACGCCGATCAACAACCTGATGGGCAAGGCGCAAGTGACGCTGTCGCGCGAACGCTCGGTGGATGAGTACAAGGATGTGCTGGTGTCGTGCACCGAAGAACTGGAGCGCGTGGCGCGGATTGTTTCGGACATGTTGTTTCTGGCGCAGGTCAGTCATCCGTCGGCGCTGGCGCCTTTTGAACAGATTGCTTTGGAAGAGGAAGCGTCGAAAGTCGCCGAGATGTTTTCGCTGTCAGCGCAGGACAAGCAGATTCATTTGAATGTGCTCGGCAGCGCCTCGGTGATGGGCGATCGGTTGATGATTCAGCGGGCGATTTCCAATTTGCTGTCGAACGCGTTGCGGCATTGCCCGTCCGGGAAAACCGTGACGTTGTTGATCGAACAAGGTGCCACGCAAAGCTCGCTGCTGGTCAGCAATCCCGGGGCCGGGATTGAAGCGCAACATCTACCGCATCTGTTCGACCGCTTCTACCGTGTCGACAGCAGCCGCTCGCGCTCACAAGGCAGTACCGGGTTGGGGCTGGCGATTGTGCGCTCGATCATGAGCCTGCATCAGGGTATGGCCGACGTAAAAAGCCTGCCTGGCGCGATGACCGTGTTCAGACTTGAATTTCCTGCGGTGACTCCAACGACCCCATCGCTGGCAAGCCAGCTCCCACAGTGATTTCGGGTGTACCCGGAATTTGTGAGCACCACAGAAACCTATGGGAGCTGGTTTGCCAGCGGTGGCGATGGCGCTGGGTCAGTCGATATTTTTGTACGATTTTTTACCGATTTGCTCCCGTCCCCACACAAACGCCGAAAGCTCTCGCCGCAACCTCCGTTTTGTCCTACAGCCAGTTTGAGTACATAGCTCTATGGTGGAGGCATGGCAGATGGAAAACCGACGAGAGGCTAAAAATGAACAGGGATATCGTTTGCGAATGGGCTGAAGAAGTCTATGGTTTGGCAGCGTTGAAATATTCTGGCTATATTTGTCCAGAATACAGGGGTGAGCTGATGATCATCGTTCCGCTGGCTGAAGCCAAAAACAATTTATCCAAACTCGTCGATGATGCCGCTGCTGGCCAAGTCATCACGATTGCCAAGCATGGGCGGGCGATGGCTCGCCTCGTTCCCGTAGGAAAACCCAGCGCTCAGCGTATTGGCGCAATGAAGGGCAAACTGGTGTTGCCCGACGATTTCGACTCACCATTGCCAGATGACATGCTTGATGCATTTGAGGGCACTCAAGCATGAGGCTTCTGCTCGACACGCACATTTTGCTCTGGACGCTCAGTGATGACGCCAGACTGTCCGGCAAAGCCAGAAAATTGATTGAGAACGCCGCCGAAATCTACATCAGCGCCGCCACCTTCTGGGAAATGGCGATCAAGGTCGGGCTCGGCAAGCTGAATGTTGATCTGGAAGAAGTCCGCCAATATTGTCTCGACAGTGGCTTTATCGAACTGCCTGTGACTGCAGAGCACGCCATCGCCGTTAAGGATCTTGAGCACCATCACCGGGATCCGTTTGACCGCATTATCGTGGCCACAGCAATGACCGAACCGATGAAGTTGCTCACGGCTGATCCTTTGGTTGCTCGGTACACCGATCTGGCTGTTTTAGTCTAACCACCGCCCCTGAACCTGTGGGAGCCAGCCTATTGACGATGGCGGCGGGTCAGTCGATATCAATGTTGAATGTCAGATCGAATCGCTTGCAGGCAAGCTCCCACAGTGGTTTCGGGTGCACTCGGAATATGTGAGTGACTCAGAAACCTGTGGGAGCTTGCCTGCAAGCGAAAGCGGTAGATCAGGCGCCAAAAAAAACGGCACCTCACGGTGCCGTTTGCTCTTCACATTTCAGCGTTTACTTACGCGCATCCGCCCACGATTTCAGCAGTTCGTTGTAGCTGACGGTCTCGCCCTTCGGCTTCTCGTTGGCCAGTTTCGGTTTCGGTGCGCCCGGTTGATCAAACCAGTACTGAGCATCCCGTTCCGGGTTCATCTTCGGCGCACAAGTGGCCTGAGCCTTGGAGCGTTCGAGGCGCGTCATGATCGCGTCCTGATCCTTGGCCAAGCCATCCAGCGCCTGTTGCGGGGTTTTCTCGCCGCTGGCCGCTTCGGCGATGTGGCTCCACCACAGTTGCGCCAGACGCGGGTAGTCCGGCACGTTGGTCCCGGTCGGGGTCCATTGCACGCGGGCCGGGCTGCGGTAGAACTCGACCAGGCCACCGAGTTTCGGCGCCAGATCGGTCATCGCCTGCGAATTGATGTCCGACTCGCGAATCGGCGTCAGACCGACGATGGTTTTCTTCAGCGATACGGTTTTCGAGGTCACAAACTGCGCGTACAGCCACGCCGCCAATTTCTGTTTCTCAGGCGTGGATTTCATGAACGTCCACGACCCCACGTCCTGATAGCCGAGCTTCATGCCCTCTTCCCAATACGGCCCGCGCGGCGACGGCGCCATGCGCCATTTCGGCGTGCCGTCGGCGTTGACCACCGGCAGGCCCGGTTTGGTCATGTCGGCGGTGAACGCGGTGTACCAGAAGATCTGCTGAGCGATGTTGCCTTGCGACGGCACCGGCCCGGATTCGGAGAAGGTCATGCCCGCCGCTTCCGGCGGCGCGTAGGCCTTGAGCCAGTCGACATATTTCTGCGTGGCGAACACCGCCGCCGGGCCGTTGGTGTCGCCGCCACGGGTCACGCTGGAGCCGACCGGGTGGCAGTCCTCGACGCGAATCCCCCACTCGTCCACCGGCAAACCGTTGGGCAGACCTTTGTCGCCGCCACCGGCCATGGAGAACCAAGCATCGGTGAAGCGCCAACCCAGCGACGGGTCTTTCTTGCCGTAGTCCATGTGCCCGTAGACGCGCTTGCCGTCGATTTCCTTGACGTCTTCGCTGAAGAATTTGGCGATGTCTTCATAGGCCGACCAGTTCACTGGCACGCCCAATTCGTAGCCGTACTTTTCCTTGAACTTGGCTTTCAGGTCGGCACGCTCGAACCAGTCGGCGCGGAACCAGTAGAGGTTGGCGAATTGCTGGTCGGGCAGTTGATAGATCTTGCCGTCCGGCGCGGTGGTGAACGAGATACCGATGAAGTCCTTGATATCGAGGGTCGGTGAGGTGAAGTTCTTGCCTTCGTTGGCCATCAGGTCGGTGATCGATTCGGTCTTGCCGTAGCGAAAGTGCGTCCCGATCAGGTCCGAGTCGTTGACCCAGCCGTCATAGATATTCTTGTCGGACTGCATCACCGTCTGCATTTTTTCGACCACGTCGCCTTCTTGCAGCAGGTCGTGGGTGAGCTTGATCCCGGTGATTTCGGTGAAGGCCTTGGCCAGCACTTTCGACTCGTATTCGTGGGTGGTCAGGGTCTCGGAAACGACCTTGATTTCCATGCCGCGAAACGGCTCGGCAGCCTTGATGAACCACTTCAATTCTTCGAGTTGCTGATCCGCCGTCAGGGTCGACGGTTTGAATTCACTGCCGATCCATTTTTTTGCCGCGTCTTCGTAGGCATCAGCCCACGCGGCGGCGCTCAAACCGCTGAGTGCCAGCATGGCTGCCAATGAAATGCTATGTCGCAGCTTATTGTTTTTGTCGAACATAGAGACCTCCTGTTTAGGATTTCGGAGCACGGTTGCCGATCGATTCGACTAGCCCCAACGCATCACAGCCAACAGCCACACCAGGGACAACGCGGACGCCACCCAGATGCTCCAGTCGGTGGCGCCGATGACCAGCAAATGCAGGTAGGCGCTGCCGAGAAGACCGATAAACAAGCGATCGCCACGGGTGGTGGCAATCGGCAGAAAACCTCGCCGCAGGATGCTCGGCGAGCGCAATTCCCACGTGGTCATGCCCACCAGCAGCAGACCAATGGCGATGAAGAACCCCGCTGTCGGGGTGGTCCAGCTCATCCATTCCATCATCAGTTCCTCAGACTCGACCGAGGGCAAAGCCCTTGGCCACGTGGTTGCGCACAAACCAGATCACCAGCATGCCCGGCAGGATGGTCAACACCCCCGCTGCCGCCAGCACGCCCCAGTCGATCCCCGACGCCGACACCGTACGGGTCATCACCGCAGCAATCGGTTTGGCGTTTACCGAGGTCAACGTGCGCGCCAGCAGCAGTTCGACCCAGGAAAACATGAAGCAGAAAAACGCCGTGACACCGATGCCGGAGCCGATCAACGGGATGAAAATCTTCACGAAGAACTTGGGAAAACTGTAGCCATCAATGTAGGCGGTTTCGTCGATTTCCTTCGGCACACCCGACATGAAGCCCTCCAGAATCCACACCGCCAACGGCACGTTGAACAGGCAGTGCGCCAGCGCAACGGCGATGTGCGTGTCGAACAAACCAATCGACGAATACAACTGAAAAAACGGCAGCAGAAACACCGCCGGTGGCGCCATGCGGTTGGTCAGCAGCCAGAAGAACAAATGCTTGTCGCCGAGAAAACGATAGCGGGAAAACGCATAGGCTGCCGGCAGCGCCACGCTCAGCGAGATCACCGTGTTCAGACTCACGTAATACAGCGAGTTGAGATAACCGGTGTACCAGCTCGGATCGGTGAAGATCACTTTGTAGTTCGCCAGCGTGAAATCCTGCGGAAACAGGGTCAGGCCGCCGAGGATTTCGGTGTTGCTCTTGAAGGACATGTTCAGCAGCCAGTAGATCGGCACCAGCAGGAACAGGATGTAAACCAGCAACGGAATAAGCTTTCTTTTGCTCATGGCCGGGCCTCAGCGGTTGGCGTCGGAGTGCGTCATGGCGGTGTAGAACAGCCAGGACACCAACAGGATGATCAGGAAGTACACCAGCGAAAACGCCGCTGCCGGACCGAGGTCGAATTGCCCTACAGCCATCTGCGTCAACGTCTGACTCAAGAAGGTCGTGGCATTGCCCGGCCCGCCGCCGGTGAGCACGAACGGCTCGGTGTAGATCATGAAACTGTCCATGAAGCGCAGCATCACCGCGATCAGCAGCACGCTTTTGAGCTTCGGCAACTGAATATGGCGAAACACCGCCCACGCCGAAGCGCGGTCAATCCGCGCGGCCTGGTAATACACGTCGGGAATCGCGCGTAAGCCAGAGAAGCACAGCAACGCTACCAACGAAGTCCAGTGCCAGACGTCCATCACCAGCACCGTGACCCAAGCGTCCATGGTGTTGGCCGCGTAGTTGTAGCTGATGCCCATGGCGTTGAGGCTCGACCCGAGCAAACCAATGTCGGCGCGGCCAAAGATCTGCCAGATCGTGCCAACCACGTTCCACGGAATCAGCAACGGAATCGCCAGAATGATCAGTACCACCGAGGACCAGCGGCCCTTGGTCGGCATGGTCAGGGCGACGGCGATGCCCAGCGGAATTTCAATCAACAACACGCAGGCCGAGTAGATGAACTGGCGCAGCAACGAGTCGTGCAGACGCGGATCAAGCAGCACCTGCTTGTACCAGTCGGCACCGACGAAGTAGCGGCTGGACTGGTCGAAGATGTCCTGCACCGAATAGTTGACCACGGTCATCATCGGTATCACTGCACTGAACGCCACCAGCAGGAACACCGGCAACACCAGCCACCAGGCCTTGTTGTTCTGCACCTTGTTCATGGCTGCACCTCATCATCGGCTTCAAGCAGAAACTCATCGGCATAAACCATCAGCCACTGCGCCGGAAAACTGATGTACGCGGTGCCCTGGGGCACCGGTTTGTCTTCGGCCAGACGCACTTTCAGCGGCGCGCCGTCGAGATTGAGGGTCATGATCTTGTAGGTGCCAAGGTCTTCGACGTGTACGACCCTAGCCTGCATCGCGTCGTCAAATGGCTCGTCCCACACGTGAATGAACTCGGGGCGGATGCCGACCTTCAGATTTTTCCACTGGCCGTGTTCGATATGTCGCTGCATGGCGTCGGACAACGGCAGGTGTGTCGAGGCAAAACCGACGCCGCCGGGTTGTGGCTGCACCTCGATCAGGTTCATCCCGGGGCTGCCGATGAAATAGCCGACAAAGGTGTGGCTCGGCCGCTCGAACAATTCCCGTGGCGTGCCGAACTGGACGATCTGGCCGCCGTACATCACCGCGATCTTGTCGGCGAAGGTCGAAGCCTCCAGCTGATCGTGGGTGACGTAGACCATGGTGATGTTGAACTGCTCGTGTATCTGCTTGAGCTTGCGCCGCAGTTTCCACTTCAGGTGCGGGTCGATCACCGTCAGCGGTTCATCAAAGAGGATTGCCGAAACGTCGTCACGGACCAGACCACGGCCCATGGAGACTTTCTGTTTTTCATCGGCGGTGAGGTTACGGGCCTTTTTGCTCAGCAGGCTTTGCAGATCGAGAACCTCGGCAATTTCCTGCACCTTGCTGTGCACTTTCGCCTCGGCCATGCCCTGATTGCGCAGAGGGAAGGCGAGGTTGTCGAACACGGTCATGGTGTCGTAGACCACCGGAAACTGGAAAACCTGAGCGATGTTGCGTTTCTCCGGGGTCAGGTCGTTGACCGCTTTGCCGTCGAACAGCACATGGCCCTGCGAGGGGCTGAGCAGGCCGGAAATGATGTTGAGCAAGGTCGACTTGCCGCAACCCGAAGGTCCGAGCAAGGCATAGGCGCCGCCCTGTTCCCAGACGTGGTCCATCTCGCGGATCGCGTAATCCTCCGCGCCGCCGGGGGTTTTGCTGTAGCTATGGGCGAGGTGTTGCAAATGGATTTCGGCCATCAGGCAACCCTCGCGACGCGCCGGCCCGGTGCTTGCACCAGTCGGCCCTGCGCATCGAAAACGAACAGTTTGTGGGTCGGGATATAGATGCGGATCGGCGCATCGACGTCGTATTCGTGAACGCCAGGCAGGTGCAGCACCAGCAGGAAATGCTCGTTGCGCACGTGCAGGAAGGTTTCCGAACCGCTGATCTCGGCGACTTCGACGGTCACCGCCAATTCCAGATCGTCATCGTTGCTCGGCACCAGCGAGATGTGGCTCGGGCGTACGCCGAAACGGAACTCGCCCTCGCCCACCGGACGCAAATCGACGTTCAACGGGAAGTGCACAAAATTGGCGAAGCTGACTTCGTTGCCGGCGATGCGCCCGGGCATCAGGTTGATCGGTGGCTCGGAGAACAATTCCGCCGCCAGTACCGATTGCGGCTGGTGATAAACCTCGGTCGACGGGCCGCTCTGGATCACCCGGCCTTCGTGCAGAATCGTGGTAGTGCCGCCCAGCGCCAGCGCTTCGTTGGGCTCGGTGGTGGCGTAGATGGCGATGGTGTGGCGCAGCTTGAACAGCTCGCGCATTTCCTGGCGCAGTTCTTCGCGCAGTTTGTAGTCGAGGTTGACCAGCGGCTCGTCGAACAGGATCAGTTCGGCATCCTTGACCAACGCGCGGGCCATGGCGGTGCGCTGTTGCTGACCGCCGGAGAGTTCCAGCGGATAGCGTTGCAGAAACTTCTCGATGCGCAGCATCTTCGCGGTTTCCTGCACCTTGCTGTAGATAATCTCTTTTGAGACACCGGCCTGCCGCAGTGGCGAGGCGATGTTCTCGAACACGGTCATGGTCGGGTAGTTGATGAACTGCTGATAGACCATCGACACGTTGCGCAAACGCACCGGGCGCTGGGTGACGTCGACGCCGTTCATCAGGATGCGGCCGCTGTCGGGTTTGTCCAGACCGGCCATCAAACGCATCAGACTGGTTTTGCCGGACAGGGTGCGGCCGAGCAAAACGTTGAAGGAACCGGGTTCGAATTTCAGGCACGCATCGTCGATCCAAGTCTGGCCTTCGACGGTACGGCAGACGTGCTCCAGGGTGAGTGACATGGCTCGGCCTTTTTATTATTGGAGTCAAGCGACCGAGACAGTAGAGCGACATTCGTGCCAGAAATGGCAAGTGGTTGATTTGTCGTGAAAATCGTTGAAAGCGTGGGGATTGGGCGTTCATTGCTGAACACATTTGAACAGTTGGGCGATTGACAATGAACAATAGTGAACAACACTCTATGAACGCTTTTTGCCCGATTTCGTGAACACTAAAGATCCCTTGTAGGAGTGAGCCTGCTCGCGATAGCGGTCTATCGGACATATATGTATTGACTGACACACCGTTATCGCGAGCAGGCTCACTCCTACAGGGGATTTGTATAGGTTTCGAAGATTGGGTTCATAACAACAATAAAAATCGCTGCATCAGAGGCCCATTGCCATGGCCGCACCTGCCCCGCCGCTGTCCCACGACGCCCTCGTCCAGAGTTCCTGGCAACGTTGCCGCGCGTTCGGCCTCGACCACCAAAGCACTCCGGCCTTCGATCAGCTGCCCGCCGCCGGCATCGCGCAGTTGCTCGACAGTCAGCACTCGCTGGTGCAGACCACCCACCAGGAAGTGCTGCCTTACTACGAGAACATCCTCAGTAATTCCAATTGCCTGATCATGCTCGCCGACAATCAGGGCCAGGTGCTGACGTCGTGGGGCACGCAGCGTTTTATCGAACCCAGTCTGGCCCGGGGTTTTCAGGCGGGTGCAAGCTGGATGGAACGTTGCAGTGGCACCAATGCCATCGGCACTGCGCTGGCCTGTGAGCAGGCGGTACACATTGAACACGATGAGCATTTCCTCAAGGCCAACCGCTTCATGACCGGCTCCGCCGCGCCGATTTTCGACGCCGAGCGCAAGGTGATTGCGGTGCTTGATGTGTCCAGCGACAGTTATCTGCCGCCCTCGCACACTTTGGGCATGGTCAAGATGATGAGCCAGACCGTGGAGAACCGGCTGATCCTCAACCTGTTTCACGGCCAGCACTTTCAACTGACCTTCAACACCGGGTTGAACAACCTCGACAGCCAATGGGCCGGGCTATTGATTTTTGATGAGAGCGGTCAGGTGCTGTCGGCCAATCGTCGGGCCGACAATCTGTTGGGCGTGCGCTTGTCGCGGGTCAGCGTCGAGAGTCTGTTCAAGGTGTCGTTGCTGGAGTTGATCAATCAGCCGGACGGTTTACCGTTTGCCTTGCAGACCTCCGGTCGTAACCGCTTTCAGTGTCTGTTGAAGCGGCCGAAACAGGCGCCGATTCAACCGCGCGTTTTTGCGGCTGAACCGAAAACTGCCGCGCCCACCGCCATCAGTCTAAACACTCTGCACTTCGGCGACAGTCGCGTTGAAAAAGCCGTGCGGCAGGCGGAACGGTTACTGGAGAAAGACATTCCCCTGTTGATTCACGGCGAAACCGGGGTCGGCAAGGAAGTGTTCGTCAAAGCCCTGCATCAGGCCAGCTCACGGAGCAAACAGGCATTTATCGCCGTCAATTGCGCGGCGATCCCCGCTGAACTGGTGGAGTCTGAGCTATTTGGCTACGAGAAAGGCGCGTTCACCGGCGCCAACCAGAAAGGCAGCATCGGCCTGATTCGCAAGGCTGACAAAGGCACGCTGTTCCTCGATGAAATCGGCGACATGCCATTGCCGACCCAGGCGCGGTTATTGCGGGTGCTGCAGGAACGTTGCGTGCAACCGGTGGGCAGCAGCGAGTTGTTCGCGGTGGATTTGCGGATTATCTCGGCGACCAACCGCTCTTTGAGGGAACAGGTGCAATTGGGGCGGTTTCGTGAGGATCTTTATTACCGCATTGGCGGACTGACTCTGGAACTGCCGCCGCTTAGGGAGCGCAGTGATAAAGAAGCGTTGTTTAAACGACTGTGGGAACAGCATCGTGAACCGACGCAATGGGCAGGGTTGAGCCGTGAAGTGCTGGAGCTGTTTGGCCGTCATCCGTGGCCTGGGAATCTGCGCCAAGTCAGCAGCGTGATGCAGGTGGCGCTGGCCATGGCCGAGGAACAACCAGTGCGGCCGGAGCATTTGCCGGATGATTTTTTTGTCGATCTGGAGATGGAGCCGGTGGAGAGCGTGCAGCCGCTGGGTCTGGATTTGAATGATGTTGAAGCGTTGAATCGGGAGTTGAAGGCGGCTGGTGGGAACATTTCGCACTTGGCGCGTCGGTTGGGGGTTAGTCGCAATACGCTTTATAAGCGGTTGCGGCAGTTGGGCGGTTAACAGCGAAGATCAAAAGATCGCAGCCTGCGGCAGCTCCTGCACGGTGTACACCATCCCCGTGTAGGAGCTGCCGCAGGCTGCGATCTTTTGACTCTAAATCCACGCAATCACTGGCACGTCGACTCTACCTGTGTCGCTGACGCTAAACCGAGCGTGCGCAACCCAATCAACACAACCGCCATCATCATCACCCCCGCACCAATCGCCACCCCGAACCCCGCACGCGCGCCATAAGCATCAATCACCGGCCCCGCGAGCATGCCCCCAAGCGCTACGCCAATGCTGATGCCAGTGGTCATCCACGTCAGCCCTTCGGTCATCCTGGACGCAGGGATGATGATCGTCCCCAGCTTCATGACCACGACCATGGTGGGCGCAAACGATATGCCCGCGATAAACAGCATCGCTGACAGGACATAAACATCTGTTGCGAAAACCGGCAGTACGCCGGTCACGGCCGTGACCAATATGCCAATAAAGAACTGTTTTTCGATCGGCAGGGAAACCCGTAATGCACCGAACGTCAGGCCCGCCACCAGGGAGCCGAACGCATAGGCAGCGAGGATGAAGGTGGCAGACGCTGGCCAGCCTTGGGCATTGGCGAACGCCACAACGGCGACATCGATTGCTCCGCCAATGACCCCCATCGCCAACAACGCCAGCACGATGGTGCGAACGCCGGGAATCAACAAGGTGGAGCCGGTTTGGTTCTTGTGGCCCAAGACCACTTTCGGTTCGGTCTGGCGCTGCAGGAGAAAAGCCGTCACCCCGATGGCCAACAGCGCCACCGCCACAAGCGGCCCGGCTTCGGCGAAAAAGCTCACACTCAAACCGATAGCCAGCGGCGGACCGATGATGTAAGCCAGTTCGGTCAGCACCGTATCCAGAGAGAACGCTGTGTGCAGCTGCGGTTTGCCACGAAACAGCTGCGACCAGCGAGCCCTGATCATCGACGGCATGCTCGGCATCGTTCCCGCCAGCGCGGCAAGCACGAAGAACAATGCGGCAGGAGCCCTCATGTAAACAGCGAAGATCAGCGCCAGCAGCATGACAACGCTGAACGCCGTGACGATGGGCAGCACGCGGCTCTGGCCGCGCTGATCAACCAGTTTCGAGATGCGCGGGCCGAGCAGCGCATTGGCCAGGGTAAACGTACCGGCGACGGCGCCGGCCAGCCAGTACACGCCTGTTTGCTGCACCAGCATGGTGATGATGCCAATGCCGATCATTGCCTGCGGCAAGCGGGCGATGGAGCTCGCGAGCACTAACCCGGTGGCGCCGGGGGTCGTTAGAAGCTCGCGATAGTGATTAGCCATGATTTCTCCATTTTATAAACGTCGCTGATCAGCATCCGGCTGCATGCGCGCAGCCAGTGTTGACCACGTCCGACATCAAGACCTACGCGAACAGCAAAAGCAACCTTGGCTAAGCAGCAGAAAAACAAAAACCCGCACAAGGCGGGTTTTGTTTTGATCGTTCCCACGCTCCGCGTGGGCATGCAGCCCGGGACGCTCTGCGTCCCTGCAAAGCCGAACGCGGAGCGTCCGAAGAGGCATTCCCACGCAGAGCGTGGGAACGATCATCGCGGCGGATGTCTCCAGCAGGTACAGCGATCAGTCAGCCAGACGCCAGGTAGTCCCACCCTTGCCATCTTCCAGCACCACACCCATGGCGGTGAGCTGGTCGCGGATGCGGTCGGATTCGGCCCAGTCCTTGCCGGCACGTGCTGCCAGACGCGCAGCAATCAGCGCATCAACCTCAGCCGCATCGACACGCCCTTCAGCGCCCGCTTGCAGGAAGTCATCAGCCTCAAGCTGCAACACACCCAACACGCTCGCCAGCTCTTTCAGACGTGCCGCCAAACCCGCCGCCGCATCGAGATCGCTCTCACGCAGACGGTTGATCTCACGCACCATCTCAAACAGCACCGCACAGGCTTCCGGCGTGCCGAAGTCGTCGTTCATCACCGTGGTGAAACGCTCGACGAACGCTTCGCCGCCAGCCGGCGCAACGCTCGGCAGGCCTTTCAACGCGTGGTAGAAACGCTCGAGTGCGCCTTTGGCGTCCTTGAGGTTGTCTTCCGAGTAATTGATCGCGCTGCGGTAGTGGCTCGACACCAGCAGATAACGCACGACTTCCGGGTGGTACTTGTCGAGCACGTCGCGAATAGTGAAGAAGTTGTTCAAGGACTTGGACATCTTCTCGCCATTGATTCGGATCATGCCGCAATGCATCCACGCGTTGGCGTAGGTCTTGCCGGTGGCCGCTTCGCTCTGGGCGATTTCGTTTTCGTGGTGCGGGAATTCCAGATCGCTGCCGCCGCCATGAATGTCGAAAGTCTCACCCAGGCAGCAGGTGGACATCACCGAGCACTCGATGTGCCAGCCCGGACGCCCGGCGCCCCACGGCGATTCCCAGCTTGGCTCGCCCGGCTTGGTGGCTTTCCACAGCACGAAGTCCAACGGATCCTGCTTGGCTTCGTCGACTTCGATCCGCGCGCCGATGCGCAGGTCTTCGATCTTCTTGCGCGACAGTTTGCCGTAGCCCATGAACTTGGCGACGCGGTAGTACACGTCGCCATTGCCCGGGGCGTAGGCGTAACCCTTGTCGATCAGCGTCTGGATCATGCTCAGCATGCCCGGAATATGGTCAGTGGCACGCGGTTCCATGTCCGGCTTGAGGATGTTGAGGCGCGCCTCGTCCTCGTGCATCGCCGTGATCATGCGCTCGGTCAGTGCGTCGTACGGCTCGCCGTTTTCGCGGGCGCGATTGATGATCTTGTCTTCAATATCGGTGATGTTGCGCACGTAGGTCAGGTTGTAACCGCTGAACCGCAACCAGCGGGTCACCAGGTCGAACGCAACCATGCTGCGGCCGTGGCCAATGTGGCAGTAATCGTAGACGGTCATCCCGCAGACGTACATGCGCACATTGTTGCCATCGAGCGGCTTGAAGACTTCTTTGCTCTTGGTGAGCGTGTTGTAAATCGTCAGCACTTTTAATTTCCTTGACGCTGAATCACTGGCCCCACGAATCACGCAGGGTCACGGTACGGTTGAATACCGGCTGACCTGGTTTCGAGTCCTTGATGTCCGCAACGAAGTAGCCTTCGCGCTCGAACTGGAAACGGTCTTCCGGCTGTGCATTGCCCAGCGAGGGTTCTGCACGACAACCGGTCAGCACTTGCAGTGAGTCAGGGTTGATGTTGTCGAGGAAACTGGCGCTGTCTTCGGCCTTCTCCGGGTTCGGAGAACGGAACAGGCGATCGTACAGGCGCACTTCGCACTCGACGCTGGCGGCGGCCGGCACCCAGTGGATCACGCCTTTGACCTTGCGGCCTTCAGGGTTCTTGCCGAGGGTGTCCGGGTCGTACGAGCAACGCAGTTCGACGATGTTGCCGTCGGCGTCCTTGATCGCTTCGTCGGCACGGATCACGTAGCTGCCGCGCAGACGCACTTCGCCATTCGGCTCCAGACGCTTGTAGCCCTTTGGCGGCTCTTCCATGAAGTCATCGCGGTCGATGTAGATTTCACGGGCGAACGGCAGCTTGCGCACGCCGAGTTCTTCTTTCTGCGGATGACGTGGCAGTTCGAGGTTGTCGACCTTATCTTCCGGGTAGTTGGTGATCACGACTTTCAACGGACGCAACACGCACATGGCGCGCGGGGCGTTCGCGTCCAGGTCCTGACGGATGCTGAACTCGAGCATGCCGAAGTCGACCACGCCGTCGGAACGGTTGGTGCCGATCATGTCGCAGAAGTTGCGGATCGACGCCGGCGTGTAGCCACGGCGGCGGAAGCCCGACAGCGTCGACATGCGCGGGTCGTCCCAGCCATTGACGTGTTTCTCGTCCACAAGCTGCTTGAGCTTGCGCTTGCTGGTGATGGTGTAGTTGAGGTTCAGACGGCTGAACTCGTACTGACGCGGGTGCGCCGGCACTGGCAGTGCGTCGAGGAACCACTCGTACAGCGGACGATGGCTTTCGAACTCCAGGGTGCAGATCGAATGGGTGATGCCTTCGATGGCGTCCGACTGACCGTGGGTGAAGTCGTAGTTCGGGTAGATGCACCACTTGTCACCGGTCTGGTGGTGATGGGCGTGGCGGATGCGGTACATGATCGGGTCGCGCAGGTTCATGTTCGGCGAGGCCATGTCGATCTTCGCGCGCAGCACGCGGGCGCCGTCCGGGAACTCACCAGCGCGCATGCGGGCGAACCAGTCGAGGTTCTCTTCCACCGAACGGTCGCGGAACGGGCTGTTCTTTCCCGGCTCGGTCAGGCTGCCACGGTATTCCTTGGCCTGCTCAGGGGTCAGGTCGTCGACGTAGGCCTTGCCAACCTTGATCAACTCCACCGCCCAGTCGTGCAACTGGACGAAATACTGCGAGGCGTAGCGCACTTCGCCGGACCATTCGAAGCCCAGCCATTTGACGTCGCTTTCGATCGCGTCGATGTATTCCTGGTCTTCCTTGGCCGGGTTGGTGTCGTCGAAACGCAGGTGCGTGACGCCGCCGAACTCCTGGGCCAGGCCGAAGTTCACGCAGATCGACTTGGCGTGGCCGATGTGCAGGTAGCCGTTGGGCTCGGGCGGGAAACGGGTGACGATCTGGGTGTGCTTGCCCGAGTCCAGGTCTGCCTGGATGATCGGCCGCAGGAAATTGACCGGCACGGCAGGGCCGGACTTGGCATTCGAGGTAGGGTCGACAGTGGGCTTGCTCATAGGATCCTTGACTTACATGTGCGCGGCCGCAAAGGGGGGCCAGACAAAACAAAGCCGCTATCATAGCCGATGCTGTCAAGGGGCTGACAGAGCACGGCCTATAAAGGAGCGCATTTAATCGCCGGGATTTGAAAAACAGCCTCGAAATTCGCGCCTGTCACGCTAAACTGCGCACCTTGGCCGATGCAGGCTGAACCGGTTGCGGGGCCTGGCGCTCCAAAACCACGAATTCCTTATAAAGAGTAATGACCATGACTCAAGTCAAACTGACCACCAACTTCGGTGACATCGTCATCGAACTGAACGCCGAGAAAGCCCCGATCACCGTGGCCAACTTCATCGAGTACGTCAAAAAGGGTCACTACGAGAACGTCGTGTTCCACCGTGTGATCAAGGGTTTCATGATCCAGGGCGGCGGTTTCGAGCCTGGCATGAAGGAAAAGAAAGACAAGAGCCCAAGCATTCAGAACGAAGCTGACAACGGTCTGAAGAACGAGAAGTACACCCTGGCCATGGCTCGCACCATGGAGCCGCATTCGGCATCGGCGCAGTTCTTCATCAACGCCACCGACAACAGCTTCCTCAACCACACCGCCAAAACCGCTCAGGGTTGGGGTTATGCCGTATTCGGCAAAGTGGTTGCAGGCACTGACGTTGTCGACAAGATCGAAGGCGTTTCCACCACGTCCAAAGCAGGCCACCAGGACGTACCAGCAGACGACGTGATCATCGAGAAAGCCGAGATCATCGAAGCGTGATACTGCTGATTTCAGACTTGCATCTGGAAGAGGAGCGCCCGGACATTACCCGGGCGTTTCTGGATTTGCTCGCCGGACGCGCCCGCTCGGCGAGTGCGTTGTACATTCTGGGCGACTTTTTCGAGGCGTGGATTGGCGACGATGCCATGACGCCCTTCCAGCGTTCCATCTGCCAGGCCCTGCGCCAATTGAGCGACAGCGGCACGGCGATCTTTCTGATGCACGGCAATCGCGACTTCATGCTCGGCAAGGCCTTTTGTAAACAGGCCGGCTGCACACTGTTGAAGGACCCGAGTGTCGTGCAGTTTTACGGCGAGCCAGTGCTGTTGATGCACGGCGACAGCCTGTGCACTCGCGACGTTGGCTATATGAAGCTGCGGCGCTATCTGCGCAACCCGATCACCCTGTTTATCCTGCGGCACCTGCCGCTGAGCACCCGGCACAAACTGGCGCGCAAACTGCGTAGCGAAAGCCTTGCGCAGACGCGGATGAAGGCCAATGACATTGTTGATGTCACGCCTGAGGAAATCCCGCGGATCATGCAGGAGTTCGGCGTGAAAACCTTGATCCACGGGCACACCCATCGTCCGGCGATCCATAAGCTGCAGCTCGGTGAGCAAGCGGCGAAACGGATTGTGCTGGGGGATTGGGATCGTCAGGGCTGGGCGTTGCAGGTCGATGAGAGCGGGTATGCCTTGGCGCCGTTCGACTTCGCCCCGCCGCCAGCCCTGCCCGCCCCCGCAATCTAAAGCCAAACACAAACCACTGTAGGAGTGAGCCTGCTCGCGATAACGGTGTATCAGTCAACGAAGATGTTGAATGTGATACCGATATCGCGAGCAGGCTCACTCCTACAGTTTGACCGCGTTTTACTCAGTGACCGCTGGCGGCCGGGCCTGCCTTGGCAGCAAACGGCGGTTTCGCCAACCACACAATCAGAATCAACCCCATAAACCCCCAACCCAGCAACGTGAAGTAATCCACGGTGGAGAGCATGTACGCCTGGCTGGTCAAAATCTGATCCATCTGCGCGTAAGCCGATTGGCTCGCGCCGCCTAAATGGTTCAAGGTCTCGCGTGTCGCCGGCTCATAGGTGCTGATGCTTTCACTCATGTACGCATGATGCTGATCAGCCCGACGAATCCAGATCCACGTGGTCAGCGATGCCGCAAAGCTACCGCCCAGCGTTCGCAGAAAAGTCGCAAGCCCGGCACCATCAGCGATCTGGCTTGGCGGCAAGTCCGACATCAGGATGCTCAGGGTCGGCATGAAGAACAGCGCCACGCCAATGCCCATGAACAGCTGCACCAAAGCGATGTGCTGGAAGTCCACTTCATTGGTGAACCCGGCGCGCATGAAACAGCTCAAGCCAATCGCCAGAAACGCCAGACCGGCCAGCAAGCGCAGGTCGAACTTGTTCGCGTACTTGCCGACAAACGGCGACAGCAGCACCGGCAAAATACCGATTGGCGCCACCGCCAGCCCCGCCCAGGTCGCGGTGTAGCCCATCTGGGTCTGCAACCACTGCGGCAGGATCAGGTTGATGCCGAAGAACCCGGCGTAACCCAACACCAACACCAGCGTGCCGATGCGGAAGTTACGGTGGGCGAACAGGCGCAGATTCACCACCGGGTGCTGATCGGTCATTTCCCAGATGATGAACACCGCCAGCGCGATCACCGAAATCGCCGCGCCGATGATGATGAAGTTCGACTCGAACCAGTCCAGGTCATTGCCCTTGTCGAGGATCACCTGCAAAGCGCCGACGCCGATGATCAGGGAGATCAGGCCAACGTAATCCATCGGCTGACGGCTGGTTTCCACCGGCCGTTTGGCCAGTTGCGAACGCACCACCATCACCGCGAAGATGCCGATCGGCACGTTGATGAAGAAGATCCACGGCCAGCTGTAGCTGTCGGTAATCCAGCCACCGAGAATCGGCCCGGCAATCGGCGCGACCACCGTGACCATCGCCAGTAACGCCAAGGCCATGCCGCGCCTCGCGGGAGGATACACGGCGATCAACAGGGTTTGCGTCATCGGGTACAGCGGCCCGGCCACCAGACCTTGCAGGACACGGAAGCCGATCAGCTCCGGCATCGAAGTCGAGATACCGCAGAGAAACGAGGCCAGCACAAACAGCATGGTGGCCCAGAGAAACAGCTTCACCTCACCGAAACGGCGGCTGAGCCAACCGGTCAGCGGCAGCGCAATCGCGTTACTTACGGCAAATGACGTAATGACCCAGGTGCCCTGCTCCGAACTCACCCCAAGGTTGCCGGATATCGTCGGCAGCGCCACGTTGGCGATGGTGGTGTCGAGCACTTGCATGAAGGTCGCCAGCGACAGGCCGATGGTGCTGAGCAACAGGCTGGGCGGCGTGAAAGAGGCGTTATTGCTCATTGTGAATCCTATGAAGCAGGGTTGGCGCCGCGTCTGTTAAAGACACAGCAGCACTTGTAGGAGTGAATCCTGTGGTGAGGGGATTTATCCCCGATGGGTCGCGAAGCGGCCCCTCTTTTGATGGAAAAAGCCGGGCCTGCTGCGCAGTCCATCGGGGATAAATCCCCTCACCACAAGGCTCACTCCTACAAGGTCAGTGCAGATCAGCGTTGCGCGGTTTTGCTCACCGCAGCGCTGTTGTCGTGGATCAGTTGCGCAATCATCGCGTCGGCTTCGGCCAGTTGGCGGTCGTAGACGTTGGTGCTGAACGAAGCTTTTTGCGGTGGCTGCTGAGCCAATACCGGGCCGCTCTGGTCATGCAGGTTCACTTCAACGTTGGTCGACAGGCCGACGCGCAGCGGATGCTTGGCCAACTCTTCGGCGTTGATGTGAATGCGCACTGGCACACGCTGAACGATCTTGATCCAGTTACCGGTGGCGTTCTGCGCCGGCAGCAAGGCAAACGCGCTACCGGTACCGGCGCCGAGGCTGTCGACGGTGCCGCTGTATTTCACGTCGCTGCCATAGATGTCGGACTCGATGTCGACCGGCTGACCGATGCGCATGTCACGCAGTTGGGTTTCCTTGAAGTTGGCGTCGATCCACAACTGATCCAGCGGAATCACCGCCATCAGCGCGGTGCCCGGCTGTACGCGCTGACCGAGCTGCACGGTACGTTTGGCCACGTAACCGGTGACCGGCGCGATCAAGGTGCTGCGCGCATTGGTCAGATAGGCCTGACGCAAATCGGCGGCGGCCGACATCACGTCCGGGTGCGACGACACCACGGTGTCATCAACCAATGCGCTGGTGGTTTTCAGTTGCTGCCTGGCGTTGGCCAGAGCGTTTTGCGCGGAGGTCAGGTCGTCGCGGGCGTGGGACAGTTCTTCCTGGGAAATCGCCCCGCCCTGCGCCAGGTTTTTCCGGCGGTTGTAGTTGTCCTGGGCTTTCTGCACTTCGGCCTGTTGCGCGTTGACCTGGGCTTTCATGCCGTCGACGTTGCTATACAGACCGCGCACCTGACGCACGGTGCGCGCCAGTTTCGCCTGCGCGCTTTGCAGGCCGACTTCGGCGTCATTCGGGTCGAAGTTGATCAGCACCTGACCTTCGTGAACCAGATCACCATCGTCAGCACCAATGCTGACCACGGTGCCGGTCACCAACGGAGTGATTTCCACGACGTTGCCGTTGACGTAGGCGTCGTCGGTGCTTTCGTTAAAGCGCCCGATGAACTCGTGATAGGCCCAGACGCCAGCGCAGGAGAGAAGGACGACAACGGCCAGCACCACCAGCATGACTTTGCGTTTGCGCGGATTGCCGGTGTCGGGGGTGTTGTCTTGAGCTTGGGTGTTTTCGGCAGTGGCCATGACAAATACCTTGAATTAGTTGTGCGGCGTGGCTGGGCTGGCGTTGGCTGCGGTCAGGGTTTCACCCTGGAAGCCGCCGCCCAGCGCTTGCATCAGTTGAATCGACAGGTCGATCTGCTCGGCATTGAGGTTGGCCAATTGACGCTGGGCCTGCAGCAATTGCTGCTCGATGCTGAGCACGTCCAGGTAGTTGCCGATGCCGGAACCGTAACGCTGGACGACGGTGTTGTAAGAGTCCTGAGCAATCTCGGTGGCGTGTTGCTGCGCGCCGATCTGCCGGCCGATGTCACGCAACTGATTGATCGTGTCGCTGACATCGCCCAGTGCTTTCACCAGACTTTTGTTGTACTGCGCCACCGCCAGATCGTAATCGGCGTCGCGCGCATCGAGGTTGGCACGCAGGCGCCCGCCGTCGAAGATCGGCACCGAAATGGTCGGGGCAATGTTGAAGAAGCGACTGGCCGAACCGAACATTGCGTCACCCAACAAAGATTCGGCACCGGCCGAGGCCGTGAGGTTCAAGTTGGGATAGAACTGAGTCTTGGCCGAATCGATGTCTTTGCTCGCCGCTTCGACGCGCCAGCGGGCAGCAACCAGATCCGGGCGACGACCGAGCAGTTCTGCCGGCAAGACCGACGGCACCGCGACAGCGCTGGCTTGCAGGACTTTCGGCCGGGCAATTTCATTGCCGCGATCCGGGCCTTTGCCGAGCAACACGGCCAAGGCGATCTTCGCGCTGTTCAGGCGCTTTTCCGCATCGATCAGGCTGGCTTCGGAGCTGGCCTCCAGACTTTGGGTTTGCTGGAACTGGTACTGACTGTCGATCCCCGAACTCAGGCGACGCTGGCTCAGGTCGAGCATTTGTCTGGTGCGCTTGAGGTCGTCGTTGGCCAGGTCATAAACGATGTGCGCCTGACCGAGATCGCTGTAGGCACGGGCGACGTCGGCAGCCAGCGTCAACTGCGCGGCCTGACGGTCGACTTCGGCGGCGCGGGCCTGACCGAGTGCAGCTTCCCACGCATCGCGCTGGCCACCCCACAGGTCAAAGTTGTAATTGAAACCGGCGCTGACGTTACGCACGGTGGCGTAGGCATCGCCCTGCCCGCGCGGATCCTGATCCTTGGCCAGACGCGAACGGCTGATGCCGGCGCTGGCGTCGAGGGTCGGATAACGTGCGGCGTCGGCGGCATAGGCGGCGGCGCTGGCCTGATGGGCGCGGGCTTCGGCGATCTGCATGTCCGGGCTGTCGTGCAGGGCTTCGCGGATCAAACCGTCGAGTTGCGGATCGCCGAGGCTGGTCCACCAGTCGCTTTTCGGCCAAGCGGCCGGCGACAGGGTCACGCCGTTCAGGGACTGGCCGACTTTCAGGCTTTTCGCATCGAGGTTCTGGCCGTGGGTATCGAGGCCGCTGTAGTTGGCGCAACCGGCGAGGATCATCGCCGACAGCACCAGCGTCAGGCTGCTGCGCAAGGTTTTACCGCTCATTGTGTTCACCTAACCGCTGGATAGTGATCGGGTCACCGGCTGCCAGCAGGATTTTCTTGAGAATGTATTCCAGGGTTTTCAACTCGTCCGGGGTCACGGCGCCGGCCAGTTCATTCATGGCGTCGGCACCAATGTGCGGCAGGCGATCGGCCAGTTGCTGGCCCTGTTCGGTGAGCTTGAGCTGCACCTGACGGCGATCGCCTTCGCTGCGTTGGCGAGCCAGAAAGCCTTTCTGCTCCAGACGATCGAGCATGCGTGTCATCGAACCGCTGTCCAGCGACAGGTGCCGGCACAGTTCGGCCGGGGTATCGACGCCGAATTGGGCCATGATGATCAACACCTTGAACTGCGCGGCGGTGATGCCGTGGGGTTCCATGTGAGTGTCGATGATCTTGTCTTTGAGCAGCGCAGCACGGCCAAGCAACAGGCCGAGGTGGCAGTGTTTGAATTCGTCCGGGGTGAAATGCTTCATTTGCTCACCTAATAACTGCCTAGGCAGTGAATGTATGTCGAGATGTTACTGCCTAGGCAGCGAATGTCAATGGAATAGTTAGGAGGCTTGGTAATTAGTTGACCAGTGGACTGGGGTTTTCTGTTGCACAGGCGCACGCCATCGCTGGCAAGCCAGCTCCCACAGGGATCTGCGGTGAACACAAACTCGGTGAACACCAGAGAAACCTGTGGGAGCTGGCTTGCCAGCGATTGGGGCGACTCGTGTAATGCCGGTCAGGACTGGTCGGAAGGGTTCGCAGGCGGCTGCACCGGATGCACCTCACGCCCACGCAAGGCAGTAGCCACATACCCGCAGGCACGTTTGGCGCCCGCGTAAAGGCCATGCCAGCCCGGTGGCGCCGGCTCGATGGCCGCATGCAATGCCCGCGCATAATCAAGCACCAGCCCCGGCGTCCAGGCCATCGCCTCGGCGCGTTTGCGCACTTGCGCCGCCACCCAGAACTCGGGGCTGGTAATGATCCGGGCGAAATCAAGCATGCTCGACTGGCCTCGATTCATCGCCCCCTCAAGGGCCGCTTCGAGGCTATGGGCGACGGCACTGGAACAATTGCGGCTGGTGAGGTTGTACGTGGTGTTCTGCCGATAATCCGCCCAGAACGCCGCCAGCCGCCGGGCATCGTAATGGGCAAAACTGACCTGCACCGAAGACGGACACCAGTCCGCCACCTCGCCGGCATAGTCAGGCAGAAACCTGCCGGCCACATCGTTGTTCGGCGTCGCCCGCAACAACCGGACGAAATCCCCCGCCGATCGATCAATGTCGTCCAGCGGGTAATGGCTGATGTAGATGTCCGGGCCACATGCCAGTGCCGCGTGGCCGGCAGAGATCACGCCGTTGATGTCGACCGCCGCGATATAGCGGTTGAGCAGGCGGTTGCGTACCAAGGTGTCGTCAACTGTGCCACTCGGTGTCCAGACGTGGATCACCAGCGAGGTGCTGGGTGCCGGCGCGCTGACCGAGAAAGGGCTTAACGGCGACTGCCAGTTTTTGAAGCGCAAAGACTGCCGCAGCAAGGCGCCGCCCGAGAGAAAGAGGCTCATGCCAATGCAGAACGGCACAGTGCCCTTATAAAGCGTCGGGTACGGTTCGAGGATGAACAGGCCAAAGCCGATTTCGAACAACCCCGTGAGCAATGACACTTGCCAACCGACAAAGCGCACCACTACCGCCGCCGCCAGCCGAAAGCCGCCATCGAGCAGAAACGCCACACCACACAGCACTGCCAGAATCAGGCTGGCAGCATGTTGCCTGTCGACGATCAGCAGTCCAAGTATCAGGAAAGCCAGACCTCGCACTTTGCGCAGAGCAGTAGCAGTGGCGGTGCCGGTTTGCGGTGCCGGCACCAGCAGAATGATCAGGGCTTCGAGCAACAACAGATAGCCGAACACATGCAGCGGAAAATACAGCACGCCGTCCAGCGCATCGATGAAGATGGCCACGCCGGCCGCCCCCCAGACGATGCCCGTCAGCGCCAGCGCCGACCAACGCTTGCGGACAAAATCGTTACCGAGCAAAACCATACTCAAGCGAACCATAGGCTTCCCTGTTGTCTTCGGGCAGCCGCAAACCGCGCAGCTTTCGAGCTGCGCTGAGTCTAATACATTCGGGCAATGCCGGATCGCTGCGGTGCGATCCGGCGATGGGGAGCGCGACCTAGAAATCGCGCTTGTAGAAGATATCCAGCGAGCTGGCGACGCCACTGGCCGCCTCGACATAAACCTTCTTGCTCAGCTTGTAACGCAGCGCGATGGTGTTGGCCGGTTCAAACACGCCGACGCCATAACGCAAACTGAGTTTTTCGGAAATGTTGCCGCTGGCGACCACGCTGGTGGTGTTGCCGCTGCCCTGGGTGTCGAGCTGGAAGTCCTGAATCCCCAGATCCTTGGCCAGGCTGCTGGTCACCCCGGAACTGCCCATCAAACCCAGACCCAACGCCGCTTGCGCGAGCATGTTGTTGTCTTCGCCGTTGGTGCTCAGAGGGCGGCCCAAGACCAGATAGGACAACGCCTGCTCCTGACTCATGGCCGGCTCGGAGAAGATCTGCGTGGTCGGTTGCTCGGCGCTGCCGCTAAGGCGAATACCGGCGATGACGTCGTCGGTCTGGCGGATCGCTTCGATGTCCAGATACGGTTGATCGATGGGCCCGGCAAACAGCAGGCGCGCACGCCGCACCGTCAGGCGTTGGCCGTAGGCGCGGTATTTGCCGTCGTTGAGCCACAGCTCGCCACGGGTGTCCATGTTGTCGCCGATGTGCACATGCCCTTGCAGGTTGGCGGTCAGGCCGAACCCGGCGAAGCTGAGTCGGTCCTCGCCGACCACCACATCGATGTCCATTTTCATGGCCATCGGCGGCTTGCCCTCTTCGGTCTGCGCACCGACGATGATCGTGTCGTCGGAGACTTTCACCGTGGATGGCGGCAATTCACGCACGGTGATTTCACCTTTGGGCACCAGCACTTTGCCGGCGATTTTCAGCTCGTCGCCGGCCATGGAGATTTTCAGATCGGGTGCCACTTCCAGCTTGGCGTACGGTTCGACGGTGACCGGCAGTTGCGTGCCTTTCAACGCCAGATCGACCATCAGCGCCTGGCCCCAGGCGACGTTACCGTTGAGGCTGCCCTGCCCGGTCTTGCCGCTTTTCCAGCCGCCGTCCAGACGCACCGACTCACCGGCAATCACCGCTTTGAGTTGCAGGCCCTGCAGCTCCGTCGGCAACTCGGCGCCGGACACTTCGCCGTCGCTGAGCTGCACGGTGCCGTTGACCAGCGGCGCCAGCAATCCGCCGGAAATGGTGCCGCTGCCGTTCAGGCGTCCGGTGAGCTTTTCGACCATCGGCACAAACGGCCGCGCCACCGACAGGTCGAGCCCGGTGAGACGGAACGAGCCGCTTAGCGGTTTGTTTTTCGGCAGCGGATTGAGCTGCGCCTGCACCATCAGTTCACCGAGTTTGCCGCCGACGAAATTCAGTTCGGTATCGACACGCTTGGGCGTCAGTTTGCTGGTGAGTTTCAGGGTCTGGTAAGGGAAATCCAGCCACTGATCCTTTTCTTTCATCCGCAAGGTGCCGCCGCTGGCGTCGATGTTGATCACACCGTTCGGGCCACTGGCCGGCAGATCCAGTTGCAGGTCGGCGTTAAGCTTGCCCTGCCAGGCGAAATCCTTGGGCAGCCATTGCGCCAGGCTTTCGATCGGGAATTGCTTGAGGTGGTAACGCAGTTTCGGATCGGGCATCAGCCGTTGATCCTCACCACACAGGCTGGCGCTGCCGGACATCCAGCAATGGGCGCCGAAGTTGATTTTGCCGTCAGCCAGACGTTCGAGTTTCGCCGGGTTTTGCAGCTTCCAGTCCTGACCGCCGGCCTGAATATCGCCGCTGGCCAAGCGCCCGCGCCAGTTGCCCTTGTCCAGATTGCCGTCCAGACCGAGGGCCAGTTTCAGCTTCGGGCCGAGCAGATCGAGACTGAGTTTCTGGTTCTTGATGTCGCCCTGAGCGCTGGCGGTCAGCGTGCCCAGATTGGTATCGCCGGCCTGAATCCCGCTGCCCTTCAGATCGATCTTGGCTCGTTGCGCACTGTCGAGCGTGGCGTCGAGGTTGAGGCTTTGCAGGCGATTGTCCTGAAACGCCAGTTGCGAACCTTGCAGACCGAGTTTGCCTTGCGGCGCCTTCAGCGTACCGGCGACGTTGACCTGACCGTTGATCTGCCCGCGCAGTTCTGGCCACAGCTGGGCCAGCCGCGACAGCTTGATGTCGATCTGCCCGGTGAGTTTCTGTTGCAGGCTGCCTTTGCCATTGATGCTGTTGTCGCCGAGGCGGATTTGCAGGGCATTGAGGTTCCACTGTTCGCCAGCACCATCAGCCTTGGCTTGCAGAATCGCCGGTTGGCCGCGCAGTTTGCCCTTCAGGTCGAGATCGGCGGTCAGGCTCAGGCGTTCGTTTTTCATTTCGCCCTGGCTTTTAAGCGGGCCAGCTAAAGTGCCCGGCAACTCGGCGACCCAGTACGCCGGGTTGAGCGCCGACAAGTCCAACGCGGTGTCCCAGGCGATACCGTCGGCGAACTGCACGTTGATGTGACCTTCAGCCTTGCCCTGCCCGGCTTGCATTTGCAGTTGCGGCAAAGCGATCTGTTTGAGATTGCCACTGAACGGACTGCTCAGTGTAAACGCCCCCGCCGGGCCATCGAGGGCGGCGGCGAAGTTGCCGATGTACTGACCATCGGTGTAGGAGACTTCGCCAGTGAAGGTACGCAAGGCGACTTCCGGCTCGTCGACTTCGTTATAGAGCCGATGCCACGGGAAGTCCTGCCAATTGATGTTGGCTTGCGCCGTGAGGCCTTTGCTCCAGTCGACGCTGCCGGTGAGTTTGAGGCTTTGCTTGTCGTTGGCTGTCAAATCGAGGCCGGCGATCTGCGCGCCGCTGGCGTCGACCTTGCCGGTGAGCAGCAGCGCTACCGGGCCTTTATCCGCCGGCAGCGTGGCGTTGCCGTTGAGCTGGTAACCGTTGTTCAGATCGCCTTCGCCGGTCAGCAGCAATTGATTGAGTTGCAGGGTGTCGGGTAGATCGGCACTCGGTTTGAAGGCCTCGCTGGTGATGCGCACCTTGGCCGGCAGGTTTTCCGCCAGCGGTTGCAGCTCGCCAGTCAGTTGACCGTCGAGGTAGCCATGGCTGTCGGCGTGCAAGTTGAGGGTTTTCAATAGATCGCCGTCGATTTTCAACGCCAGCGTCCAGGGACCGGTGCCGGGAGACGGCAGGGTCAGATCCCCGGCGATGTTCAGCGGCCAGTTATCGGTCGGCGTGAGTGTTCCGGACAGGTTCAGGCTGAGCTCGTCGCGCTGCAATTTCACGCTGTCGATCTGCATGCCTTGGGCCGTCCAGTGCGCCGCCAGTTGCAGGCCCTTGAGCTGCTCGCTGCCGTTGAACAGCAAGCTGCCGACCTGCACGTCGCCGAGTTCGATCGCTACGGGCAGTTGCAGATCCGGCAGTTTGATCGGACCGCTTTCAGTGCTTTCTTCACTCGGCGGGAATTGCAGGATGACCTGATCAGCCTTGAGCTGTTCGATGCACAGTGTCATGCGGGTCAGGCACAGCGGTGACCAGGCGAAAATCGCCTTGTTCAACTCGACACGACTGCTGTCCTGCTGCCACAACAGATGATCGGCGCTCCACTGCCCAGCGAGCCGGCCCTGGAAATTCTCCACGCTCAAGCCCGGCACCAGACCCAACACCCAGCGGCTGCCCGCCTGGGTGCCGAGCACGGTGGCGATGCTCAAGACAACAAAAAGCACCAGCGCCAACAGCGCCAGCGCCGCAATTTTCAAACCACGCTTCACAGCTCAGGCCCCATGGAAAAGTGCAGCCGGATGCCGCCATCGTCGTCCAGCGCATGGGCCAGGTCGAGGCGGATCGGCCCTACCGGCGAGACCCAGCGCACACCAATACCGACCCCGGTCTTGAGGTTCGGCAGTTCGAGTTTGTTGAAAGAGTTGCCCTGGTCGACAAAGGTCGCGACCCGCCATTTCTCGGCAACCGAGTATTGATACTCGACGCTGCCGGCGACCATGTAGCGGCCACCGATGCGGTCGCCGTCGGAGTTTTTCGGCGACAGGCTCTGGTAGTCGTAACCGCGCACGCTCTGATCGCCACCGGCGAAGAAGCGCAGCGACGGCGGCACCGAGTTGTAACCGTTGGTGGCGCTGCCGCCGACCTGCACACGGCCGAGGAAACGGTGTTTGTCGAACACCGTGGTCAGGCCTTTGACCAGCGCGGTGCCATACAGCAGGTTGTTGTCGGAACCGACGCCCTCCTTCGCCACTTTGCTTTCAAAAGTCAGGCGATAGCCGTTGTGCGGGTCGATGCGGTTGTCGCTTTTCAGGTAGGAATAGCTGATGCCGGGCATCAGCAAAGTACTCAGGCCGGAGTCGTCGCCGAGTTCATATTCTTCGCGCTGCCATTTCAGCGAGATCACGCGCTGCCAGCCGCTGGGCAACTTGCTGTGCCATTCCGGGCCGAAGGTCAGCAGTTTGCTCAACGTGTCGGAGCCGTCGATATCTTCAAATTGATAGCCGCCGGCCCAACGCAATTTGTCAGTCAGTGGCGGGTCGAGCGGAATGTCATAGAACAGCCCGACGTTTTGCCGTGGCGCAGAGATTTCCGCTTCCCAGCCATAACTGTCGCCTTGCGGGTTGACCCAGTGGCGTGTCCAGTTGGCTTTGACCCGCGGCCCGACGTCGGTGGAATACCCGAGGCCCAGGCCCATGGTGCGCGGCTTGCGCGTATCGAGTTTGACGTCCACCGGGATCACGTCGTTTTTCGCCGCGGTCGGTGCGGCATCGACGCGTATGCCTTCAAAATAGCCGCTCGATTGCAGGTCGCGATTGAGTTCGGCGATCAGCTCGGAGTCGTAGGGCTCGCCTTCCTTGAACGGCACCATGCGTTGCAGCAGGTCTTCGTCGAACGGCGTGTCACCCTCGAATTTGACTTTGCCCAGCGCATAGCGCGGGCCGCTTTCGTAGATCAATTCGACATCGGCGACGCCAGCGCGTGGGTCGACCAAAAGTTTTTGACTGGTGAAGTGGCCGCTGAAATAACCGAAGCGCGAAGCCTGATTCTGGATCAGGCGTTTGGCGTCCTCGTAGCGACCATGGTTGAGCACCGCGCCGGATTTGAGCACGTCGCTGTTCGGCACACGAAAGGATTTGAGGGAGGCAGCCGGGCCGTCGACGCGAATGGTGACGTTGCGCAGGCGAATCGGTTCGCCGGGATCGATTTTCAGAACAAGACGCGGTTTGTCCCCGCCCTTGACGTCGCTTTCGATCTGCGGCTGATAGTAGCCCAACGCCTGGGCCGCCTTGCGCGCCTGCTCTTCGGCACCGCGACTGAAGCGCAGCAAGGCTTCTTCGTCGCGATCGCCGAGGCTGCCGATATAGCCTTCTATATTGGCCTTGAGTTCATCGTTGGACGGTTTGATCCGCACATCCAATTCACTTTGCGCCAGTGCCGCACAGCTGGTTAACAGCATGAGCACGCCACTGGTAAATCTTCCTGGAAACTTCATAGGCGCGGATGCTATCACGAGCTTGGGAGCGTGATAGAGCCTGGGGTGCCGGTAAAGTTCGACCTCTAAGCCGTTGCAGTTTGTAACACTTGTGGATTGGCGTGAAAAAATACGTGTTCTCGCACTGGGCCGACGGCAACTTCGCCAATCTCCTCGTAACCCTGACGTTTATAAAATTCCAGGTAACGCGGGTTACCGGTGTCGAGCACCACGCCTTGTGAGGTTTCATCCACCGCGCACCAGTTGTGCACGGCGGTCAGCAGTTGCTCGCCGAAGTGTTTGCCCTGGAACTGCGGGTGTACACCAAGCAGCGGCAGCATGTGCACCGAATCGCTGGGCACGCACGCGGCCACGGCATCGTGATATTCCAGATAGCGCCGGGTGCAGCGAAAACCGGTGCTGAGCACCATGCGCAAGCGCCACGCCCAACTTTCGGTGATGCCCAGCCGACGTTGCGGCGGTGCGATCAGGGCGATGCCGATCAAGCGGTCGTTGACCAGCAGACCGATGGCCGGCAAATCCTGGAGGAAGTGTTGTTTGACCAACTCGCGCACCGTCGCCCGCACGCGCTGCTCGTAGCCGGGGCGCTCGGCCTCGAACAGGTAACCGAAGGTCGGCTCGTGGCGATAAGCCTGATACAGCAAGGATCGGGCTTCGCGGGAGTAACCGCGATCAAGCATATGTATGTCGGCGATGGCGGTCTGGGTTTCAGGCATGACGATGATTCTCCCCGGGGCACGGCTCAATTGGCTGCGCTCTTGTTGGTACGAACCCTTTGGCGTTGGCACAGTTCCCCACAGGTATAGACCAACCATGGATCTTCATCGACTGGACTGGCCCCATCGCTGGCAAGCCAGCTCCCACATGGTCCGCGTCGTACACAACATTCCTGTACACCCGAGAAACTTGTGGGAGCTGGCTTGCCAGCGATGAGGCCAAAACAGGCACCGCCCATCCCACAGACCAAAATGATTTCTCCCACACTGGCCCCCATCCCCCATGTCAGCTAGCATCGCCCTTTTGCCAGGACTGCCGACCATGAAGATCGTTTCCTTCAACATCAACGGACTGCGCGCCCGTCCGCATCAGCTGGCAGCGCTGATCGAAAAACACCAGCCAGACGTGATCGGCCTGCAAGAAACCAAAGTCCACGACGATCAGTTCCCGCTGGAAGAAGTCCGCGCCCTCGGCTACCACGTGTATTTCCACGGTCAGAAAGGTCATTACGGCGTTGCCCTGCTCTCGCGCCAGGAACCGATCGCGATCCACAAAGGTTTCGCCACTGACGAAGAAGACGCCCAGCGCCGCTTCATCTGGGGCACTTTTGCCGACGCCAATGGTGTGCCGGTGACAATCATGAACGGCTATTTCCCACAGGGCGAAAGCCGCGACCACCCGACCAAATTCCCCGCCAAACAGCGCTTCTACAGCGACCTGCAAGCGCTGCTGGAAAGCCAGTTCCACAACGAACAGCCACTGGTGGTGATGGGCGATGTGAACATTTCTCCGGAAGACTGCGACATCGGCATCGGCCCGGACAACATGAAGCGCTGGCTGAAAACCGGCAAATGCAGCTTCCTGCCGGAGGAGCGCGAGTGGATGGCCCGCCTGAAGAATTGGGGCCTGACCGACAGCTATCGTCACCTGAACCCGGACGTGACTGACATGTTCAGTTGGTTCGACTACCGCAGCCGTGGCTTTGAAGATGAGCCCAAGCGTGGACTGCGCATCGATGTGATTCTGGCGTCGCACGGTTTGTTGCCACGGGTGAAAGCGGCGGGCGTGGACTATGAACTGCGCGGCATGGAAAAGCCTTCGGACCATGCGCCGATCTGGCTTGAACTGGCCTGACCTTGAAGCCACCACAGAATCACATTTGACAATGAGGTTCTGTGGTCGGCTGACCTGTGGCGAGGGGATTTATCCCCGATGGGGTGCGAAACGCCCCCAAAATTTTTCCTGTTAAACCGCATTCACGAGTTTTGGGTCGGCTTCGCCAACCATCGGGGATAAATCCCCTCGCCACAAAGGCTCCTCTACATTGAATGGCTGTCACGTTTTGGTCATACGCCTGACTTAATCTCCCCGGCAATCCCCTTGGCTTGATTCGGTGCCGGCATGACCCTGCGTGTTCTGTGCGTTTTTCTATTCAGTGCATGGCTGTCGGTCTCTGCCGCGGCCCTGCCGATACCCGAAAACGGCCCGGCGCTGCGCATTCAGGGCTCCAACACGATTGGCGCGGAACTCGGCCCGGCGCTGGTCGAAGGCTTGCTGCAAGAGCAAGGCTTGCTGAAGGTCCATCGCGAAACCCCGGACACCGCCAACGAACTACGCGTCGTTGGGCAGACTGCCGACGGCAAACGCGTGGTCGTCGACGTCACCGCCCACGGTTCCAGCACCGGTTTCACCGCGTTGAAAAACGCCAGCGCCGATGTGGCCGCCTCTTCCCGCGAGATCAAAGACAGCGAGTTGCTCGGCCTGCAAGCGCTCGGCGATCTGAAAAGTCCCAGCGCCGAGCAAGTCATCGCCATCGATGGACTGGCGATCATCCTTCACCCCGATAACCCATTGCAGCAACTGGATACCGAGCAACTGGCGCGGATCTTCAGCGGCGAGGTGAAGACCTGGGAAGACCTCGGTGCCCGTGGCGGGCCGATTCATTTATATGCCCGGGATGATCAGTCCGGCACGTACGACACGTTTAAGGAACTGGTCCTGAGTCGTCGTGGGAAAAGTCTGAGTACTTCAGCGAAAAGGTTCGAATCCAGTGAGCAATTGTCCGACGCCGTCGGCACCGATCCGCAAGGCATCGGTTTCATCGGTTTGCCCTACGTGCGTCAAGCCAAAGCCGTGGCGATTGCCGATGGCGCGTCGCAATCGATGCTGCCGCTCAACAGCCTGATCGCCACCGAAGACTATCCACTGTCGCGACGGCTGTTCTTCTATCTGCCACCGGACAGCAAGAACCCATGGGCCAAAGCGTTGGTGGCATTTGCGCAGAGCCCTCAGGGTCAGGCGATTGTCGCGGCCAACGGTTTTATCAGCCAGACCGTGCAGGCCATGACGGTCGCACCGAATGCGCTGATGCCGGAGGGTTATCAATCCCTCAGCCGGCATGCCCAGCGTCTGACAGTGAATTTCCGTTTTGAAGAAGGCAGCGCGACCCTGGATAACAAGGCGCGCCAAGATCTGGCACGGGTACTCGACTATATAAAGCGCCATGACAAGACCGAACGCGCAGTGACATTGGTCGGATTTGGCGATATCAAGGACGACCCGGCGCGGGCAGATTTGCTGTCGAAGCTGCGGGCGATGGCGGTGCGGCGCGAGTTGGTGAAGAACGGGGTGGTGTTGCGTGAGGTTCGCGGCTTTGGGGCGCTGATGCCGGTGGCGGCGAACAATGCGGATGAAGGGCGGATCAAGAATCGGCGGGTTGAGGTTTGGGTGTATTGACTTGCGCCTGATCGTTCCCACGCAGAGCGTGGTAACGCCACCATGGACGCTCCGCGTCCGCTGTGACGCGGAGCGTCACGGGATGCATTCCCACGCAGAGCGTGGGAACGATCAGGGGTGAAGTTCTGGCTCAGCGCTCGCTACGCAACATTTCCTTCGGCACATACTTGCCGATCTCGAACTTGCCGATCGCCGCACGGTGCACTTCGTCCGGGCCATCAGCCAGGCGCAGGGTGCGTTGCATGGCGTACATGTAGGCCAGTGGGAAATCGTTGGAAACCCCTGCCCCGCCATGGATCTGGATCGCCCGATCGATCACGCGCAGCGCAACATTTGGCGCAACGACTTTGATCTGCGCAATCTCGCTCTTCGCCACCTTGTTACCCACGGTGTCCATCATGTATGCCGCTTTCAGCGTCAGCAGGCGCGCCATATCGATTTCCATCCGCGAGTCGGCGATCTTGTCGACGTTACCGCCCAAACGCGCCAGCGGTTTGCCGAACGCGGTTCGGCTCACCGAGCGTTTGCACATCAGTTCCAGTGCTCGCTCGGCCATGCCGATCGAACGCATGCAGTGGTGAATCCGCCCTGGGCCAAGGCGACCCTGCGCGATCTCGAAGCCGCGTCCTTCACCCAACAGGACGTTTTCGTAAGGCACCCGCACATTGTCGAACAGCACTTCGGCGTGACCGTGCGGCGCGTCGTCGTAGCCGAACACCGGCAGCGGACGGACGATTTTCACCCCGGGGGTATCAACCGGCACGAGGATCATCGAGTGCTGGGCGTGACGGGGCGCATCAGGATTGCTCAGGCCCATGAAGATGAGGATTTTGCAGCGCGGGTCGCAGGCGCCGGAAGTCCACCACTTCTTGCCGTTGATCACCCACTCGTCACCATCGCGCACGGCACGGGCGGCCATGTTGGTGGCGTCGGATGAGGCCACGTCCGGCTCGGTCATGGCGAAAGCCGAACGGATCTCACCGCGCAACAACGGTTCGAGCCAGTGCTGTTTCTGTTCTTCATTAGCGTAGCGCACCAGCACTTCCATGTTGCCGGTGTCCGGTGCCGAGCAGTTGAACGGCTCAGGGCCGAGCAGCGAGCGACCCATGATTTCCGCCAGTGGCGCGTATTCGAGGTTGGTCAGGCCGGCACCGAGTTCCGACTCAGGCAGAAACAAATTCCACAAACCCTCGGCCTTGGCCTTGGCTTTGAGCTCTTCCATGATCGCTGTCGGCTGCCAGCGATCGCCTTCGGCAACCTGGCGTTCGAACACCGCTTCAGCCGGATAAACGTAAGTGTCCATGAACGCGGTTACGCGCTCACGCAGTTCTTGCACCTTGGGCGAATAAGCGAAATCCATGAGCAGCTCCCGATGGTTGGCAGTTCTTCAGCAGAGGTTGTTTAAGGCATGCAATCGATGCTAGAACAGCGCTGATAATTTACCTAGCCTATTCTCGGCGTGTATAAACATTCATCACCGATATATGATCCAGTGATCGTCAGCCCCTAAACATCGCCCTGAATAACAAGAGAAGCCGCGTTATGAATCTGAGCAAGGTCGACCTCAACCTTTTCATCGTCTTTGACGCGATCTATACCGAAGCCAACCTGACCCGCGCCGGGCAGATCGTCGGGATCACTCAGCCAGCGGTGTCCAACGCACTGGCGCGGCTGCGCGAAACGTTCAACGACCCGCTGTTCGTGCGCACCGCCCAGGGCATGGTGCCGACACCGATGGCGCAGAACATCATTGGCCCGGTGCGCAACGCGCTATCACTGTTGCGCGTATCGGTTCAGGAAAGCCGGATTTTCAATCCGGCGCAGGCGGTCAAGACCTACCGCATCAGCATGACCGACCTCACCGAAGCGGTGATTTTGCCGCCGCTGTTCCAGCGTCTGCGCCGCCTGGCGCCAACTGTAATCATCGAAAGCTTTCTGTCGAAACGCCGCGAGACCACCAAGGAACTGGCGGCCGGGCGTCTGGATTTTGCCGTGGATGCGCCGCTCAACACTGACCCGCAGGTGCGCCACGTCAAGCTGATGGAAGATCGCTACGTGTGTGCGATGCGCAAGGGCCATCCGATGGCGGGCAAGGAAAAACTGTCGCTTGATGATTATCTGTCGCTGACTCACATCCACATTTCCAGCCGCCGCAGTGGTCTGGGTTATGTCGATCTGGCGCTGGGCAAAATGGGCATTCAGCGCAAGATCGCCCTGCGCTCGCAGCACTACCTGATGGCGTCGCAGGTGATGCAGCAAACCGATATGGTCATGACCGTGCCGGAGCGCTTTGCCCGACGACATGAACTGCATGCATTCAATCTGCCGGTCAACGATGTACCGCCGGTGGAGACGCATTTGTACTGGCATGAAAGCACCGACCAGGACCCGGCGAATCGCTGGATGCGCGAGCAGATGATCGAGTTGTGCCAGCAGGTGACGGCGCATGAGAAGAAGCTGGATAAGGTGTAAGACTTTAAACCGAGGCGCGCCCATCGCGAGCAGGCTCACTCCTACAGTTGACCGTGTTTCATCTGAAGAAATGCAACCAATTGTAGGAGTGAGCCTGCTCGCGATGAGGCCAGCATGAACACCACAGATCATCCTTCTTGACGTAAACGTCAACCTGCCATTAGCTTAGCGCCAAGACCTTTTTTCGAGCGCTTTCATGAGCAGCCAGACTTACAGCATTTCCGACCTCGCCCGCGAGCTCGACATCACCACCCGGGCGATCCGTTTTTATGAAGAACAAGGCCTGCTCAGCCCCGAGCGTCGTGGCCAGGAACGCATCTATTCGCCACGCGACAAGGTCAGCCTGAAGCTGATCCTGCGCGGCAAGCGCATCGGTTTTTCACTGGCCGAATGCCGCGAACTGATCGAGCTCTACGACCCGTCGAGCGGTAACACCAAACAACTCAACAGCATGCTGGCGAAAATCAGCGAACGTCGCGAACAGCTGGAGCAGCAGTTGCTCGACATCGAGCAGATGAAACTGGAACTCGACACCGCCGAAGAGCGCTGTGTGCAGGCGCTGGAGCAGACGCTTAAAAGCCAGCAAGCGGCGCAGTAATCAAACCCCTGTGGGAGCGGGCTTGCCCGCGATGAGGCCGGCACCTCCAGCAAATATGCTGACTGACCCGACGCCATCGCGGGCAAGCCCGCTCCCACAGGGGACCTCATGTATTTCAGAAAATGAGCAGGTCAGCCTATGTCCCTCCCCTCCCAAGTACGCCTGATCGAAGTCGGCCCACGCGATGGCCTGCAGAACGAAGCTCAACCGATCAGCGTTGCCGACAAGGTGCAATTGGTCGACGCCTTGAGCGCCGCCGGTCTTGGCTATATAGAAGTCGGCAGTTTCGTTTCACCGAAATGGGTGCCGCAAATGGCCGGTTCCGCCGAAGTGTTCGCGCAGATCCAGCGCAAACCCGGCGTCACCTACGGTGCACTGGCGCCGAACCTGCGTGGCTTTGAAGATGCGATTTCTGCCGGTGTGAAGGAAGTCGCGGTGTTCGCCGCCGCGTCCGAAGCCTTCTCGCAGCGCAACATCAACTGCTCGATCAGCGAAAGCCTGGCGCGCTTTGCGCCGATCATGGAAGCGGCGCAACAGCATGGCGTTACCGTGCGCGGTTACGTGTCTTGCGTGCTCGGCTGCCCTTATGAAGGCACGGTCGCGCCGGAGCAGGTGGCAATGGTCGCGCGCGAGTTGTACGCGATGGGCTGCTACGAGGTTTCGCTGGGCGACACCATCGGCACCGGCACCGCTGGCGCCACCCGCCGGCTGTTTGAAGTGGTGTCGGCGCAAGTACCACGCGACAAGCTCGCCGGGCATTTCCACGACACCTATGGCCAGGCGATGGCCAATATCTACGCCAGCCTGCTCGAAGGCATTTCCGTGTTCGACAGCTCTATCGCGGGGCTTGGCGGCTGCCCGTACGCAAAAGGTGCGAGCGGTAACGTCGCCACCGAAGACGTTGTGTACCTGCTCAATGGCCTGGGAATCGACACCGGTATCGACCTGGACGCCTTGATTACCGCGGGTCAGCAGATCAGCGCGGTGCTCGGTCGGCCGAGCGGTTCGCGCGTGGCCAAGGCTCGCAGCGCACAGTGAGGGACCACGGTGTTACCGCGGAGTCGAAAACGTGGGCATAAGCGAGTAACACGGAAACAAATTGTCTGGCTTTACCGAAGCGAAAAATCCCAACAAATCATATCTTCTTGATTTATAAGGTTTTTTAAAAGTTGGCACGCGTTCTGCTATCTCTATGGCATAACAAGAATAAAAAGCAGCAAACCACAATAAAAATAAGACGTACCGACTCTGACATAACAAAAACAACACGGCAGAGACGCAGCTAACAGATTTTTTTGGAGAAGGTGTGCTTTTCAGGGTGCTCTCAGGAGTGACCCGCAACCGGGCAGAGAACAATAAAACTACCTTCAGGTAGCTCCCGAATCGGTTGGATCGTTTAACGAGAAAGCAGATCAGCGCTCAAAAAAATACGTTTGCTCTTGACCCCGGATGGGGGTCGCCAAAAACAGCGGTAAAGGGCCACGGTTGCCAAAAACAACAACAGACCGACCCTCAATAATAAAAAAGAGCACGCGACGACAAAATTAAAGGGGAGCCTCGGCTCCCCTTTGTGCTTTCTGTGATTCCTGAATCCCCTCAAATCCCTGTGGGAGCTGCGGTGCGACGATTCGACTTGCCAGCGATTGCGGTAGATCATTCAACATTGATGCTGGCTGATTCGACGCCATCGCTGGCAAGCCAGCTCCCACAGTGTTTGTGTTCACCGCTTGATTGTTTTCAGCTCTTCGATGCTCATTTCCCGCATCCTGAACTTCTGAATCTTGCCCGTCACCGTCATCGGAAACTCTTCGACGAACTTGAAGTGCCGTGGCGTCTTGAAGTGCGCGATGCGCTCCTTGCACCAGGTTTGCAGCTCCAGCTCGGAAGCGTGGTGGCCGGGGTGAAACTTGATCCAGGCGACGATCTCTTCACCGTAACGCGAACACGGAATGCCGATCACCTGCACGTCCGCTACCGCCGGGTGAGTGAAGAAGAATTCTTCCAGCTCACGCGGATAAATGTTCTCGCCGCCACGGATGATCATGTCCTTGTTGCGCCCGGCGATGTTGACGTAACCCTCTTCATTCATGCTCGCCAGATCGCCGGTGTGCATCCAGCCCGCCTCATCGATAGCCTCTGCCGTGGCTTGCGGATTGCTCCAGTAACCGAGCATCACGCTGTAACCGCGAGTGCACAGCTCGCCGATGGTGCCGCGTGGTACCGGGTTGCCGGTTTCGTCGATGATCTTGCTTTCCAGTTGCGGCTGAGTGCGGCCGACGGTGGTCACACGCAATTCAAGCTCGTCATTCGGGCCGGTTTGCAACGACACCGGGCTCGTTTCAGTCATGCCGTAAGCGATCTGCACTTCGTTCATGTGCATCTCGCTGATGACCCGGCGCATCACTTCGATCGGGCAGGTAGCGCCAGCCATGATCCCGGTGCGCAGGCTCGACAGATCGAGTTCGGCGCGTTGCGGCTGATCGAGCATGGCAATGAACATGGTTGGCACGCCATACAACCCGGTGGCCTTTTCCTCGGCGACGGTTTGCAGGGTCAGCAACGGATCGAAGGCATCGTTGGGGTAAACCATCGTGCTGCCGTGGGTAATGCAACCAAGGTTGCCCATGACCATGCCGAAGCAGTGATACAGCGGCACCGGGATCACCAGGCGATCAGTCGGGGTCAGGCCAATGCTTTCGCCGACCATGTAACCGTTGTTGAGGATGTTGTAGTGACTGAGGGTCGCGCCCTTGGGGAAACCGGTTGTGCCGGAGGTGTACTGGATGTTCACGGGTTGATCAAAGTGCAGGCTGTTGCTGCGTTCACGTAATTGCTCTGGGGAGGCATTGATGGCCAGATCGGCCAATTGTGACCATGGCAGGAAACCTGACGGCGGCTGTTTGTCGAGACTGATCACTCCGCGCAAATCCGGCAGACGCTCGCTCCGCAACTGACCGATGGATTGCTCGGCCAGCTCCGGCACCAGGCCCTGCAACATGCCGTGATAGTCGGAAGACTTGAACGCCCCCGCACAGACCAGCCACTGACAGCCGGACTGCTTGAGCACGTATTCCAGTTCGGAGCTGCGGTAAGCCGGATTGATGTTGACCAGGATCACGCCGATTTTCGCCGTGGCGATTTGCGTGATGCACCACTGCGCGCAATTCGGTGCCCAGATGCCGAGCCGGTCGCCAGCCTGCAAACCCAATGCGAGCAAGGCTCTGGCATGCACATCCACGGCGTCGGCCAGTTGTCGCCATGAGTAGCGCAACTGCTGATGGCGCACCACCAGCGCCTCGCCGTCCGCGTACTGCGTGACGGTCTCGTCGAACTTCTGCCCGATGGTCATCGCCAGCAAGGCCTTGTCCTGAGAACCGCGGCTATAGCTGCGCTGCGGGTTTGCACTGGGTTGATCCATGACGACCCCTATTGTCTTTATTTATGGGTTGCCGACAGTCACTTGCAGGATTGAGCTTTGTGGCGAGAGGATTTATCCCCGATCGGCTGCGAAGCAGACGAGTACCCGGCGAATGCGTTTTTAACGCGATCACAGGTTTCAGGGCCGCTACGCGCCCCATCGGGGATAAATCCCCTCACCACAAAGGCTCAGTCCTACAGAACCGGTCCGCTTTCAATCTTGAACTACCCCTACTCTCGCTCAAGTTGACGTTAACGTAAAGGGTGATTGACAGCCATTCGCCACAGGCTTACGTTAACGTAAAGGTGAGAACTGAAACGCCACTCTCCCCACCCTACAAAAAAGCCAAAAGGTGCCTCATGAGCTATCCATCCCTGAATTTCGCCCTCGGTGAAACCATCGACATGCTGCGCGATCAGGTTCAGTCCTTCGTCGCTAAGGAGATCGCTCCGCGTGCGGCGCAGATCGACAGTGACAACCTGTTCCCCGCCGACATGTGGCGCAAATTCGGTGACATGGGCCTGCTCGGCATCACCGTGCCGGAAGAGTACGGCGGTGCTGGCCTGGGTTACCTGGCGCACGTGGTGGCGATGGAAGAAATCAGTCGCGGCTCGGCGTCGGTGGCGTTGTCCTACGGCGCGCACTCCAACCTCTGCGTCAACCAGATCAACCGCAACGGCAACCACGAACAGAAAAGCAAATACCTGCCGAAGCTGATCAGCGGCGAACACGTCGGCGCCCTCGCGATGAGCGAGCCTAACGCCGGCTCCGACGTGGTTTCGATGAAACTGCGCGCCGACAGACGCGGTGATCGCTTTGTCCTCAACGGCAGCAAGACCTGGATCACCAACGGCCCCGACGCCAACACCTACGTGATCTACGCCAAGACCGATCTGGAAAAAGGCCCGCACGGCATCACCGCATTCATCGTCGAGCGCGACTGGAAAGGCTTCAGCCGCAGCAACAAGTTCGACAAGCTCGGCATGCGCGGCTCAAACACTTGCGAGCTGTTTTTCGACGACGTTGAAGTGCCGGAAGAGAACATTCTCGGCGTGCTCAACGGCGGCGTAAAAGTCTTGATGAGCGGCCTCGATTACGAGCGCGTTGTTCTTTCAGGTGGCCCGACCGGGATCATGCAGTCGTGCATGGACCTGATCGTGCCGTACATTCACGACCGCAAACAGTTCGGCCAGAGCATCGGCGAATTCCAGCTGATCCAGGGCAAAGTTGCTGACATGTACACCCAGCTCAACGCCAGCCGCGCCTATCTCTACGCCGTCGCCCAGGCCTGCGAGCGCGGCGAAACCACGCGCAAGGACGCCGCCGGCGTGATCCTCTACACCGCCGAGCGCGCCACACAAATGGCCCTCGACGCGATCCAGATTCTTGGCGGCAACGGCTACATCAACGAGTTCCCGGCCGGGCGTCTGTTGCGTGACGCCAAGCTGTACGAAATCGGCGCCGGCACCAGTGAGATCCGTCGCATGCTGATCGGTCGCGAACTGTTCAACGAAACCCGCTAAAACGGAGCTGGCCATGGCTATTTTGCACACTCAGCTCAATCCTCGATCAGCGGAGTTCGCCGCCAACAGCGCAGCGATGCTCAAGCAAGTCGACGCCTTGCATACCCTGCTTGCCCAAGTGGCGCAGGGTGGCGGCGCAAAGGCTCAGGAACGCCACACCTCACGGGGCAAACTGCTGCCGCGTGAGCGCATCAATCGCTTGCTCGATCCGGGCTCGCCGTTTCTGGAAATCAGTCAGTTGGCCGCGCACGCCGTTTATGGCGAAGACGTGCCCGCCGCTGGCGTGATTGCCGGGATCGGTCGGGTTGAAGGCGTCGAATGCATGATCGTCGCCAACGACGCGACCGTGAAAGGTGGCTCGTATTATCCGCTGACCGTGAAGAAACACCTGCGCGCGCAGACCATCGCCCAGCAAAACCGCCTGCCGTGCATTTATCTGGTGGACTCCGGCGGCGCCAACCTGCCGCGTCAGGATGAAGTGTTCCCGGATCGCGAGCACTTCGGCCGGATCTTTTTCAACCAGGCCAACATGAGCGCCATGGGCATCCCGCAGATCGCCGTGGTCATGGGCTCGTGCACCGCTGGTGGTGCGTACGTGCCAGCGATGGCTGACGAAGCGATCATGGTGCGCAATCAGGCAACCATTTTCCTCGCTGGCCCGCCGTTGGTGAAAGCCGCGACCGGAGAAGTGGTCAGCGCCGAGGACCTTGGTGGCGCCGATGTGCACTGCAAGATTTCCGGGGTGGCCGACCATTATGCCGAGAGCGACGAGCACGCCCTCGCCCTCGCCCGCCGCAGCGTTGCCAACCTCAACTGGCGCAAGCTCGGCGAAGTGCAGCAGCGCGCGCCGATTGCACCGCTGTACGCCAGTGACGAGCTATATGGCGTGGTCTCGGCCGACGCCAAGCAACCGTTCGATGTGCACGAAGTGATTGCGCGACTGGTCGACGGATCGGTGTTCGATGAGTTCAAAGCGCTGTTCGGTACCACGCTGGTGTGCGGTTTTGCTCATCTGCACGGCTATCCGATTGCGATCCTCGCCAACAACGGCATCCTCTTCGCTGAAGCCGCGCAGAAAGGCGCGCACTTCATCGAACTGGCCTGCCAGCGTGGCATTCCATTGCTGTTCCTGCAGAACATTACCGGCTTCATGGTCGGGCAGAAATACGAGGCCGGCGGCATCGCCAAGCACGGCGCGAAACTGGTGACCGCCGTGGCCTGTGCCAAGGTGCCGAAATTCACCGTGATCATCGGCGGCAGCTTCGGCGCCGGTAACTACGGCATGTGCGGCCGGGCCTACGATCCGCGTTTTCTGTGGATGTGGCCGAACGCGCGAATTGGCGTGATGGGCGCCGAACAGGCAGCGGGTGTACTGGTGCAGGTCAAACGCGAACAGGCCGAGCGTAGCGGCCAGCACTTCAGTGCCGAGCAGGAAGCCGACATCAAGCAGCCGATCCTCGACCAATACGAAGAACAGGGGCATCCCTACTATTCCAGTGCGCGGCTGTGGGACGACGGCGTCATCGACCCGGCGCAGACCCGCGATGTGCTGGCCCTGGCCTTGTCCGCGTCGCTGAACGCGCCAATCGAACCGAGCCGCTTCGGCGTGTTCCGGATGTGATCGGGAGAATCTCATGAGCGATTTCAACACCCTTGAACTGCAGACTGACCCACGCGGTTTCGCCACGCTGTGGCTCAACCGCGCCGAAAAGAACAACGCGTTCAATGCCGAGATGATCCGCGAGCTGATCCTCGCCCTCGACAAGGTGGCCAGCGACGCCAGTCTGCGTTTCCTCCTGGTGCGCGGGCGCGGCAAACATTTCAGCGCCGGTGCCGATCTGGCCTGGATGCAGCAATCGGCCGAACTTGATTACCACACCAACCTCGACGACGCCCGCGAACTGGCAGAGTTGATGTACAACCTCGCCAAGCTGAAAATCCCGACCCTGGCCGTGGTCCAGGGCGCGGCGTTCGGCGGCGCACTGGGCCTGATCAGTTGCTGCGACATGGCGATTGGTGCGGATGACGCGCAGTTCTGCCTGTCGGAAGTGCGCATCGGTTTGGCACCTGCGGTGATCAGCCCGTTCGTGGTGCAGGCCATCGGCGAACGTGCCGCACGTCGATATGCCCTGACCGCCGAACGCTTTGGTGGCCAGCGTGCTCGGGAAATCGGTTTGTTGTCCGAGAGCTATCCGGCGACCGAACTTGATGGGCAAGTTGAACAGTGGATCGACAACCTGCTGCTCAACAGCCCCGCTGCCATGCGAGCCAGCAAAGACTTGCTGCGCGAGGTCGGCAACGGTGCACTGACCCCGGCGCTGCGTCGCTACACCGAAAACGCCATCGCGCGCATCCGCGTCAGCCCCGAAGGCCAGGAAGGCTTGCGCGCCTTTCTGCAAAAACGCCCACCGGGCTGGCAAGCCGCAACCACCACCAAGGAGCCGCGTTGATGAGCGCACCTGTTCTCACCACCCTGCTGGTGGCCAACCGTGGCGAAATCGCTTGCCGCGTGATGCGCACCGCCAAGGCTCTGGGCCTGACCACCGTCGCTGTGCACAGCGCCACCGACCGCGACGCGCGGCACAGCCGTGAAGCGGATATCCGCGTTGATCTCGGTGGCAGCAAAGCCGCCGACAGCTATCTGCAAATCGACAAACTGATCGCTGCAGCGAAAGCCAGCGGCGCGCAGGCGATTCACCCGGGTTATGGCTTTCTCTCCGAGAACGCCGGGTTTGCTCGCGCCATTGAAGTGGCGGGCCTGATTTTCCTCGGCCCACCCGCCTCGGCCATCGACGCCATGGGCAGCAAATCCGCCGCCAAGGCGTTGATGGAAACGGCTGGCGTGCCGCTGGTGCCGGGTTATCACGGCGAAGCCCAGGATCTGGATACCTTTCGTGATGCCTGTGAGCGGATTGGTTATCCAGTGTTGCTCAAGGCCACTGCCGGTGGCGGCGGCAAGGGCATGAAAGTCGTCGAGGACGTCAGTCAATTGGCCGAAGCGCTGGCCTCGGCTCAGCGTGAGGCGCAGTCGTCGTTCGGTGATTCGCGGATGCTGGTGGAGAAATACCTGCTCAAGCCGCGCCATGTGGAGATCCAGGTGTTTGCCGACCAGCATGGCAATTGCCTTTACCTCAACGAGCGTGACTGCTCGATTCAGCGCCGCCACCAGAAAGTCGTCGAGGAAGCACCGGCACCTGGCCTGACACCGGAACTGCGTCGCGCCATGGGCGAGGCAGCGGTTCGTTCGGCGCAGGCGATCGGCTATGTCGGCGCCGGCACCGTGGAGTTCTTGCTGGATGCACGCGGCGAGTTCTTCTTCATGGAGATGAATACGCGGCTGCAGGTCGAGCATCCAGTCACCGAAGCCATCACCGGACTGGATCTGGTGGCGTGGCAGATTCGCGTGGCCCGTGGGGAAGCGCTGCCGATCACACAAGCGCAAGTGCCGCTCAACGGACATGCAATTGAAGTGCGGCTGTATGCCGAAGATCCGTCGAACGATTTCCTGCCAGCCACCGGGCGTCTGGAGTTATATCGCGAATCGGCTGAGGGGCCGGGACGGCGGGTGGATAGCGGCGTTGCAGAAGGTGACGAGATTTCGCCATTCTACGACCCGATGCTCGGCAAGCTGATTGCTTGGGGCGAGGATCGTGAACAGGCGCGACTGCGGTTGTTGGGCATGCTCGATGAATTCGCGATTGGCGGACTGAAGACCAACATCAATTTTCTGCGCCGAATCATCGCGCATCCGGCGTTTGCCGCAGCGGAACTGGATACCGGGTTTATTCCGCGTTATCAGGAGCAACTGTTGCCGGTTCCGGGCGAGTTGAGTGATGCGTTCTGGAATGCCGGGGCGCAAGCGTTCGTGCAGACTTTGCCGGCGCTTGCGCGCAAGGATGACCCGAGTTCGCCATGGGCAATGAACAGTGGTTTGCGTGCAGGTCTGCCGCAGGAAATCACTGTGCATTTGAGTTGCGAAGGCCAGGATCGAGCGCTGACCTTGGGCGCCAGTGGCGACGCGAAACTTTCCGGTGAAGCGCTGGTTGTCGAACACGACGGCGTGCGTCGTTCCTTGCGCGCGATTCGCCAGGGCGATTCGTTGTTTCTGCAATGGGAGGGTGAGTTGCGGCGTATTCAGGCCTTTGACCCGATCAGCGCCGTAGAAGCCAGCCATAGTCATCAGGGTGGCCTGACTGCGCCCATGAACGGCAGCATCGTGCGTGTTCTGGTCGAGGCCGGGCAATCAGTAGAGGCCGGTGCGCAACTGGTGGTGCTGGAAGCCATGAAGATGGAACACAGTATCCGCGCGCCGCATGCCGGGGTGATCAAAGCGCTGTATTGCCAGGAAGGTGAAATGGTTGGCGAAGGCAGCGCTCTGGTTGAATTGGAAGAAGTGTAAATGACGAAGATCGATCCTACGCCAAGCGAGGATCGATCTGACTAGTAACGCGCCGTTGCCTGAACCACTACGCCGATGATTCGACAGTCATCGGTAAACAAGGCTTTCGGCCAGGTCGGATTGAGCGGCACCAGGTAACGCTGGCCGCCCTCTTCGTCCAGCTTGCGGAAGATCGCCTCTTCGCTGTCGGCCCACCGCGCAATCACCAGTTTGCCAGGCACCGCTTCCGCCTCCGGATCCACCAGGATCAGCATGCCTTCGGCAATGCTCGGGCCGCGGGGTGCGGTCATCGAGTCTCCAGCCACCGTCAGCCAGAACGCCGCCCCTCGGGCATGGTAGTCCGTCAGTTGGAAAACCTGCTTGTCTGTCGACGAGACGTAGGCCGGCTGACCGTTTTCGCGCACTTCGCACGGTGTTCGCCAATCGCTGACCGGGTAGCGGAAGTACGGGTTGTACTTCTGCGCCAGCGGCATGTCGTCGTCCGGCGTGACTTGCGGTTCGCGAATCACCAGGACCACTTCAAGGAAGTCCATGCCCAGTGCCTGCAGCACGCGGTTCATTTGCGTGATACCAGGCTCCCGGCGTTTGTTCAGCCAATGGCCGATCCCGCCCTGGGACATGCCGACGCGCTCTCCGAGCTCTGTTTGAGTGATTTTGAGTTCACTCATCTTGGCCTTGACCAACTCAATCCATTTATCCATGTGCGGCACCTTACGCTGACGCCTTCGGCCGACAAAACACATATTGTAGTATTTAAATTCTAGTCACAACTACGCATCGTACTATTCTGAAGCCACGGATTTTCAATCGAACAAGGAGTGGCCCTTATCATGAATATCAGCAGCAAAGACTTGCCAGATCTGCAAATGGACACCACGTTCACCTCTCCCCAAGGCAACGCAGCGGCACAGCGTGCCCTGGACTATTACTTGAAACCTGCTGTATCAGAACCCGAAGTCGATGAACGATTTTTCGACGTCAGACGCCATCTCAGTGGCGAAGAGGCCCTGGTGCACGCCTCGGATTTGCTGCGATGTGCGGCGGCGACCGCCTTCAAGGCAGCGGAAAATTTGCAAGGCGCGAGTCGCGACCTGGCCTTTTCGGTGGTGCACATGGTGGATATGGCGCGGGCGATGGTCGACCATTCACTCGATAGCGAGGAAGTCTGAGGAACGGAATTGGGACGGACAGGAAAGAATTTTCCAATCGCGCAGATAAAAACATTTGACTTGCAAATGATAATGATTATTATTGCAAGCAGCTGGTCGCGAGATCAGTCGATGGACCAGAGACCTTAGGTCGGTCTTCTGGACTATCTCCTCATCAGGCTAATCACGGTTTTTGACCCGGCTTTTTGCCGGGTCTTTTTTTTGCCCGTTTTTCGGGCTTGTGGCTTCAGGCTAATGAAGTCTTTATGTGCTGCAAATTCGATGGCGCGGATAATATCAAAAGAATATCGGTTGGCAAGCCAGGCCCGGCCACATTGGGCCAAACTAATAGCAATTAGCACTTGAGAATCAATCGCATAGCCCCTAAGCTGCGTCCGCGTCATGGAAGACGCCCCCCGCCACACCCCGCAATTTCCCTCGGTTTCACCGCTGTCTTGCGTGTAAAGTAGCCGCCATAAAAATCATATTCAGGAACCGATTATGACCGTGGCCAAATCTTCGTTCGACATCAGCGCCAACTTCGACAGCGGCAACATCCAAGTCATCGACATCAGTAATCCGCTCAACCCGGTTCTGGCTATTCGCCCAGACACCCGCAGCGCGCATTTCCAGTGGTTCCACTTCAAGGCCAGCGGCCTGCATGTCCATCAGGAACACTGGTTTCGCCTGGTCAACGCCAGCCAGTCCTCCTACAACAAAGCCTGGACCGGCTACCAGGCCGTTGCGTCCTACGACCACGTCAACTGGTTCCGCATACCCACCCAATTCGAAGGTGACAGCCTGCGCTTCTGCCTCGAAGCCGAGCAGACCCACGCCTGGTTCGCCTACTTCGAACCCTATAGCCGTGGCCGCCACGACTGGCTGATCGAGCAGGCACTGACCAAGGCCGGCACCGAGTTGCTGGCGACCGGCAAGAGCGTCGAGGGCCGCGACATTCAACTGCTGCGCAAAGGCAGTGGCGCCGAAGGCCAGCGCAAAGTCTGGATCATCGCCCAACAGCATCCGGGCGAGCACATGGCCGAATGGTTCATGGAAGGCGTGATCGAGCGTCTGGAAAAACACGACGATCCGGTCTTGAACAAACTGCTCGCCAGCGCCGACCTTTACCTTGTACCGAACATGAACCCGGACGGCGCTTTCCATGGTCATCTGCGCACCAATGCAATGGGGCAGGATCTGAACCGCGCCTGGCAGAATGCCAGCCAGGAAGTCAGCCCCGAAGTACTGTTCGTCCAGCAGCAGATGGAAAAGTACGGCGTCGATCTGTTCCTTGACGTACACGGCGATGAAGAAATCCCTCACGTATTCACCGCTGGTTGCGAGGGCAATCCGGGTTACACGCCACGGATCGAGAAACTCGAAGAGCATTTCCGCAGCCACCTCAAGCGCACCACCAAGGACTTCCAGACCCAGTACGGCTACACCCGCGACGAACCGGGCCAGGCCAACATGACCCTAGCGTGCAATAGCGTCGGCCAGAAGTATGACTGCCTGTCGCTGACCCTGGAAATGCCGTTCAAGGATCACGACGACGCGCCGAACCCGCAAACCGGCTGGTCGGGCAAACGCTCGAAACAACTGGGCAAGGACGTGCTGACCACAATCGCCGATATGGTCGATACCCTGCGCTGATCCGCTCCCCTCGCGCCTGCAAAAGATCGCAGCTTGTCTGCGATCTTTTGCTTTGTGTGGTCCACGGATTCGATTAATCAGGTTGCAAAGTGAAACCAAATTACCTACCGTGATTCTGGTTTTAATTTGAAACCTAAAAAGGATCCGGGTATGAAACCTCAATCACTCAGTAGCAGCGTGGTGCTGCTCTTCGCCGTGGCCTGTGGTCTGGCAGTGGGCAATGTGTATTACGCGCAGCCACTGCTGGATGCCATGGCCGACGCATTCGCTTTGTCGCCGGCAACCATCGGTATCGTTATCACCCTGACACAGGTGGGTTACGGCGTCGGATTGGTGCTGCTGGTGCCACTCGGCGATTTGCTCAACCGACGGCGGTTGATCGTCAGCCAGACGCTGCTATCCGCCGTGGCCCTGTTAATGATCGGACTGGCCCCCAACAGCGTCTGGTTGCTGCTGGGCATGACACTGACCGGTTTACTCGCCGTGGTGACGCAAGTGCTGGTGGCCTATGCCGCGACCCTGGCGATCCCGGCACAACGGGGACGAGTGGTGGGTGTGGTCACCAGCGGCATCGTCGTCGGCATCCTGCTGGCGCGTACCGTTGCAGGAGGAATGGCTGATCTGGCCGGATGGCGCGCAATCTATTGGCTGTCGGCGGGCCTGACGTTGTTGATGGCGTTGCTGTTGCTTCGCGTATTGCCCAAGCATGAAGACCCACAACCGGCGTCGACCTATCGCGCATTGATCACCTCGGTATTCGTCCTGTTCAAGGAAGAACCGGTTCTGCGCCAACGCGCGCTGCTCGCCCTGCTGACATTCGCCAGCGCCATGGTGCTGTGGACGCCGATGGTCCTGCCGCTCGCAGCGCCACCGCTCTCGCTGTCGCACAGCGAAATCGGCCTGTTTGGCCTTGCCGGTGCAGCCGGTGCACTGGCTGCGGCGCGCGCCGGGCACCTGGCTGATCGTGGTCTGGGCCAATGGGTCAGCGGACTGTCGTTGTTGCTGATGCTCGGTTCGTGGCTGCCGATCGCCCTCACCCAGTCTTCGCTATGGGCGCTGCTGCTCGGCGTGATCACCCTCGATCTGGGCCTGCAAGCCGTTCACGTGACCAGTCAAAGCATGATCTACAGCGTGCGCCCCGAAGCGCAAAGCCGCCTCACCGCCGGATATATGCTGTTCTACTCGATCGGTAGCGCCCTGGGCTCAATCGGCTCGACCGCCATGTATGCGTGGGCCGGCTGGACCGCCGTGTGCCTGCTCGGTGCCGCAATCAACACCGTCGCCCTGCTCTACTGGTGGAAAACCCTGGCGCCACAACCTCGTGGCGAGGGAGCTTGCTCCCTGACCACAGAGGCCCGGCGTTAATCGCGATCACGCCCGCGCAACATGCTGTCGAGCACTTCGTCGCGGCGCACCCAGCCGTGAAACAGCGCCGCCGCCAAGTGCAGCAGCACCGTCAGGAACAACAGGTAGGCCAGATAACCATGAGCCTTGCGCAGCAGCGCAAACAGCTGCGCATCCGCCGGCACAATCGACGGCAATTGCAGCGAACTGCTGAGCATGACGGGCTCGCCCGACGCGCTGATCATCGCCCAGCCGAGCAACGGCAGCGCCAGCATCAGCGCGTACAGCAAGACGTGCGAAGCCTTCGCCGCCAGTACCTGCCAGTCCGGCAGGTCTGCCGGCAGCGGTGGCTGGCGAGTCGAGAAACGCACCAGCAGGCGCACGATCACCAGCGCAAGAATCGCAATCCCCAACGGCTTGTGCAGGTGGATCAGCCATTCATGCCGTTCTGACACCGAGGTGACCATTCCGGCCCCGATAAACAGCATCGCAATGATCATCAGCGCCATCAGCCAGTGCAGCAACCGCGCCAGCAGCGCGAAATGAGTCGGTTGAGTTCTCATTGACGAGCCTCCTGTTTGGCGGCGGGCAACTGGCTGACTTCGCTGGTACGGCGCAGATAGGAATCGGCGTAGCCGGCCGAACGCGCGGCTAGCAACGGGTCGTCGGTACCTTGAATCCCGGCTGGCAGCACCAGCGGGTCATAGTTGATGTCGCGGCACTCGCCACTGAGTTGCGGCTGGGTCTTTTCCAGCACCAACGTGCCGGCGTTCAACACCTTGCGCCCGGCGGGCCAGGTTTTGCTGGCATCGTTTACCGGGTCATCGGCGTCCGCCAGGGTGATGTTCAGCTGAAAACGCAGCGGCGCAGCGGCCAAGCGTTGCACCAAGTCTTTTTCCAGAAAATCTGCGCCCTCAGGTGCACTGGCACCGGCCGCGTCTTGCGCCAACGGCGTCATGCTCCAGCGCACCGCCTGCTTTTTGCCGCTGGCGTCGACCAGGTAGAACGCGTTGACGCTGTTATAGGTTTCGGTGGCATAACTGGCGGACGGTTTTGCAGTCTTGACCCACGTCAGAAACGGCACGGCTTCCGGGTGAGAGGCGAAGAACGCCGGAACCTTCGCCGGGTCAGGCTTACCCGTGGCCGGATCCGGCGACTGCGCCTGCTGCAATTGATAGAACGCCTCAGGCGTGCCAACCGGGAACACCGGCATGCTGTTCATCCCGGTGCGCCATTGCTGCCCATTGGCCTGGGTAAATCGCAGCGCCAGACTGCGGATCGGCACGCTGCTGTCCGGCGCATAAGGATTGCCCGCCGGCAACGCAAAACGCCCGACCACCGGAGTGCGTGGCTCGTTGAACACCTGCGCGGTGGAGAACACCCGCGCCTCGCCACTGCTCTCGAAATGCCCGATCACGCACACACCTTTGGCGTGATTGCGGCGAAAGCCCGGGTGGACGCCGTTGTTCTTTTCCAGTACATCGACCAGCGCCTTGGGCGTCAGACGCTGTGGGTCAAAGTTACCGTGAACGTAGGCAAACGCTCCGGCCACCGCAGCGACTACCACAGCAATGCCGCCCAGACGCAGAATCAGGCTCGCCGCACTCAATGGCGGGCGTTGCGGCCCGCCGGGCCTCTTGATATCGGGTGAGATGCGATCAACCATGAAAGACTCCAGGGCCAATGGCCATAGGGAAAGGTGCTATGAGACGCACGCCTCGTAGGTTTATTCCCTTTGAACTGTAGTTTCTTTCACCGCACTACGTGTGACGCTGCGTTTGAGTAATTTAAACATGCTCGAATCGGGGTTCACGCTTCTCCAGAAACGCCTGCATTCCCTCTTTCTGCCCGGGGGTGGCAAACAAGCCATGAAATACCCGACGCTCAAACAATATGCCTTCGCGCAGTGCTAATTCCTGCGCACGATCTACCGCTTCGCGGGCAGCCGCCGTCGCCGCGCCTGAAAATCCGGCAATCCGCTGCGCAACCGCCAGTGCCTGTTCGAGCAATTGATCGGTGGCCGTTACACGCGACACCAGTCCCGCCTGTTCGGCCTCCCTGGCGTTGATAGAACGTCCGGTGAGAATCATGTCCATGGCTTTTGCCCGACCTATTGCGCGCGTCAACCGTTGAGTTCCGCCCATGCCCGGCATTACACCCAGGGTAATTTCCGGCAACGCAAACTTCGCCGATTCAGCCGCGATGATCACATCACACATCATCGCCAACTCACAGCCACCGCCATAGGCAAAACCCGCGACGGCTGCCACCTTCGGCGTCCGGAATCCGGTGAAAGCATCCCAGCCGGCAAAGTAATCCTCCTGGATCATTTCCACGCAGGATTTCGCATACATTTCCTTGATATCGGCGCCCGCGGCAAAGTACTCCTTCGTACCGGTAATCACGAAACAACCCACATCCGGATCAGCATCCAGCCCACGAAGCGTATCCAACAGCTCCTGCATCATCTGCGTACTCAGGGCATTTCGGGCTTGCGGGCGATTCAGCCGGATCAGCACAACCCGGCCCAGTCGTTCAATCAGTAGATTCATGTTCATCTCATTTCTTGAAAATAGTGCCTGTCAGAAAAACTTCGCAGCCTTGTCAGGAATCCCAGATAGCGCCGTAGGCCGGTATGCCCCGAGCTTCCATTTCCTCGACCACGCGCTCAGTCAATGTCTGATTGGAGATGCAAATGACCGCTTCAGCGCCGAACGACTGTACGGCGGTATAAGCCAGGGTCACCAGATCGGGTTTTCCCCGCACGTCCGTGTCCCAGATCAGGGCGTCAGGCTGGGCTTCGAGGATTTCGTCCACCAGCGGATCGCCGTAGGTGGCTCTCGGACTGCGAGTCGACCAGATCAAGCGTATGGGCACTTGTCTGGCCAACAGATGTGGCAGCACCGGCCCGATACCGCTGCCGGTGGCGATATACACCACCGATTTGAACAGCGTTTCAATGTGCGCCACGCCGGCGGTGGTAATGCCCTTGACCCAAACATGCGTTGGCGCCTGCTCGATAAAAGCACCGGTCCAGTCGCCGGCACGGGAAATAATCAGTCGGAAACCGTCCTGCCCCGGCGCAGGAATATTGGCGAAGGAATGCCATTCCCACAGCGGATTACGGCTGATGGCCGTCGCGGACCCGGCAAACGGTGTGTGGTGACTGAAGTGGGCAATCACTGCATGTGACGAAGGCCGAACCAGACTGACCGGCACTTTTCGCAAATGCAGCCAGGGCAACGCGATGCTGAACGTCACCAGCAGCAACACCCAGAACGAGGCAGACACAGAAAGAACGTCCATCATCGCCGCCGTCGGATTCTGCTCTCGGGTAGACACCAGCGTCATCGCCCAGAACATCGCGAGCGCAGCCCATCCGGCAAAACGGTGAGTTCGTTCGAATGCATTGTGGAATCGCCCGCGAATGGCCGGCATGGCCATGATTGCCACCAGCAACATTAACCCTAGCAGCCCGCCATTCAGTCCGATCAAGGTCAGCGAAACACCGCCCGGCCCCTGAAAGCGCTGCCAGAGCATCGAACCGAACAACAACGCAAACCACGCAATCGCAGCCATCGCCCCACCGCTGTGCAGCCCGCCGAAGTGGAAGACCTTGGCCAGCGTTCGCCGAATCGCCAGCGGCCAGCTGGTGGGCGCCCGGGTAGCCAGCCAGAACAACAGATTGATGAGGTACTGCTGACGAATCAGTATGGCCAACGACAGGTTAGCCACCACCAGCCCGGACAGCGTCTGCAAATCCGCACCGGCGGTCGCCCACCATTGTCCGACCTTGATGCCGTAAACCAGCACGGCGATGTTGCAGGCCAGCACCAGCACCACCAGACGATTGTAATGCGAGAACATCGGCAGCGTTCCCAGGCGCCGCCAGAGCACCCGTCGAGCAGGTAAAACGATGTTCAAATCAGGCCCGCTCATGCCTTCACCTGAGCATCGACGCCCGCATTTGACGCCTGATGCGCCACAGCCCACTCGAGTAGTAATCGCTTGTCGATTTTGCCCCGGGACGTCAGCGGAATCTCATCCACAGCGAGAATCAGCGAGGGCACACAATAATAGGCAAGCCGTGCTTCACAGCAGACTCGCGCCGCATCGACGTCAGTTCTGGCGGGATAGACGAAGGCTACCAGTTGACGATTATCGAGCTTCAGTGTGACCGCGCGTTCACAGTTCGGCGCAGACTCCAGGACCGCAGACACCGAGTCGAGCTCAACCCGAAAGCCCCTGACCTTTACCTGATCATCGACACGTCCCAGGTGCTCAAGCTCACCGTCTGCCGTCCAGCGCCCCAGATCGCGGGTCCGGAACATCACGCGCCCCTGGCCCAGAAATGGGTCGGGCCGATAACGCTCACGGGTCAGTTGAGCATTGCCCAGATAACCCGCCGTCACGCAATCGCCGCCCGCCCACATCTCGCCCTGCTCACCCGGCTCGCAAAGTTGCCCTGCTTCATCGAGCACATACACCGTGTTGTTGGGCGTCGGCTTGCCAATCGTCAGTGCTCCCGAGCCCCGATAGTGCTGCATGGTATTGACGATCGTGGTTTCCGTCGGCCCACACGCATTGTAAAACGTGCAAATCGCTGCCCAGCGATCCGCCAACGGCTGTGGGCAAGGCTCACCCGCCAAAGCGACCACTTTCACTTGGCCACAACGAGCGGGGTCAAGCGTGGCAAGAATCGACGGAGTCGCGATTAACACGTCACACTGTTCAGCGGTCTGCGCGATGTCTTTGCCTCGGATCATGAGCGTCGCACCGTGAGCCAGACACCCCAGCACTTCCCAGGCCGCCATATCGAACGCGATGTTGAGGATCTGACCGACTTTCAACCCCGGTCGCATGCCGAGATTGCCGGGCTCGGTCAGCAGAATGTTGCAGACGTTGCGCTGAGTCACACGTACGCCATTGGGCAGTCCGGTGGTGCCCGACGTAAACAATACAAAACACAGTGAGTCAGCTGATGATGTTGCGCCAAAAGTATTCAGTTCGTCCGCGGCGACACTGGCGACACGGATGAATTCATCCAGGTGGATGCAGTGTTGTGCCGCGGCCAGCGGAATCGCCGGCGCCAGTTCGGATAGCGTCAGGACTACCCGCACCTGGGCGACGTCCATGATGTGGCGTAATTGCGCAGCGGGGGTAATACCCACATGCTGCGGAATATAGGCGGCCCCGACTTTCAGCGTGGCCAGCATGCCCACCAGCATCGGAATCGACCTTTCGACGAACAGTCCCAAATGGTCGCCCGGTAACACGCCTTGTTTGAGCAAAACTGCGGCGAGTCGATTAGCCTGGCGGTTCAGTTCGCCGTAGGTGATGGAATGGCCCTGATGCCGAGCGGCGACAGCCTGAGGCCGGGCAAGGGCTTGTGCTTCGATTGCGCGATGAATCAACCTCGCGTCAGGCTCGACTTTTGGGCCGCAGCCAAAGCGCTGCCATGGGTTGGACTGAACTTTCAACCGGGAATCGAAGCCCCGTGTCGACCGGTTAGTTATCGCGAACGCATTCATTGGAAATTCCCTTTTCTGATTTCAACCATTTTCTGGTCACGTCCGTCATCGGTGGCCTTGGCTGCACCGGTAGAAAAACGCGCCTTTCAAATGTGTTGAGCAGGGAAATTGAAATCCATTACATGGACTACAACTCGCGGAGAGCCGTCATACAAAACGAAGGATAAAAACTTACAGCTACGAGGATGGAATAAGCTTCGCTGAGGGGCGTCTTCCTTCTCAACACTGTCTTTCTGGCTCAGGGTATTGCCTTCGATGAAAACCTCGGCATGAACGCACTCGATGAACAACTGCGTGAGCTGATCCCCAGATTGCGCCGCTTTGCCGTGTCACTGACACGCAACAGCAGCAGCGCCGACGATCTGGTGCAGGCGAGTCTGGAGCGCGCCCTGTCGGGTTGGGGCGACAAGCGCGCCGACGGCGATTTGCGTGCATGGCTGTTCGCGATCCTGTACCGCCAGTTTCTCGATGCCCATCGTCGTTCGCGCCGCTATGCGCGGATGCTCGAATTCTTCACCGGTCGCGACGATGCCGAACCTTCGGTGGAGCGCACCGTCATCGCCCAGTCGACCCTGCAAGCCTTCGACCGACTGCCCACCGAGCAGCGTGCCCTGCTGCTGATGGTCTCGGTCGAAGGCCTTTCCTACAAAGAGGTCGCCGAGATCCTTGGCGCCCCGATCGGCACCGTGATGTCGCGCCTGTCCCGCGCCCGCCAGGCCTTGCGCCAACTCAGCGACGGCGAAATCAGCAGTCCTTCTTTGCGGATACTCAAATGATCAGCCTGCCTCCCAACGAGCGTGACCTGCACGCTTATGTCGACCACCAGCTCAGCGATGCCGATCGGCGTGTGCTGGAGACCTGGCTGGCCAGCCACCCGGATGACGCCGCGCAGGTTCGCGCCTGGCAACAGGATGCCCAGCAACTGCGCGCGGCGTTGAGTGGCGCGTTGCAGCAACCGATGAATCCAGCGCTTGATCCGGCGATGATTCGCCAGCGCCAGAAACGTCAGTCACGCCGTCATCTGGCCAGCGCCGCGGTGTTGCTGATCGCGGTGAGCGTCGGCGGTTTCAGCGGTTGGCAGGCTCGGGAAATGACCTTGGTGCGCTCCTCTGTATTACCCATGACCGACGCCTTGCAGGCTTATCGACTGATTGCTCAGCAAGGCATGCTGCCGGCGGATTACCAAATGGCAGGCGATGGCGATATGCAGCGCTGGCTCGACCGCTATTTCACGCAGGCCCGTCGTTTGCCGGATCTGACGGCGGCCGGGTTCCAACCGGTCAGCGGACGTCTGCTCAGCACCGATGAGGGGCCAGCGGCGATGGTGATGTATGAGGATGCGAGTGGGCACAAGGTGAGCTTTTACGTTCGCCCACCCGGCCCGAAAAACACCTTTTTGCCGCGTGGCACCCGCAGTGACGGGGATCTGCAGGCCGAATACTGGTCGGGTGGTGGCTACAACTATGCGATGGTCAGCCCGGTTGATACACCGGCTGCCCCCCTGCTGAAACAGTTTTGAAACACTGCATGACCCTGTGGGAGCGGGCTTGCCCGCGAAGGCGTCGTGTCAGGCGATATTTATATTGGCTGACACTCCGCTTTCGCGGGCAAGCCCGCTCCCACTAGGGGTCGGCGCAAGGTTCAGAACCCCACATCCAGCACCACGTTGTCCAGATACGTCCCTGCCGGCGGTGTGGTCTGGTCGGTGTAGATCTTCGCGTTGTAATTGAAAATCTGGCTGCCAGTCCCGAGTCCATTGCCCGGATTGACCTCGGCATCGGTACTCGCCCGACGTGCCGCCCCGACACTGCCCCAGCGCGTCGTGCCGGCACTTTTGAAAATGTCATAGGCCAGATAGTTGCTCCCGGAAATCATCCGTCGTCGCCCACCCGCGCTGACCGGGTTTTGCCCGTCGCTCAGGCCCACGGTGTAGGCGCTGCCCTTGGTGCAGGCCAGGTTGATGGTCTGCCCGGTGACCGGTGTGAAGGCGCTGACCACCGGTGCGCTGCCGAACGCGATGTTTGGCGCCGTGATCGTGCAGTCGTTGGAGACGGTCAGGTTCACGGTCAACGTGGTAGTGCCGCTGTTGATGTCGCGCCCAAGGCAAATGGCGCCGATGCCGATACCCGAACAGTAATTCCAGTTCCAGAAGATGCTCAGGGTTTCGGTATACACCCCCGCTGCGACGTTGCTGCCGATGGTCGTCCCCAGGTAGAGCGGCACGGTTTTCGGCGTCGTACCGCCCAGCAGTCCCAAGGCATCGATGATGCCATTGCGGGCGAAGTCATACGCCGTGCCGCGAGTCAGCGGGTAACTGGTGCTGTTGTTGGCGTAGACCGTGTAACTGATGACATCGCCAGTGGGCCCGAGCAGTCCGCTCTGGGTCGACGAAACGGTGCCCCAGAAGTGGTCATTGCTGGTGAGCAGTGACAGCAAAGAGCCGGTGCAACTCAGCCCGCCATTGAGCGTGGAGCTGGGTTGCGATGTAGTGCGAACGGCAATTGAACTGAGCGTTCCGAAGGCCGCCGGCGTGGTACTGACCACCGAGCAAGCGGCCTGCGCCGCCCCCGGCGACAACAGCGCCAACCACAACAGCCAGCGTGCGCCGATCATTGGCACACCAGCGGGCCGATCAGCGGCACCTGATTCTGGTTCATGTCGACATTGAACTGCGCCTTGCAGGTTTTGCCATCCGCCAGCGTTACTTGTAGCGAGTTTTGCGCTTGCAGGTTTTCCAGATAGACCAGGCCATCCCAACCGACCACGGTGCGTGCGCCGCTCTCTTCATGCAGCACGCCTGCGCCCAACGGCAGCTCACGTTGCTGCGCATCGACCAGGACGATACTCGCGGCAATGATTTTGCTCAGCGGAAATTCCAGCAGATAACCGCTACCACGGCGTACCGCGATGCGCTGTTCAACATTGGGGCTGCGCACATTCGGCGGCAGGTTCAGCGGATCGATTTCGTACTTGCCACGGTAGTAAGCGCTGCTCCACGGCACCAGGAGATGACCGTTTTTATCGGTCTGGCCCACCTGCTGGTTTTCGTAACGCACCGGAATGTCGGCAAAACCATCGGTGCTGACCACCACAAAGGCATCGTCGATGCGGTTGGCGGCAAACACCTGCCGGTCCATCCACACCAGCGATCCACTGGCATCGGCCCAACGGGTTTCGGCGTCGGACGTGCCATACACACCGGCCTGCAACTGCACCGATTGCAGGCGCCAGGTCACGTCGGCCTGGCGATAATCGGCGCCATCACCCTTGGCGTACCCCAGATTGAAGCCGACCCCGCCCTCGGTCGGCACCGAGCGACTGTAGTTGACGCGCTGCTGGGTTTGCCCGGTCTTGCTGCGCTCGCTGCTGATCGCCAGGCTGCCACGCAGATCGAACGGGATCACCAGTTGCGCCTGCACAGCCCAGTTGCTGTCGCCGATCTCGCGGTTGGCCGACAGATAAAAACTGCTGTTGCGCCACAACGGTTTGCTCCAGCTCAGGTTGAGCAGGCGCGTACGGGAATCGTCGGCGGCACGCACATCGAAATACCCGGCACCGAGGCTGCCCCAGCGATCCAGGTTGAGGCTCAGCGTGGCCTGTTCGCTGCGGCGGCTGAGGCTGATATAGGGGCTGTCGACCACGGTCAGGTCAGCGTATTGATCGTGGCGTTGCAGGCGCTGGTAAGAAAAGCTGAAACGCTGATTGCTGTACTGATAACCGAGGCTCAATTGCTCGCCGCCGTCTCCGTCGAAACGGCTCTGACTGATGGCACTGTTGAGCACGCCGAAATTGCCCAGGCGCAGGTTACCGCCGAGCCCGCCGAGGGTCAGGTTTTGCGCGGCTTCAGCATGGCTTTCCAGGGTAAAACTGTCGCTGACGCCGTAACGCAGGCTGCCGGAAGTGACGCCCGGCCCATAGTTGAAATCCTTCAGCGCGTAGTCGCGACGCAAGGTACCGGCCGCCACAGAAAAGTCGCTCAGGCCCTTTTGCAGCAAACTGCTGGTCACATAAAACGGCACAGTGGTCGACACCTGCCGCCCCAGTGCATCCGTGGTCACCACCACCGCTTCGCCGGCACCGTTGATGAACGGAATGTTGGTCAGCGTATACGGCCCCGGTTGCAGCTCCGCGCTGCTGGATTTGTAGCCATTGATGAACAGATCCACCGAGGATGGCACCGCCGCCTCGCCGGCAAACTGTGGCAGCGGATAGGTCACCAGATCCGGGCGCACGGCAAAGTCGCGGGAGAATTGCACGCCCCCCAGGCGCACCGAACTGCTCCAGGGCAGCGCGCCGCTGATCACGTCGCCCGCCTCGTAGGTGAGCATTCGCTCGTCATCGGAGTAACGCCATGTGGTGTCGTAACGCAGGTAGCCGTTGTTCATCGTATTGAGCGAATCACCGGACAAGGTGCGCCGGTATTGCCCGGTATTGGACAACGTGCCCCAGCTGTCGAACAGCCGCACCTCGTTCCACGCCGCCAGATAGGTGCCGGCATCGTCGGTGTCGTTGAGGTACAGGTCATAGTTGAACAGCGCGCCGAAACTGCTCAGTGCCGGCGTGCGCGGGTAGTTCTGACGATTGCCGATGAACTGCTCCGGCAACCACTCCGGTGGCACATCCAGCAGCAGGCGCTGGCCGACACTGTCGTAATCGCTGTGCAGCCCCGGCAGGCTGTCGAGGTCGACTTCGGCGCCAACACCGTCGGGCAGTTTCATGCCGGTTTCGCGTAACGCCGTGCTCGGCAGAAACAGCCGCCCGTCGCGCTGATCCACCGCCACCACACGTCCGGTATTCATCTGGTTGACCACCAGTTCGAGAAACAGCTGTGCATCGCTGACGGCCTCCATGCCGCTGGGAGGCGGCGGCAGTTCACCGCCCCCGGATGGTTGAACGAACACCAGGCAACACGCGCCGGTCATGAGCCACAACGGACGCTGAATACGGCGAGCCCATCCTGGGCTCATACGCGCTTTACGTCCGTCAATGGACTGATTCCTCCTGATACTTCCCTAGCCAGACTCATATCTCAGTGACACTACCCAACCCATGTGGCGAGGGAGCTTGCTCCCGCTCGGCGGCGCAGCCGTCGTAAAACCAGTCACCCAAATTTAATTGAGACACTGCAGTCATCTGTTTTGGGGCTGCTTCGCAGCCCAGCGGGAGCAAGCTCCCTCACCACAAAAAGCACAGCTAAAAAATCTTCGTCCGGCTACCGTGCCGGGCTGATGCTCTGCACCTGCGGCGCCCCATTGACCCGTACCTGCAACGCCGAATCAGCCGCCGCAGCACCTGGCGCCGGCCAGCGCATCACCGCGCCCGGCAACACGTAACCGAGCAGTCCCTCGGCCAATGGCTTGCTCTGCCCGCCCTGCTTGATCGCCACGTCGGTCAATCGCGCATGCACCGCGCCCTGATTGCGCACCTCTACATATGGCCGCCCCTCCACGGCCACCGTGCGCCAGCTCAATTGCGGCAGGCCGATGCCTTTGGGATCTCGCGGGCGAGTGCTGTCCTCCTTGCTCCACAGCCCCGCGCCGTAGGCAAACAGCGGCACCGAATAGCGCATCTGGAAGCGGATGGCAGCGGCGGTCTTGCCGCCGTCAGCGGAGGCCGGTTGTGCGGACGGGATTTCGTCGATGATGATTCGATAAGCCAGTTCCTGCCCCGGCGGCACGTCTTTGGTGCGGGTCAGGCGCACCAGTTGTTTTTGCCCCGGCTCGATCTTTGCCACCGGCGGACTGCCGATCACGTCGCGTTGATTCTGGTATTGCTCCTCGAACCCGCTCTGGGTCCAACTGAACACGCGAATCTGCAGATTGGCGGTTTCGTTGCCGCGGTTCTCCAGCCATAACGCACTGGCCTGCTGATCGGCCTCCAGCACCGGGTCAATCGGCCAGATCAATACCGAACTGGCCGCTAGCGCGTTGCCGGTCCCAAGCATGACCAGCGCCAACATCGCGCACTGAACCAACGAAAGCCGTGATGTAACTGACCCCATAGACCTGCTCCTTGTCGGCAATCCAGCCTTCGCCTCACCACGACAGTTGCACCTGCAACACGTCGCTGTACGTCCCCCCAGGCTGATTGCCCGGCAATTGCACCTGACCGTAAATCGGCAGGCTGATGTTGTTCGCATCGCTATAGGCCACCGCCACGCTCTGGCCGATGCCCAGGCTCTGGCTGTACGCCGCATCGCGAAACAGCGTATACGCCACCCGCGCGCTGCCACTGTTGATCTGCATGTGCCGGCCGCTGCTGTTGTACTGACCGCCATCGACGCTCATGTTCAGTGTCACCCCCGGTGTGCATTGCAATTGCACACCGCCGGTCAGCGCGACCTGCACCGTGCCGGTGGCCAGGGCCGAACGTGAACCGAAATTCAGCCCGCCATAGTTCGACACCCCACCGACCACCAGACACCCCGCCGTGACCGTGGCGCTGACCTGAAAGCTCTGACTGGTCGCAGCGGTCAGCGGCAGCGGCGCACTGCCCGCACAAAGCAGGAGCAGCGCGATGCAGCCTTGACGGCGCATGGCATCAGAACGTCAGTTCAACAGCGACAGTGTCGGTGTAGGTCCCTGCCGGCAAACCGGCCTTGCCCACCGCTTGACCGTAGATATTCACCGTTTGCGCCACGCCGGTGCTGGCGGCCAGATTGATCGTGCCGTCAATCGCCAACAGCTGCGAATGCCCGGCGTCGGTGTACAAGTCGTACGGCACATAATTGGCGACGCCGTCGTACAGCGCGCGCGTCCCCCCGGTGACATGCCGTCATGGGAGCCCGCCCGGACCTTGACCGTCGGTGTGGTGCCACTGGAGCAGAGAATCGACAACGCCCCGCCACCACCGCCCAGCACTTGCCCGGTGGCCGTGGTGAACAGGCTGTTGGCGGTGCCGAAGTTCAACGCACCGAAGTTCAGACCGGTGGAGCCTCCGGCGCCGTTGACCTGACAGCTGCTGGTCAGGATCAGGCTCGAGGTGATCTGGCCGGTGACAGTGGTGGCGGCATGGGCACTGGAAACCAGTGCCAGACCAAGCAACGACAAACCTATCCTTGATGCATACATACGCATGGTTTCCGTCCTCTACGGGGTTACCAGTCGAGCGTCACCGTCAGGGTGTCGGTATAGACACCTGCCGGGACCGCGCGGGTATTCGCCACCACCGAGCCAAATACCGGGATCGGTATCTGCGCACCGCTGGTGACAGCGAAATTGTGTTGTTGACCGATGCTGTAGCTCTGACTGCCGGAGGCATCGAGAAACAACTGATAGGGAATGGTCTGGCGGCCGTTGCTCAGGCGCCGGGTGTTGCCGTCACCATGGGCGCCACCGTCGATGCTGACGGTGAAACCGGTGACCGAAGGGTTGCAGGCGACATTCAGTCTGCCACTGCTGTCACCATCGAGGCTGGCCTTGATCGGTGCGTTCCAGGTCGGGCCCTGAAGTCCGAAGTCAAGCTTGCCCAGATCGCTGACCGGGCTGGCGGGGTCGCTGGTGTTGGTCACTTCGCAGCCGGCAATGAGGATCAGCCGCGCATGAATCTGCCCGCTCACCGCCGCTTGTGCGTCGTCAGCGAGTAACGCGAGCGTACCTGCCGCCACGACCATCCAGTACTTGCCTGTCATTGTGTCCGTCCCTGCTCCTTGAGGAATGGCTCAACCACCACGTTCATTGCTGAACACCTTCCTTGCACAATCCGCATCCGGCGGATTGCCAATCACAACCTGGCGATCACCAGGTCACCGTCACCTTGACCAGGTCCGAATAACGACTGACCTTCGGAACCTCCGCCAGGCGCTCGATCCGCGCATACAACGGCAGCTCCACGGTGCCCGTGTCCGGCACTCGACCGCTGACGGGTACATCCACCACCAGTGGCATACGACGCGCGGCGTCCTGATACAAGCGGTACGGAATCGGCTTGCTGTCAGCCGCCCCGGCCATGTAACGGACTTCCCCGACACCGCCGTGCAAACCGCCATCGACGCGCAACTGATAAGGCGTGTCCGGGTTGCATTCCAGGCGCGGCAGCCGTTGATTGGTCAAGGCCGCTCCGAGTGGCCCGGCCGGGTCGTCGAGGCGCGCGGTACTGCCGAAATCAAGCACGCCGAGCTGCTCGATACCGGCCTCGCGCTGCTGGCCGATCAACTGGCAGCCACGCTGCACGTCGACACGTACCTCGACCTGAAGATCCGCCGCGTACACGGGTGCAACACACGCACCCAGCAGGCCCATGACCACCCGTAGATTCACTACCCGGTTCCTTGTCAGCGATCGCTTGCGTTGTCGTTACTGTGTTTCAGGTTAGCAACGGACGGCGATTGCGCCAGTCAATTGGATCCATGGACAGAACGGGATATGTTTCGAAAGATTGGCCACAGGCGGAATTATCTCGCTGAAAATAGCTGTACGCGCCGCACAATATTGTTCACTGACCGCCCACTTTCCAGCGACGGCACTGGAGCGTCCGTTGCACGTCTGGTTACACTGTGCCGCCGCGCTCCCGGGCGCCGGATTGATGACTCGGAGTGACGCAGCGTGCCCGCCCAACCGCCGAAACGATCACCACTGACCCAGCGCTGGCCGGCGTTGCGCCGCCTGTTCGGCAGAGGCCTGCCCGCCAGCGCGGGGCATGACGCCAGTGCGCAGTCGATCCGCGATTACTTCGGCAACAAGGCTCGCAGCCAGGGCTACACCCTCAGCCATGCCCAGCAGCGAGTGATCGATTGCATGGCGCAGCAGGCCAGCCTGCTGTTCGGCGCGTCAACGCACACCCCGCCGAGCCTTTATCTGCACGGAGCGGTCGGACGCGGCAAGAGCTGGTTACTGGATGGCTTTTTTCAGGCACTGCCGATCACGCAGAAGCGGCGCCTGCATTTCCATGAATTCTTTGCGCAACTGCATCAGGGCATGTTCCGCCATCGCCGGGAGGACGATGCCTTGGCCATCACCCTCGACGAGCTGTTGCAGGACTGTCGGGTGCTGTGTTTCGACGAGTTTCACGTGCATGACATTGGCGATGCGATGCTCATCACGCGGTTGTTCAAGGCGTTGTTCCAGCGCGGCATTCTGCTGTTGCTGACCTCCAACTATCCGCCTCAAGGCTTGCTGCCCAATCCGCTCTATCACGCGCGTTTCAAACCGGTGATCGAGCTGATCAACGCGCGCATGCAGGTCATGGAAGTGGGCGGCCCGCACGACTACCGCACTCTGGCGCACAACCATGCGCATCAACTGTTCACTCAGGGCCAGTACGTGTGGCCAGCCACGTCAGCGCAGCGTCAGGCCTTGAGTCTGCCAGCAGAGAATGCGCCAGCCATTTCGTTAGTGGTCGGCAATCGGCCGTTTCAGGCGCGGCTGCATGACGATCGACGTGTGGTTTTTACCTTCGCCGATCTGTGCGAACAGCCGACGGCCGTGATGGATTATCTGGAGTTGTGTCGGCGTTTCGACCACTGGATCATCGACCACCTGCCGCTACTGGACGGGTGCTCGATCGCCACACAACAACGCTTCATCAACCTGATCGACGTGCTGTACGACCAGGACAAACACCTGACATTGCTGAGTCGACTGCCGTTGCATGAAAGCCTGGCGGGCGACGCCATCGACCTGGCCCGCACCCGCAGCCGACTGGGCCAGTTGCAGCACCTGACAACCACCGCACACTACTTGTAGGGTTTCAGCGCAGTTTCGCACTCGGGTCTGCGCCGGGCAGGCATCTGCCGTTATCATGTCGCCCATTCTCAGCGACCCTCTATTGCGAATACCTTCATGCATACCCTTGCTCAATTGCGCGCCGGCGAATTGTCGGGCATTACACGGCTGGATCTGGCCTGTGGCCTGACCGAGTTCCCGTCGCAGATCTTCGACCTGGCCGACACCCTTGAGGTGCTCAATCTCAGCGGCAACGCCTTGAGCAGCCTGCCGGATGATCTGCACCGCCTGACCCGGCTGCGTGTGCTGTTCTGCTCCGACAACCAGTTCACCGAACTGCCAGCCTGCCTCGGCCAATGCGCTGCGCTGAGCATGATCGGCTTCAAGGCCAACCGCATCGTCGAGGTGCCCGGCGCAGCGCTGCCGCCCTTACTGCGCTGGCTGATCCTCACCGACAACTGCATCGAAACCCTGCCGGACGAACTCGGCGAGCGCCCTTACCTGCAAAAACTCATGCTGGCGGGCAATCGCCTGCAATCGCTGCCCGCATCTTTAAGCGGTTGTCATCGCCTGGAACTGATCCGCATCGCCGCCAACCGCCTCACCGAGTTGCCCCCGGCGCTGCTGACATTGCCGAGCCTGACGTGGCTGGCCTACGCGGGTAATCCGCTGGAAACCGAGGCCGATGCCGCCGCCCTTGAAGCCACACCGCTGATCGACTGGTCGGCGCTGCGTCTGGAGCAACAACTGGGCGAAGGCGCCTCTGGGGTGATTTCCCGGGCGATCTGGCAACGCGCCGACGTCTCGCAGCAGCCGGTCGCGGTGAAACTGTACAAAGGCGAGATGACCAGCGACGGCTCACCGCTGTATGAAATGAACGCCTGCATCACCGCAGGATTGCACCCGAATCTGATTCGCGTGGAAGGTCGTATTCATGGCCATCCCGACGGCCAACAGGGTCTGGTGATGCAACTGATTGATCCGAGCTTTCGCAACCTCGCGGCATTGCCGAGCCTGGCGTCATGCTCGCGGGATGTCTATGCCGAGGATTGCCGCTTCACCGCCGAGGTGGCGCTGAGCATTGCCAAGGGCATCGCTGCGGCGGCCGAGCATCTGCATCAGCAAGGCATCACCCACGGCGATCTCTATGGACACAACATTCTGTTGAACGATCAGGGTGAGTGTTTACTGGGGGATTTCGGCGCGGCGTCGTTTCATGCCACCACGGATAACCTCGAAACGCGTGCGCTGCAACGCATCGAAGTAAGGGCGTTCGGGGTTTTGCTTGGGGAACTGCTGGCGCGGATCGACTCAGGGCTGAGCGATGAGCGGCGTGCGGTGCTGGAAGTACTGGAGCAGCGCTGCTGTCAGGCGGATGTGCTGGCGCGGCCGGGGTTCAGTGAGGTCGTGCAGCAATTGCAAAATCTCTGATTAATACAAACCCTGTGGCGAGGGAGCTTGCTCCCGCTCGGCTGCGCAGCAGTCGTCGCTTTGGGACGGCTTCGCCACCCAGCGGGAGCAAGCTCCCTCGCCACAGGTCAGTTTTGAAACAAATCAGCCAGCCAGACCGACGAACATATCCTGCACGTCGTCATGGTTGTCGAGGCCTTCAAGGAACGCTTCAACTTCAGCCATCTGCTCATCGCTCAAGCCGCTGACCGGGTTCTTCGGCTGGTAGCCCAGCTTGGCCGACAGCACGGTGAAACCTTGTTCCGGCAGGGCTTTCTGCACCGAATCGAGGTCGGTCGGATCGGTCAGGAACAGGGTCGCGCCCTCTTCACCGGGTTCAAAATCCTGGGCACCGGCTTCGATCGCGGCCATTTCCGGATCGGCGTCCGGGGTGTCCGGCGACGCTTCGATCATGCCCACATGGTTGAAGTCCCAGGCCACCGAGCCCGAAGCCCCCAACTGGCCCTTGCGGAACGCCACGCGGATTTCCGCGACGGTGCGGTTGATGTTGTCGGTCACGCACTCGACGATCAGCGGCACCTGGTGCGGGGCAAAACCTTCGTAGGTCACGCGATGGTATTGCACGGTTTCGCCCAACAGACCGGCGCCTTTCTTGATGGCGCGATCCAGGGTTTCCTTCGGCATCGAGGCTTTCTTGGCCTGTTCGACCACCAGACGCAGGTGTGCGTTGGTGGTGGTATCGGCACCGTTGCGGGCAGCAATGGTGATTTCTTTCACCAGTTTGCCGAAGATTTTGCCCTTGGCGTTGGCTGCCGCTTCTTTGTGTTTAACCTTCCACTGTGCGCCCATTACTCACTCTCTTGATCTGTGGCGCCGAGACATCTATTGGCCGACGCGTGCCGGCCAGTTTATACGGCCTAAAGTCGGCAATCGACCAAAAAAATCCGATGTGGAATCGACTTCTTCACCAGAGCTTGTAGGGCGATTCTGAAAAACCCCTTTGACATAACCATTCCGCGCTGGGGTTTCGTACCCTCTGAGACCCGTATTGCCTGACAGAGCCTGTGCGAATGCTCAATGACAAGGAAAGTCCGTTCACCCTCACCCTGACTGATAGCGGATTGTGCCTGCCGGTATTGCGCTTTCACGGCGAGGAAGCGCTCAACCAGCCCTATCGCTTCGACATCGAACTGATTGGCCTGGCGCCCGCCGTGACGCCGGGCGCATTGTTGCAGCAACCCGTGTTTCTGCGCCTGGACGACCAGCATGGGATTCACGGCGTGGTCCACAGTGCCAGCTGCGAACACCGCGGTACTCACCGGATCGGCTACCGACTTGTTGTGGTGCCAGCCCTGCAAAAGTTGGCGCAACCGAGCAAACGGCGTGTGTTCGTGCAACTGAGCGTGCCGCAGATCCTGCAGCAGTTGCTCGATGAAAATACCCTGCCTGACGATGGCTATCGGATTGAAATGACCGTGGGCCACTACCCGGCACGGCCGTTCTGCATCCAGTTCGACGAAAGCGATCTGGCGCTGCTGCACAGGCTTTGCGAAGAGGAAGGCATCCACTATCACTTTGAACACCGGGCGGACAGTCACATTGTCGTGTTCGCCGATGACAGCTTGAGCCTGCCGCAGGAACCGGCGCTGCTGCCGTTCACCGATGATGCGCAAGTGCCGTTGCCCAGTGTCAGCGCGCTGTACCAGCATCACCACGCCGCGCCCATTGCGACGCTGCATGCCGTGCGCAATAGAGGGCCGCAGGCAAGCAGAGAAGCGGCCGCCAATCAGACCCCGGCCAATGCGCAAGCAACCCTGCCGTCACTGGAACAACGCCACAGTGAACAACGCAGTCGTCGCCACCTGGAGCGCCAACGTTGTCAGCACCGTTCGATCAATGGTCGCAGCGACTGCATCGGTTTACTCAGCGGACATTTGCTGCAGGTGACGGAGCACCCGATCAACAGCTTCAACGAACAATGGCGGATCACCTCCATCCGCCACCAGGGTCAGCACCCATCGATTCTTGACCCGCGTCCGAGCGAACATCGCTATCACAACGACTTCACCGCTCAACCCTGGTCAAGCGACTTCCGCCCGCCGCTCAAACAACCGCGCCCCGGCATCGCCGGCTACCATCTGGCGCAAGTGCTTGGCGCAACGGGGCAACCGGCACGACTCGATGAACAAGGGCGCGTCGCCGTCAGATTGTGGCCTGCGCAACCATCGTTAACCGCCGATAGCGATGCAATCTGGCTACCTGTCGCCATGACCCGAGCCAACGGCCGAGTCGCGCCCGATGACTTGCCTTGTGCAGGCAGTGAGGTATGGGTGAGTTTTCTTGATGGCGATCCGGACCGACCGATTCTATGCCTGGGCACCCAGCGCAATCCGCCGCCGCACAAAACACCGCCCCTGCACGACGACAGCTTGTTGCTCGACTGGCTGCTCAATCAGCCGCACTCCCTGTAGGCGCCGTCAGCCCTTGTCGGCCTTGCCCGCCGCCGCTGCAAATTTCGCCAGGCGTACGTCCAGATGCCGGGGGCGCCGGCCATGATCTTCGGCGCGCTCCTTGCGGCGGATGGCGTTGCGCACCATCAGCGAGCCGAGGTAACGGATCGGCTCCGGCGGAAAATACCCCAGCGGCCCGTTGACCAGTGGCGAGCGGGTCCACGGGTTATCCAGGCCCTGCACCAGCGACGCGAGAATCTGCCCGCCCATGTGACACGGGCCGACACCGCTGCCGGAGTAACCAAAGCCGTAAAACACATTGCCGCTATTGCTCATCTGGCCAAAGAACGGCAAACCGGTGACCGAGCGATCCGAGGGCCCATTCCACGTCGCATCGATTTTTACTTCGGCAAACGCCGGGAAAAAGTCGCCGAGACTGCGCTTGAGCAAGCCCGCATACGGCGATGGCTGATCGAACACCGGCAGCATTCGCCCGCCATAGGCAAAGGTGTTGCCGCCCTTGCCGAGCATGATCCGGCCGTCAGCGGTGTTGTGGTAGTAGTGCACGAAAATCCGCGAGTCGAGCACGGTGACGCCACTGGTCAAACCGATGTCCTGCAACAGATCCGGACGCGGTTCGGTGATCAGCATGTCGCTGGAGACAATCGCCACACTGCGTTCGAACTGTGGAAAGGCACGGGCCATCCACGCGTTCATCGCCAGCACCACACGGTCGGCGATGACGTTGCCGTTCGCCGTCTGGATCCGCGCCGGGCGCCCTTCTTCGAGGCCGGTCATCGCCGTGTTTTCGTGGATTTTTACCCCCAATTGCAACGCCACCCGGCGCAATCCGCGCACCAGTTTGCCCGGTTGCACACTGGCCGCCGCTGGCGAAAACCAGCCTTCCAGATGCTTGCTCGACCCGGCCATGCGCTGCACATCGGCGACCGGACGTTGGCTGAACGAGTTGATGCCGTTGCGCTCAAGCGCCGCGATCACTGCATCTGTCGAGCCGACCTGCGCCTGATTGGTCGCGGTGTACAAGGTGCCGTCGAGACGGTATTCGGCATCGACGCCGTACTGCTCGCAGAACTCGCCGATGGCGTGAATGCTGCGCTCGGACTCCTTGACCAGGCGCACTGCTTCCTCGACACCGAACAAGCGCTCGAGGGTGAAATACTTGGCCGACCACGACAGCGCACAGCCGCCATTGCGGCCACTGGCGCCGGCGCCGCAGATGTCGGCCTCGATCAACAGCACATCGAGTTCGGGGTTCTGTTGCTTGAGCATGATTGCCGTCCACAATCCGGTGTAACCACCGCCGACGATGCACACATCGGTGCGGACTTCGCCTTGCAGAGGTGGGCAAGTCGCCGACGTATCGGCCTGCAAGGCCTGCTCCAGCCAAAACGGTCTCATGGGTTTTCTCCAGTCAGTGGGCCACGGCACAGCCTGCCGCGAACGCCGCAGCAGGCCACGAGGCAAGGGTTTTCAGGTACGCAGCGGTTTGATCGTCAGCCGGCAATTGGGAATTGAGGCGCGCGGCTCCATCAGGCCAACCGGGCGGCTGTTCCAGTGTGGAATCAGCACCAGCGCCGAGAACAGCGCGCATCCGGCGAAGACGATGAACACCGTCACCGAATCGAAGTACCCAGGCAGCAAGCCACCGAGCACCGCGCCGACCGAGCCGCAGCCGTTGACGAATCCGGCCGCCGTGGCGCCCGCCTTGGCTTTTCCGAAGTCGATGGCGGCCGCGCCGCTGATCATCGAGTCCGGGCCGTAGAGGGTCAGGCCCATGACAAACAGCAGCGCCACCACCAGCAACACGCTGCCGGTGTGTAACGCGCCCATGAACAACGCCAGCGTCACGGTCAGTGCCAACAGACTCAGCACGCAGGCCGGCATGCGCCGGGCGCCGAAAAGTTTGTCCGAAGCCAGACCGATCATGATTGGCCCGAGCAACCCGGCCAGTTCAAAAGACGTGGGAATGATCGCCGCGCCAACCTTGCCGACGCTGGGCATTTGCTCGAAAACGATCACAGGCCCCCACAACAGAATCGCGTAACGCGCCGGTTTCAGCATGAAATACGCAAGACCGAGCACCAGCACCGTGCGGTTGCGCAGGATCTCCTTCAACGGCTCCCACACACTGAGTTTACTGTTGGCTTCGGCCTCTTCAGCAGTCAGTTCCGGCTCCGGTTCCACCGCTGGCAGGCCGACGTCTTCCGGTTTGTCGCGCTGGAAGATAAAGAACAGAACAGCCACCACCGCCACCACCACCGCGCTGGAGATAAACGCCGCGTGCCAGGTACCGACCAGCGTGTACGCCCACCAACCGGCGAATGGCGACGCCACCAGACCGCCAAAGGCGTAGCAGGAACTCCACAACCCGAGCACGCGCCCGCGCTGCTCGGAAGGGAAAAAACTGCCCAGGTTTTTACACAAGCCCGACCATCCGGTGGACTGCGCCAACCCCTGGATCAACATGCAGGTGGCGAAAATCGGCAACGTCGCAAAACTGCCCATCACCAGCGCCGCCGCCGCGGAGATCAGCAAGCCACCGAGCACCACGACCCGTGGGCCAAAGCGGTCGGCGAGCATGCCCCAGGTGAATTGGCCGATGGCGTATGCCGCCAGATAGATCGCATCGAGGTTGGCCATGGCCATCTTGTCGAGCATGAACGTCGGGTCTTCGCCGATGCCCAGTTTGGCCACCGAGAACGCTTTGCGAGTGAAGTAGAAAGCGGCGTATGCAAGCCAGGTGATCGCGAAAATCTGCATGCGCCAACGCGCAATGGTGCCGATGTGCTTGTTCATGGTGGTTCTGACCTCAGGGTGTGAGTGTGCCGGCAGAATCGTTGAGTAAACGCCTGTGTTTTTTATTGTTGAGCACTGCGATATCACCCCATCCCTATGGCGATACCGGTCAGATGAGTCCTGCTTTTGCACACGCAGGCTCATCGCCAACCCTGCTGTCCGAGCGGGCAGTCAGCGATGGCGTGAGCGGATCAAAGCAATTACTGTTTAATAAATAAAATCGATTTATCGTATTTCACACATAAGCTCAGCTTGTTACTGACCGTTTAATCAGGAGCCACCATGTCTGTCTCCCACGCTCAGCTCAAAGCGTTTCATGCCGTGGCCGTACACGGAAGCTTCACCAAAGCCGCCGAGCGGCTTTTCCTCACGCAACCGGCGATTTCCGACCAGGTGCGCAAACTGGAAGAACGCTTCGGCGTTCTGCTGTTTCATCGCAATAAACGTTCGGTACGCCTGACGGATCTGGGCGAGCGCTTGCTGGCGATTACCCAGCGCCTGTTTGTGATTGAAGCCGAAGCACAGGAATTGTTGCAGGAGTCCCAGGCCTTGCAGACCGGCAGCCTGATTCTGGCGGTGGATGCGCCGGTGCATGTGCTGCCGCAGATCGCGCGATTTTGCGAGCGCTATCCGGGGATCAGCGTGAAGATCGAGACCGGCAACACCGATGAATCACTGTTTCGGCTGTTCAACTATCAGGCCGATCTGGCGCTGCTGGGCCGCGATGTCAGTGATGAGCGCTTGCTCTGCGTGCCACTGCGCAACGATCCGATGGTGGCGTTCGTGTCGCGCAATCATCCGTGGGCCGAACGCGAGTCGATCTGTCTGGCGGACCTCGACGACACGCCGCTGGTGTTGCGCGAACATGGTTCGGTGACGCGGCAGACGCTGGAAGAGGAAATGGCCCGGGCCGGATTTCGCATACGCCCGGCCATTCAGGTCGAAGGCCGGGAAGCGGCACGCGAGGCGGTGGTGGTGGGGATTGGTGTCGGGGTGGTGTCGGCGGCGGAGTTTGGTGCGGATTCGCGGGTGTGCGCATTGCCGATCATCGATTGCACCCGGCGCTTGACCGAGACACTGGTGTGTTTGCGCGAGCAGAGCTCGCGGCGGGTGGTGGCGACTTTCCTGGAGATGGTCCGGGAGAGTCTTGTGTAATCAGGACCTGCCCCATCGCTGGCAAGCCAGCTCCCACAGGGATTCAGCCGTTCACACATTTTGTGTACACCAGAAAAACCTGTAGGAGCTGGCTTACCAGCCCCCACAGGGATTCAGCCCGTTCACACATTTTGTGTACACCAGAAAAACCTGTAGGAGCTGGCTTGCCAGCGATGAATGCGCCACGGTGTATCAGACTGGTGCGAGACCAAAAAACGCCTGAATCAAGCGCAACTCCCGTCGCCGCTCCATGCAGCCGATCATGTGCCGATTGACCAATCCCTCGCCAATAATCGGAATCGCTACCACTCGCGGGTCATGGCTGACTTCCACCGAGGACACCACGCCCACCCCCAGTTCCGCCGCCACCGCTTCCGTTACTGCCTCGCGGCTGTCCAGTTCCAGCAACACCCGCGGCTGGATCGACGCCTGCGTACAGGCCTGGTCAAACGTGCGCCGGGTAATCGAACTCGGCTCACGCAGCACCATGATCACTTGATCCAGCTCTTTGAGTTTCACGTCTAAAGCGCGCGCCGCCCACGGATGCCCTGCCGGCACCAACGCGCAAATCCGCGACTCGCTCAGCGCCTGCAAATGCAAGCCTTTACGCGGTTCGACTTCGGTCAGCACGGCTACGTCGGCGTGTTCGGATAACAGCGCCGTCAGGGTTTCCTGCGCATTGCCCAAGCGCAGATTGACCGTGATCCCCGGATAGCGCGCACGCAGACTGGCGAGCATCGGCATCACCATGTGCGGGCCATCCGCCGCCACTTCCAGCCGCCCGGTGAGCAATTGCCGGTTGGCTTCGAGCATCGTCTGCGCTTCTTCCGCCAGCCCGAACATCGCCCGGGTAATGGCCGCCAGTTTGGTGCCCTCCTCCGTCAGTTCCACCCGTCGCGCAGTGCGTCGCAGCAAGGTGATCTGGTAGTGCTCCTCCAGCGCCTTGATGTGTCCGGTGACCGCCGGTTGGCTGATAAACAGGCGCGCGGCGGCACGGGTGAAGCTGCCCTCACGGGCCACGGCATCAAAGGCGCGGAGCTGGAACAGATTCATGAATAACTCTCACTGATGGCTGGCATAACAACAAACAATTTGATTGATGCAACGGCGAATTGCAACGTATGCCCCGTAGCTTCATCCCCCAGCGCAATCCGAGGACACACGAATGAGTATCGCCGAACCCATCCTGCTCACTCCCGGCCCGTTGACCACTTCGGCCCGCACCCGCCAGGCGATGATGGTCGACTGGGGGTCATGGGATGACCGCTTCAATCAACTGACCGCCAGCCTTTGCGAACAACTGCTGGCGATCCTCAATGGCGCCGCGACCCATGAATGCGTGCCCCTGCAAGGCAGCGGCACCTTCGCGGTTGAAGCGGCCATCGGCACACTGGTGCCACGCGACGGCAAAGTGCTGGTGCTGATCAACGGCGCTTATGGCAAGCGTCTGGCGAAGATCTGCGAAGTGCTCGGCCGATCTTTCAGTACCTTCGAAACCGCTGAAGACGAACCGACTACCGCTGCTGACGTCGATCGTCTGCTGCGCGCCGACGTCTCCATCACCCACGTCGCCTTGATTCACTGCGAAACCAGCACCGGCATCCTCAATCCGTTGCCAGAGATCGCCCAGGTTGTTCAGCAACACGGCAAACGTCTGATCATCGATGCCATGAGTTCCTTCGGCGCACTGCCGGTGGATGCGCAGCACGTGCCGTTCGATGCGCTGATCGCCGCGTCCGGCAAATGCCTGGAAGGCGTGCCGGGGATGGGTTTTGTTTTCGCTCGCAAAGAGTCGCTGGCTGCGGCGGCCGGCAATTCGCATTCGCTGGCGATGGACCTGTTCGACCAGCACGCCTACATGAAAAAAACCGGCCAGTGGCGCTTCACCCCGCCGACCCACGTGGTCGCGGCGCTGCACGAAGCCTTGCTGCAATACAACGAAGAAGGCGGCCTGCCGGCACGGCACGCGCGCTACGTCGCCAACTGTCAGGCCCTGATGGAAGAGATGGGCAAGCTGGGTTTGCGCAGCTTCCTGCCGGCGGCCATTCAGGCGCCGATCATCGCCACGTTTCATGCGCCGAAAGATCCGCGTTACCAGTTCAAGGATTTCTACGAACGGGTCAAGGCCAAGGGTTACATCCTCTACCCCGGCAAACTGACCCAGGTCGAAACCTTCCGCGTTGGCTGCATTGGTCACGTCAGCCCGGACGAAATGCGCCAGGCCGTCGCGGCCGTGGGCGAAGTACTGCGCGAGATGGAAGTCCTCGAAATCTGATCCGACTTGATCCCTGTGGGAGCGGGCTTGCCCGCGATAGCGGTATGACATTCAGCATAAATGTCGACTGAAAGTGCCCCATCGCGGGCAAGCCCGCTCCCACAGGATCGCCGAACCTTTTGAATAGCTTGTTCTCATAGGAATCTTTGCCATGAACTACACCAACCCAACCCAGCTGCAAGCCGCCATCCTCGACTGGGCCGGCACCGTGGTCGATTTCGGCTCGTTCGCACCCACGCAGATTTTCGTCGAAGCCTTTGCCGAGTTCGACGTCCAAGTCTCCATCGAAGAAGCCCGCGGGCCAATGGGCATGGGCAAGTGGGATCACATCCGCACTCTGTGCGATCAGCCACAAGTCGCCGAGCGTTATCGCAAAGCGTTCGGCCGCACCCCGACCGACGATGACGTCACCGCCATCTACAACCGCTTCATGCCCCTGCAAATCGAGAAAATCGCCGAGCACTCGGCGCTGATTCCCGGCGCGCTGGAGACCATTGCCAACCTGCGCCAACAGGGCATCAAGATCGGTTCCTGCTCCGGCTACCCGAAACAGGTGATGGACAAAGTCGTGGCGCTGGCCGCCAGCAACGGCTACGTCGCCGATCACGTAGTCGCCACCGACGAAGTACCCAATGGTCGCCCATGGCCGGCGCAGGCACTGGCCAACGTGATTGCCCTGGGTATTGACGATGTCGCCGCTTGCGTGAAGATCGACGACACCGTACCGGGCATCCTCGAAGGCCGTCGCGCCGGGATGTGGACCGTGGCGCTGATCTGTTCCGGCAACGCGCTTGGGCTTGATTACGCCGGTTTCCGTGCGCTGGGCAGCGACGAACTGGCCAGCGAGCGCAAGCGCATCCACGCGTTGTTCGAAAGTTCGCGCCCGCATTACATGATCGACACCATCAGCGATCTGCCGGAAGTAATCGCTGACATCAACAAGCGCCTGGCCAATGGCGAGATGCCGCAATCGAGTTGATCACCGTCTGAGCTCAAAGCCAAAACGCCAGTGTCTGCCCGACACTGGCGTTTTTTTATTGTCCATCCCCCTGACCCAGCGCATTGAAAGGCCGATCAGTCTCAAGCAAATCCGCCAAAGCGAATTACAGTTAAGACATGCCGTCGCGCAAGAACGGCCGTTTTCGACGCTGATCTGTGAGGAAACACCGTATGCCGTGGACAAGCTCCGAATCTCGCTACAGCACCGTATCGGTTCTGCTGCACTGGCTGATGCTGGTGTTGTTGGTGCTGGTGTACGCCAGCATGGAATTGCGCGGCCTGTTCCCCAAGGGCAGTGGAGGGCGCACGCTCATCAAGGAAGCCCACTACATGCTCGGCCTGACCGTGTTCGTGCTGGTGTGGTTTCGCCTGCTGGCCCGCAGCGTCGGCCCCGCCCCGCAGATTTTTCCTGCTTCGCCGCAATGGCAAACCGTGCTGGCTCGGCTGATGCACTGGGCGCTGTACCTGTTCATGATCAGCATGCCGATTCTCGGCTGGTTGATCACCAGCGCCGAAGGGCATCAGGTGATGTTCTACGGGTTTGATCTGCCGTTGCTGGTGGGTGAGGACAAAGCGTTCGCCAAACAAGTGGAAGGCTGGCACGTGCTGATCGCCACTATCGGTTACTGGCTGATCGGGCTGCACGCGCTGGCGGGGATCTATCACCATTACGTGGTGAGGGATAACACGATGTTGCGGATGATGCCCAAACGCGGCTGAAACGCTTTTGGAACATGCTGGATTCCCTGTGGTGAGGGGATTTATCCCCGATGGGCTGCGCAGCGGCCCCAATTCAGCCACCACTGGTCGTCCTGATTTACCGCATATTGAAGTTTTGGGGCCGCTTCGCAGCCCATCGGGGCGGTGCGACGTTTCGCTAAATCCCCTCGCCACAATAAATCCCCTCATGACAGAGATACGCTGCAATCAGGGGACGCGGTCGAATCCCCGTCGCCCCTGCAATCCGCCGGTATGCACGAAAATCAGCCGAGTGCCGCTGGCAAATCTACCCGCCTCGACGTGGCTCTTTAGCGCCAGCAACGCCTTGCCGGTGTAAAGCGGCTCCAGCAGCATACCGCTCGCCTGCTGGCTACGGTCGATAAACTCAAGCAGCCCAGCATCGACCCTGGCAAAACCGCCACGACTGGCATCAATCAATTCATACCCTGTATTGGCCATTCCAGCTTCGTGGAGGACTGCCTTGATCTGAGGCGCCACCCCATGATCCTCCGGCACCGCCAGCGCGCCATACACCGGATGCGCACCCGCCTCCGCCAGCACCAGCCCCGCCAAAGTGGTTCCGGTGCCACATGCGAGCCACCATCCGTGGTAATCGCTCCAGCCGAGATTCGCCAATTGCGCGTCCACCTGAACCTTCAGCGCCGCGCAACCCAACGCCCCAGGCAATCCACCGCCGCCCTCTGGCACCGCAAACAGCGTCGGATATTGCGCCTGCCACGGTGCCCAGAACCCCGGTTCATGCCGCGCCCGATAACCGCCGTAACCCAGCCAATGCAGCTGCATGCCGAACGCCTGCAAATCCCTCGCCGTGGGCGTTTCCTGCGCATGCCCACGCAATAGCCCGACCGTTTTGAAGCCTAGCCGTTTGCCCGCCGCCGCTAGCGCATGCAGATGATTGGAATGTGCGCCGCCGAGGCTGATGATGCCTTCGGCACCGGCCCGTTCGGCGGCCTTGAGATGTTCGGTAAGCTTGAACCACTTGTTGCCGCTGATCAGCGGATCGATCTGATCCAGGCGCAGGATCGCCACTTCAACATTGGCGGCAGTGAGCCAGTGGAGTTGAAGTGGTTCGAGAGGGGCTTGGGGTGGCCAATCGGAGGGAGGCAAAAACATGAGCGGCGATTCGATCTGGACAGAGCCAGCATTCTAGTCGCTCATAAGCAGCCATCGCGAGCAGGCTCACTCCTGCATTTGAAATGCGTCCACCTGTAGGAGTGAGCCTGCTCGCGATAGCCATTGGCACGCTAGGCCTGGGAAATCAGAGTTCGGCCGCCAGACGCGAGCCCTGGTTGATCGCCCGTTTGGCATCCAGCTCGGCCGCGACATCCGCACCGCCGATCAGGTGCACGTTCTGCCCGGCCTCCACCAGCCCGTCGTGCAGCTCACGCAACGGATCCTGGCCCGCGCAGATCACGATGTTGTCCACCGCCAACACCTGCGGCTCGCCGGTTTCGCCGATACGGATGTGCAGGCCTTCGTCGTCGATGCTCAGGTATTCAACGCTGTTGAGCATCTGCACCTGCTTGTTCTTCAGACCTGTGCGATGAATCCAGCCGGTGGTCTTGCCCAGACCGTCGCCGACCTTGGTTTTTTTGCGCTGCAACAGGAACACTTCGCGGGCCGGTGCATGTGGCTCAGGTTTGATCCCGGCGACACCACCCCGTGCCTCAAGGTGAGTGTCGATGCCCCACTCCTTCCAGAACGCGGCGCGATCCTGGCTGGTGGCCACACCTTGATGGACAAGGAATTCCGACACATCGAAACCGATACCGCCAGCGCCAATCACCGCGACACGCTTGCCGACCGGCTTGCGCTCAAGGATCACGTCGAGATAGCTCAATACCTTGGCATTCTCGACGCCCGGAATCGCCGGCACACGCGGCGCAATACCGGTGGCGAGGATGATCTCGTCATAACCGCCTTCCACCAGTTTCGCCACGTCGACACGGGTGTTCAGGCACACCTCGACATGGGTGGTCTGCAACTTGCGTTTGAAGTAGCGCAGGGTTTCAAAAAATTCCTCTTTGCCCGGCACACGCTTGGCGATGTTGAACTGGCCGCCAATTTCACTGGCCGAATCGAACAAGGTCACCTGATGGCCGCGCTCGGCCGCCACGGTGGCGGCGGACAACCCGGCAGGGCCGGCACCGACCACGGCGATTTTCTTGATCTGCTGCACCGGCAAATAGTTAAGCTCGGTTTCGTGGCAGGCACGCGGGTTGACCAGGCAACTGGTGAGCTTGCCGCCGAAGGTGTGGTCGAGGCACGCCTGGTTGCAGCCGATGCACGTATTGATTTCGTCGGCACGGCCTTCGGCAGCCTTGTTGACGAAGTCCGGGTCGGCGAGGAACGGCCGCGCCATCGAAACCATGTCGGCATCGCCCTCGGCCAGAATCTGCTCGGCGATTTCCGGGGTGTTGATGCGGTTGGTGGTGATCAGCGGAATGTTCACCGAACCGCGCAGCTTGGCCGTGACCTTGCTGAATGCCGCACGCGGCACTTTGGTGGCGATGGTCGGGATCCGCGCCTCGTGCCAGCCGATACCGGTGTTGATGATGGTCGCGCCTGCCTGCTCGATGGCTTTGGCCAGGGTGACGATCTCGTCCCAGGTGCTGCCGCCCTCGACCAGATCGAGCATCGACAGACGGAAGATGATGATGAAGTTCGGGCCGACCGCTTCGCGGACGCGACGCACGATCTCCACCGGCAGGCGCATACGGTTTTCGTAGCTGCCGCCCCAACGGTCGGTGCGGTGGTTGGTATGCGCGGCGAGGAACTGGTTAATGAAATAACCTTCCGAGCCCATGATCTCGACGCCGTCGTACTCGGCGGTCTGCGCCAGTACCGAACAGGTGACGAAATCGCTGATCTGCTTTTCGATGCCTTCCTCGTCCAGCTCTTTGGGCTTGAACGGATTGATCGGCGCCTGAATCGCACTTGGCGCAACTTGTTTCGGGCTGTAGGCATAACGTCCGGCGTGGAGGATCTGCATGCAAATCTTGCCGCCCGCTTCATGCACCGCGCGGGTGACGATGCGATGCTTGAGCGCTTCTTCCTCGGTAGTCAGCTTGGCCGCGCCGGAGTACACGCCGCCCTCATCGTTCGGGCCGATACCGCCAGTCACCATCAGGCCGACGCCGCCACGGGCACGTTCGGCAAAGTACGCCGCCATGCGCTCGAAGCCGCCCGGTTTCTCTTCAAGACCAGTGTGCATCGAGCCCATCAGGGTGCGGTTGCGCAGCGTGGTGAATCCCAGGTCCAGCGGGGCCAACAGGTGCGGGTAATGAGCGGTGGTCATCGGTAACTCCACAACGAGCGATCACGGAAAAATTGCGGGAGCTCTACGTCCCCCGTCAGTCATGTTCGACAGACTAAGAGTCGCATCGCTGTCACTCAATGACCGTAACTGACAAGTTAATGATCAAAATGCGCAGCGCCCCTTGGCAACCAGCGCCATGGGCCCTACCCTAGTCGCCACACCCTGTACCCGGCTGTTGTTGGTTTTCATGCGCAAACTTCTGTACCTGTTTTTCTCCATGGCCATCGTGGCCACCCTGACCACCTACGCCATGTGGGCGGCAGACCGGCCGGCGGGACATTACCTGTCGGACTTGCGCATCAAACTGGCGGTCGACCAAGGCACACCGGCCGACCGTGGCAATCTGCTAGGCATTCAGCCCGAACTGTTCCCTACCGATTATCAGAGCCCCGAGCGCCTGCACCGCAAACTCGCGGCCTATCTGCAGCAAGCGCAGGATCAGGGCCTGTTGAACGACAAAACTGTGGTGGTGTTGCCGGAACACATCGGCACCTGGCTGATGATCAGCGGCGAGAAAGATGAGTTGTATCAGGCGCCAAGTCTCGCCGAAGCGATGAACTGGCTGGCGGCGAGCAATCCACTGTTATTCGCCCGCGCCTGGCTCAGCGCCAAGGGCAGCGACCGCGTCAACGACGCGCACCTGCGCATGAAGTCGCGATCCATGGCCAAGGATTACCAGGCCCTGTTCGGTGGTCTGGCCAAGGAATTTCACGTGACGCTGGTAGCCGGCTCGATCGTGCTGCCCGAGCCCAGCATCCGTGATGGTCAGCTCAAACCCGGCAGCGGTGCGCTCTACAACAGCAGCGTGGTATTCGGTCGCGACGGTGCGCCCCTCGGCCAGCCGCAACGGCAGATGCATTCGGTGTTCGATCAGCGTGATGTCATCCAGGCCGGTGAACAGACAATCAACGTCGTCGACACCCCGGCCGGGCGCCTCGGCGTGTTGATCGGCAGCGACAGCTGGTATCCGGACAACTATCGCAAACTCGACGAGCAAGGCGCGCAATTGGTTGCGGTGCCGGCGCAGGTGTTCGGCCATGGCACGTGGGACAAGCCGTGGCGTGGCTATAAGGGGTCGAGCACACCGAGTTCGGTCAGCCTCAAGCCCGGTGAGGTCAGTGAAGGTCAGGCATGGCATCGCCTGACCCTGACTGCGCAACCGCCCAGCAGCCGCGCGATTGCCGGCATGAGCGTGTTTCTGCGCGGGCAGTTCTGGGACCTGTCGAGCTCCGGTCAAAGTTTTCTCAGCAGCAACGGTCAGCAGTTCGCCGATGGCGAAGCCCGTGGCGCCCGTTTGCTGAATATCTGGTTGTAAATGATGAAGCCGCTACCGATGCGTCTCGGGGATCTGTCGGTAGGTTTCGTGCATAGCCTCGTCGATGCCGTGCGCAGTCATGGCGCCGATCCCCAGCCGCTGCTTGAGCAATACGGTCTGGATGCCGCTCGTTTGGCCGAGGCCGGAGCACGGCTGTCGATTCCGCGTTATATGCGTCTGGGCCATAGCGCGATTCAACTGACGGAAGATCCGGCATTAGGCCTGCGCATGGGCCAGCTCAGCCGATTGAGCCAGGCGGGACTGGCCGGTGTGACCGCCGCGCAGGCGCCGACGGTGCGTGAAGCGGCCCGCTGCCTGATCCGTTTCGAGCCGTTGTACGGTTCCAATTATCGCGGCCAGTCGAGTTTCCACGAAGACGCCAACGGTGCTTGGTTGCGCTTCTATTCGATCAGCCCGTACAACGCCTACAACCGCTTTGTGGTGGACTCGATCATCGCTGGCTGGCTGCACCAGTTATCCAGCGTCGGTCGCGAACCATTGCGCGCCGAGCGCATCGACATCGAATTCGATGAACCGGATTATCGCGATGCCTATGCAACCCTGGGAGATAACCCGATTCAGTTCGGCGCCGAACGCAACCAATTACGCCTGAGCCTGAGCAGCCTCGCCCAGCGCAACCCCGAACACTGCCCGAGTACCTGGCGGCACTTGCTGCAACTGTGTGAACGGGAACTGGAACAACTGACCCGCACCCGCAGCCTGCGCGAACGCATCACGCAATTGCTCGGTCCGTTGCTCAACGGTGGGCGGGAACCGGATCTGGAGGAAGTGGCGGCGCGCCTGAAGCTGCCGACCTGGACCTTGCGGCGCAAACTGGCCGAAGAAGGCACGCAGTTTCGCGCGATCCTCAATGACACTCGCCGTGATCTGGCGATGACCTACATCCGCGACACGGAACTGGCGTTTGGCGAGATCGCTTACCTGCTGGGGTTTGCTTCAGCCGAAGCGTTCCAGCGAGCATTCAAGCGCTGGAGCAGCCAGACGCCTGGCGAATTCCGCCGCAGTCATCGCAAAACAGCCTGAAACCTCAAAGCTCGGTCGCGTCTTCCGCAGGCTCTGGCGGATCCAGCTCAAAGGCCTGGTATTCGAGCAGTTCTTCTTGATAGTCGTCCATTGTGTATTCCCCTACTGCTCTCTTCGTTTGTGTCCCGAGCATATCTTGCCCGTATGAAGGAATAGTGAAACGCGACCTTCATGGATAAAACGTAGCAGGCGGTCAGGAATTTATCATGGGATTTTTCAAGAAGGCCTGAAACCACTGTGGGAGCAAGCTTGTTCGCGAAAGCGTCGGCACATCCGACATCGATGTGACTGATCAACCGCTTTCGCGAGCAAGCCCGCTCCCACAGAAGGGTGCCCGGCGTTGGCTTATTGGCCGTTGGCAGGCAACGCCGGAATCGGCTCGGACGGCGGTGGGATGTTCGTCGGATTAGCCGGTGGCGTGATGGTTTCCGTGGTCGGCGCAGGTTCTGCGCTTGGTGCCGGAGTGATCGGCGTAGCGTCCACTGGCGGCGCAACCGGTTCGGAACTGACCGGGGCGGTCTCGACGGGAGCTGGTGCGGTCACGGCCGGGGCTGCCGGTGCAGGAGCGGTTTCAGCAGCCGGCGCCAGATTCGCCGGAGCCGCTTTCGGCTCAGGTACGCCCAGGTCGGTCTTGGGTTTCTCTTCGATGTGCGCCGCTTTCTTCGTCTCTGCCGGCAAGAACTGCTCGACCAGGGTAAAGAAGCGCTCATAGAACTTCTGCGCCGTCACCGTTTCACTGGCGACCTTGACCATCGAATCGTCCGACGAGCCGATCGGCATCGACACCGAGCCGAGCACACCGACACCCAGACTGGCCGAATTGTTGGTCTTCTTCAGTGCGTAGCGATCCTGCAGGGCGTTGGCGAACACCGTGGCGTGATGCTTGCCACTGGCATCTTCGGCACAGACCACGTTGAAACTGATTTCCAGGTGCGTTTCGCCGGTCTGCTGGAAGCTCTTGTGGCCGCTGACCAGTTTAGGGTCGCTGCTGGTGATGATGTAGCCCTGACTGAGCAACGCCCGGCGTGCCGCTTCGCAACTGGCGGTGTCGGTCACCGGATAATTGCGCGAGAACGTACCGGAATCATCGAAGTTTTCATGCTCATACATCGGCTTGTCTTTCGAACAGCCGGCAACAGCGGTCAACAACAGCGCCAACCCGACAACACGCATGGGAGTGGAAATCAACATTGAACATCCTGAGGGAAAACAGTCCGGGGCGTATTGTGCAACAGATCGTGACCCCGCGGCGTATGGATTAGTGTCTTAAAACGGTTACAACTCTATCGACCTTCGGCGTCGGGAAAAAGTCGCCTCGATAAATGATCGATGAAAACCCGCAATTTGGCGGTGGCATGGCGGCTCGACGGCCACAAGACCCAAAACTGCCCGGTGTGCTCCAGATACGCGTCCAGCACCCGCTGCAGGCGTCCCTGCGCGACCGCTTCAAGGGTCATGAAATCCGGCAGGCAGGCAATGCCCATGCCGGCGAATGCCGCGTGGGCAACGGCCTCAATGGACGTGCTGACCAGCCGCGCCGGCAATATCGGCTCTGCGGTGAAGGGTTCTCTACGCAAGGGCCACGGCTCCAGTTTGCCGGTGGCATGGAAGGTGTGGCGTAAACACGCGTGAGTCGCCAGCTCGGTGGGGGTTTGTGGCACACCGCGTTGCTGCAAATAAGCCGGGCTGGCCACCAACACCATATGAAATTCGCCCAACGGTCGTGCCATCAGCCGTGAATCACGCGGTTTGCCGGTACGGATGACAGCATCGAAACCCTCCTCCACCACGTCGACCATGCGATCAGTCAGATCCAGATCCAGTTCGATCTGTGGATACTGCGTCATGAATTCGTTCATGACCGGCATCACCAGCCCATGCACCTGCGGCAGGCTGATCCGCAACTTGCCGTGGGGTTGCGAAGCGGCATCGCACAGCTCGAACTCAGCCGCCTCGACCTCGGCGAGGATCTTGCGGCAACGCTCGAGAAACAGTGCGCCCTCGCTGGTCAGCGTGACACTGCGTGTGGTGCGATGAAACAGCCGTACGTTCAGCCGCGCCTCAAGTCGCGCAATGCTTTTACCCACCGCCGAAGACGACACCCCTTGCAACCGGCCAGCCTCAGTAAAACTGCGCGTTTCGGCGACCTGAACAAACACCGAAATACTGCCCAGGCTATCCATACCAACCCTCCATTGACGACATCCATGTCCGATATGTTCGGAACCATAACCTGTTTTTCGCCAATGCGCAGCGCTCTACCCTGTGTCCCTCGTCAACTCTGCACAGGGATGCTGGCTCATGAACGACGCACCACTCACCTGCACTACGCTCGATAATCCACCCGCAACCGCCGAACGCTTACCGCTCGCCGCGTTACTGGCGCTGGCGACCGCCGGTTTCATCACAGTAATGACCGAAGCCATGCCGGCCGGCCTGTTGCCACAAATGAGCAGTGGCCTGAATGTCTCTCAAGCGCTGATCGGGCAACTGGTCACGCTCTACGCCATCGGCTCGATCGTCGCCGCCATACCGCTGACCATCGCCACTCGCGGCTGGCGTCGCCGACCACTGCTGCTGTCCGCCATCGGCGGCTTTGCCATTGCCAACAGCATTACCGCCGTGTCTGAGCTGTACTGGCTGACCCTGACTGCACGGTTCATCGCCGGCGTGTTTGCCGGCCTGCTCTGGGCCCTGCTCGCCGGATTCGCAAGCCGAATGGTCGCCCCACACCTGCAAGGTCGCGCGATCACCGTGGCCATGCTCGGCGCACCGATTGCACTGTCCCTGGGAATCCCCGCCGGCACCCTGCTCGGCACCCTGATTGGCTGGCGTCTGAGCTTCGCAATCATGACCGCATTGACCGTGCTGCTGGTGATCTGGGTACGCTGGCAAGTGCCAGACTTCCCAGGCGAGCGTGCCGGCAAACGCCTGCCACTGCGTCAGGTCTTCACCCTGCCAGGCGTGCGACCGGTGCTGTTCGTAACCCTGTCCTACGTGGTTGCACACAATCTTCTGTACACCTACATCGCGCCATTCCTGCAACTGTCAGGATTGGGCGGTGAAATCGACCGGGTGTTGCTGGCATTCGGCGTGGCGTCAGTACTGAGCCTGTGGATCGTTGGCAGCCTGATCGACCGCTGGCTGCGCGAATTGGTGCTGATCAGCGCAATCCTCTTCATGTTTGCAGCCATCGCCCTGGGCATCTGGCGCGAATCGCCAAGCGTGGTCTACATCGCCACAGCCGTGTGGGGACTGGCATTCGGCGCCATGCCCTCGCTGCTGCAAACCGCTTCAGCGAAAGCCGCGAAGGACGCCGCCGACACCGCCCAGTCGATGCTGGTCACGCTGTGGAATGTCGGCATAGCCGGAGGGGGACTGGCGGGTGGACTGCTGCTGGACAGCGTGGGGGTCGAGCACTTTCCGTGGATCGTCGCGGTGCTGCTGGTCACGACCTTCTATGCCGCTACCAATGCTCGACACCATGGATTTCCACGAGCGGCATAATGCTCAATGGTTTAAATACCCTCGCAACACCCGACCGGATATCCCCCGGCGATGCCGAGATTCCCTGTGTAGGGCTGCCGCAGGCCACGATCTTTTGATCATCACAACGTCAAAGTCAAAAGATCGCAGCCTTCGGCAGCTCCTAGAGAGCATGAGAATACCCGCCAGAAATTAGTGGCCGTAACACTGCCTTCGGAAGCAAGCCCCCCTCCCACAGTTTGAAACAGGTTCACCAGCCAGAGATTGGTCGGCTGTCAGCCCGCCATCGCTGGCAAGCCAGCTCCCACAAAGAAATGCGTAGACCCCAAACGCGGCGCATGCCGCCCCACTCAACACAATGAGCGTTAGCTCGAGTACCGCCTTTGACCTTCACCACTCAACACAATGAGCGTTAGCTCGAGTACCGCTCTTGATCTAAATCGCCCGTCGGAAGGCTGAGCGGAGGGGTTCATCCGGGGAGGACATCGAGAGGAGGTGCAGCGAAGCAAACCGGAGGCGATGCCCCGGATGAACCCCGGAGCGAAGGAACCCGAGCCACAGCGAGGGCCGTACGTCAGGGTAAAGCCTTTTTGGTTACTTTTTCGGCGTCTGGAAAAAGTGACCCGCCGTAAGGGCGGAACCCTAATCAGCCACACCCACAGCAACGGATCCACCAACAATCACCCGCCCAATAAAAAAGCCCCGACCAATCGGCCGGGGCTCCCTTATCAAATCTCAGTCAAACATCAGAACTTCTTGATGTCAGCCTGACTCTCCAACTGCTTGCGATACGCCGCAAAGTCCTGCTGACCTTCACGCGACGCCAGGAAGCGACGGTACTGGACCTTCTCTTCATCAGTCGGCGCAGCCGCTTCGTTAACGCCATTCAGACGCACGATCATCAGACTGCCATCCGGCAACGTCACGCTGCTGAACGTCGGTTTGTCCTTGGCAGCCGGTTTCGGCATACGGAACAGCGCTTGCAACACAGCAGGATCAACCCCTTCCTGACCACGAGTGGCCGCTTCAGTGGTTTTCCAGTTCTGCCCTTCAACAGCCTTGTCCAGCGGCGCCTTGCCATCGCGCAGATCGGCGATCAGCTTCTCGGCCTTGGTCTTGGCAGCAGCGCTGGCCTGCTCTTTGGTCAGCTGGGTGCGAATCGCCGCACTCACGCTTTCCAGAGGCAGTTGCGCAGGCTTCAGATGCTCCTTGGAGCGCAGCACAATCACAGTTTCCGGATCCAGTTCGATGGCGGTGCTGTTGGCACCTTCATCAATCACTTCAGTGCTGAATGCGGCAGTGACCACGGCACGGTTAGCGGCAACACCTTCACCGCCTTCACGGCCAAACGGCTTGGAGGTGTGCACGGTCAGCTTCAGATCCGCCGCTGGCTGAGCCAGGTCAGATGCTTCGAACGCGGAGTCTTCCAGTTGCTTGGTCGCTTCGACGAAACGTTGCTCAACCTGCGCTGCTTTCAACTCGCGGGTCAGCTTGTCTTTCAGGCTGGCCAGCGTTGGCACTTCAGGCGCTTCCACACCCAACAGTTTGATCAAGTGGTAACCGAAGTCGGTGCGCACCGGCTCCGACACCTGATCTTTGGCCAAAGAGTACAAAGCTTTTTCGAAGGCAGGGTCATAGACGCCAGGACCGGCATAACCGAGGTCGCCACCATTGTTGGCCGAACCCGGGTCCTGCGAGAACTCCTTGGCCAGCGCTTCGAACTTCTCGCCCTTGGCCAGACGCGCCTGGACTTCTTCGATCTTCGCTTTGGCCTGAGCTTCGGTGATCTTGTCGTTCACTTCGATCAGAATGTGCGCGGCACGACGCTGCTCCGACAGGTTGGCGATCTCTTTTTGATACGCCGCCTGCAGGTCTTCGTCCTTGACGGCGACCTGATCGAAGAACGAAGACTTCTTCAGCTCTACATAGTCGATGATCACCTGATCCGGAGTCATGAACTCCTTGGCGTGTTCATCGTAGTAAGCCTTGACTTCGTCGTCGGTCAGTTTGACCGCAGCCGGGTCAGCCTTGATGTTCAGCGTAGCGAAATCACGGGTCTGTTTTTCCAGACGGGCGAATGCCATCACTTCGGCGTCAGTGACAAAACCGCTGCCCGCCACACCGGCGCGCAGTTGGCCGATCAGCATTTCCTGAGCCAGCATCTGGCGGAACTGCATACGGCTGTAACCCAGTTGACGGATCACCTGGTCGAAACGCTCGGAGCTGAACTTGCCGTCGACCTGGAATTCAGGTGTCTGCAGGATCACTTGATCCAGCGCGCCTTCGGAGAAAGCGAATTTCGATTGTTCTGCGCCTTGCAGCAGCAGCTTGCGATCGATCAGTCCCTTGAGGGCCGATTCGCGGAGCATTTTCTCGTCAAGCAAAGAAGCATCGAAGTCCTTGCCCAACTGTTGCATCAGCTGACGGCGTTGCATATCAACCGCCTGGCTCAGCTCGTTCTGGCTGATTTCTTCACCGTTGACCTTGGCCGCCTCATTCTTGTGAGTGGCGGCCTGGAAAATGGCGTCGAAACCGGTCAACGCCATCAGCAAAATGATGGCTCCGATAATGGTCTTGGCAATCCAGCCTTGTGAATTGTCCCTGATATTCTGCAGCATGCGTCCCCCAGAAACGGTTGAACTTCAAAATTAGGCAACCGTGGAGCGTGGGTAGAATCCGGATAGAAGAAAGGCGCATCCGAGGATGCGCCTTCTCGTAACTGGCGGAGCGGACAGGGCTCGAACCCTCGATCCCGGCGTTACAGGCAGCTGTTTCAGCGACCTGCGCTACCGCTCCGCTGCCAAGTCAGGCATGACCCCGACCCGGATGGGTAAAAACCTGAAACTTAGTTAACAGCTTCTTTCAATGCTTTACCGGCTTTGAAACCTGGCTTCTTGGCAGCCGGGATTTCCAGAGTCTTGCCGGTCTGAGGGTTACGACCGGTACGAGCCGGACGGTCAGTCACGGAGAAAGTACCGAAACCAACCAGAACAACGGAGTCGCCAGCCTTCAGAGCGCCAGTGACGGATTCGATTACAGCGTCCAGCGCACGGCCAGCAGCAGCTTTCGGGATATCAGCGGATGCAGCGATAGCATCAATCAGTTCCGACTTGTTCACTCTAAGTCCCCTTATATCTATTTTGAGATGATTCTAAGTTTTTTGGTGAAAGCAAAAACGAGTGCTGAATGGCCTACAGACACTTAAGAGCCGCTTTATAACAAGGGCTCTAAAAAGCTGTCAAGGAAGCCACCCAGGCAAAAACGTATTAATGCGTGCTAATTCTTTCCTTAGAGTCAGACTCGCGTTTTTCGTCCTTGGCAACTATCTCCGGAGCCACATCCGGCAAGGGCTCCGGCGCGTATTGCAGCGCAATTTGCAGGACCTCGTCAATCCATTTAACCGGTTTAATCTGCAGATCCTGCTTGATATTGTCAGGAATCTCCTTCAGATCGCGCACGTTCTCTTCCGGAATAATCACAATCTTGATTCCACCGCGGTGGGCCGCCAGCAGTTTTTCCTTCAAACCACCAATTGCCAGCACCTGACCACGCAGAGTGATTTCACCGGTCATGGCAACATCGGCGCGCACCGGGATGCCGGTCAATGCCGACACCAGCGCCGTGCACATGCCCACACCGGCGCTAGGACCGTCTTTCGGCGTCGCCCCTTCCGGCATGTGAATGTGCGTGTCGCGCTTCTCGTGGAAGTCCAGAGGAATGCCCAGGCTCTTCGCACGGCTGCGCACCACTGTCAGGGCCGCAGTGATCGATTCGACCATCACATCACCCAGCGAACCGGTCTTGATCAACTGTCCCTTGCCCGGTACGACCGCCGCTTCGATGGTCAGCAGTTCGCCGCCAACCTGAGTCCAGGCAAGCCCGGTCACCTGACCGATCTGATCTTGCTGCTCAGCCAGACCGTAGCGGAATTTGCGCACACCGAGGAAATGCTCCAGCAGATCAGCTGTCACTTTCACCGAGAAGCGTTTTTCCAGCGCGTGCTCTTTCACAGCCTTGCGGCAGACCTTGGCGATCTGACGTTCAAGGCCACGCACACCCGCTTCACGGGTGTAGTAACGAATGATGTCGCGGATCGCTTCTGCGTCGAATTCCAGCTCGCCCTTCTTCAGACCATTGGCGGCAATCTGTTTGGGCGACAGGTATTTGACTGCGATGTTGATCTTCTCGTCTTCGGTGTAGCCCGGCAGACGGATCACTTCCATCCGGTCGAGCAGCGCCGGCGGGATGTTCATCGAGTTCGAGGTGCAGAGGAACATCACATCCGACAGGTCGTAATCGACTTCAAGATAGTGATCGTTGAAGTTGTGGTTTTGCTCGGGATCGAGCACTTCCAGCAACGCCGACGCCGGATCGCCACGCATGTCGCTACCCATCTTGTCGATTTCATCGAGCAGGAACAGCGGGTTGCGTACGCCAACCTTTGTCATCTTTTGAATCAATCTTCCCGGCATCGAACCGATGTAAGTCCGGCGATGACCACGAATTTCCGCTTCATCACGTACGCCACCCAAGGCCATGCGCACGAATTTACGGTTGGTGGCGTGGGCAATCGACTCTGCCAGCGAGGTTTTACCCACGCCCGGAGGACCGACCAGGCACAACACCGGACCACGGATTTTCTTCACGCGTTTTTGTACGGCGAGGTATTCAAGGATACGTTCCTTGACCTCTTCGAGGCCGTAGTGATCGGCATCGAGAATGTCTTCAGCGCGCGCCAGGTCCAGACGTACCTTGCTCTGGGCCTTCCAAGGCACCTGCACCAGCCAGTCGATGTACGAGCGCACCACGGTGGCCTCAGCGGACATCGGCGACATTTGCTTGAGCTTGTTCAGCTCGGCAGTGGCCTTGGCCAACGCGTCTTTCGGCAGACCGGCAGCGTCGATACGCTTTTTCAGGTCTTCGATTTCGTTGTGGCCTTCGTCGCTGTCGCCGAGTTCTTTCTGAATGGCCTTCATCTGCTCGTTCAGGTAGTACTCGCGCTGACTGCGCTCCATTTGTTTTTTGACGCGACCACGAATACGTTTTTCGACTTGCAGCAGATCGATCTCGGCATCCAGCAACGCCAGAACGTGCTCGACCCGGGCAGACAAATCGATGATTTCGAGGATTTCCTGCTTCTGCTCGATCTTCAACGCCATGTGCGCAGCCATGGTGTCGACCAGGCGGCCCGGCTCATCGATGCTGTTGAGCGAAGACAGGACTTCAGCCGGGACTTTCTTGCCCAACTGTACATATTGTTCGAACTGCGACAGCAGCGTGCGCACGAACACTTCGGATTCGCGCTCGGCGGCGTCGACTTCTTCGATCAGCGAGACCTCGGCACGGCAGTGGCCGTCGACTTCGCTGAAGCGCTCGACGGTGCCGCGCTGCTCACCCTCGACCAGAACCTTGACGGTGCCGTCAGGCAGCTTGAGCAGCTGTAGAACAGTGGCGATGGTACCTACGCGATAGAGAGCGTCTTCACCGGGATCATCGTCAGCCGGGTTTCTCTGGGCCAGCAGCAGGATCTGCTTGTCGCCCGTCATCGCTGCCTCGAGGGCTTCGATGGATTTCTCGCGCCCCACGAACAGCGGGATAACCATGTGCGGATAAACCACGACATCACGCAATGGCAGGAGAGGCAATTCGATGGTTGTCTTCATGATTTCGCCTCTACGGCGGCCATATGGCCGTAATCAGATGGAATTAAGCTTGAAACCAAGATGGGGGCTGCCTTGAAAAAAAACAAGCGCAAAGCGGATGTAAAAAACGACATAAAAAAAAAGAGGCCCGAAGGCCCCTTCTTTGTTGCGACGCGGTGGACGCTTACGCGTCCGGCGCTGCCTTGGCCGTCGGCTCACTGTTTTCGTAGATATACAGTGGCTTGGACTTGCCTTCGATCACACTCTCGTCGATCACGACTTTACTCACCTCGGACTGCGAGGGGATTTCGTACATCGTGTCGAGTAGCACACCTTCGAGAATCGAGCGCAACCCACGGGCACCGGTTTTACGTTCCAGGGCACGTTTGGCGACAGATTTCAGCGCGTCGGAACGGAATTCCAGATCCACGCCTTCCATCTCGAACAGCTTGGCATACTGTTTGGTCAGAGCATTTTTCGGCTCGGTGAGGATCTGCATCAACGCAGCCTCATCCAGCTCGTCCAGCGTCGCGAGGACTGGCAGACGACCGACAAACTCAGGGATCAGACCGAACTTGACCAGATCGTCAGGCTCGACTTCACGCAGGGATTCGCCGACTTTCTTGCCTTCTTCCTTGCTGCGCACTTCCGCGTTGAAACCGATGCCACCTTTGGTGGAACGGTTCTGGATAACCTTCTCGAGACCCGAGAAAGCACCACCGCAGATGAACAGGATGTTACGAGTGTCGACCTGCAGGAATTCCTGCTGCGGATGCTTGCGGCCACCTTGCGGCGGAACGGAAGCGACCGTGCCTTCGATCAACTTGAGCAAGGCCTGCTGCACGCCTTCACCGGAAACATCGCGGGTGATCGACGGGTTGTCGGACTTGCGGGAAATCTTGTCGATTTCGTCGATGTAGACAATACCCATCTGGGCTTTTTCTACGTCGTAATCGCACTTCTGCAGCAGTTTCTGAATGATGTTCTCGACATCTTCACCTACGTACCCCGCCTCGGTGAGGGTGGTTGCGTCAGCGATGGTGAACGGAACGTTCAGCAGGCGGGCCAGTGTTTCGGCCAGCAGGGTTTTACCGGAGCCTGTCGGGCCGATCAGCAGGATGTTGCTCTTGCCGAGTTCGACGTCGTCAGCCTTTTTGTCACGCTGGTTCAGGCGCTTGTAGTGGTTGTACACCGCTACGGCCAAAACCTTTTTCGCACGCTCCTGACCAATCACATACTGATCAAGGATGCCGCTGATTTCTTTAGGCGAAGGCAATTTATGCGCGCTGCTTTCGGCCTGGGCTTCCTGCACCTCCTCGCGGATGATGTCATTGCACAGGTCGACGCACTCGTCGCAGATAAAGACCGAGGGGCCGGCAATCAATTTGCGCACTTCATGCTGGCTTTTGCCACAGAAGGAGCAATAGAGCAGCTTGCCGTTGTCCTCGCCGTTGCGGGTGTCAGTCATTCGTTCGATCCAAATCCGATAGGCTTGCAACACAAGATGAAGGCTATTGCGGGCTTTTTCAAGCCCGCCGCTGATCAGACCAGCCGACCAAGCCTATTTTGAGCTGCTTATTTTAAGCTGGGCGCTGGTTGATCACTTCGTCGATCAAGCCGTATTCCTTCGCAGCTTCCGCACTCATGAAGTTGTCGCGGTTGGTATCGCGCTCGATTTCTTCCAGAGTGCGACCGCTGTGTTTGGCCATCAGCGTGTTCAGACGCTCGCGAATGAAGAGGATTTCCTTGGCGTGGATTTCGATGTCCGACGCCTGGCCCTGGAAACCGCCCAAAGGCTGGTGAATCATCACACGCGAGTTCGGCAGGCAGAAACGCTTGCCTGGAGCACCTGCGGTCAGCAGGAATGCGCCCATGCTGCAGGCCTGGCCGATGCAAGTGGTTGATACGTTGGGTTTGATGAACTGCATGGTGTCGTAGATCGACATGCCTGCAGTCACCGAACCGCCCGGGGAGTTGATATAGAGATGGATGTCCTTGTCCGGGTTTTCCGCTTCAAGGAACAGCAGTTGCGCGCAGATCAGGTTGGCCATGTAGTCCTCTACCGGACCAACCAGAAAGATCACTCGCTCCTTGAGCAGGCGCGAGTAGATGTCATAGGCGCGTTCGCCACGAGCAGATTGCTCGACAACCATCGGGACCAGGCCGCCTGCGGCCTGGATATCAGAGTTCTGCTGAATATACGAATTACGGAACATGCTCTGCAGTCACTCCCAAATAGTTATGTCTTGAATACGCATAAGCCAGCTCGAAGGCTGGCTTATGTGTGTACTTCTTAACGCAAAAACAATCAGTCGGCTTTTGGAGCTTCTACCGGCTTGACCGCTTCTTCGTAAGAGACCGATTTGTCGGTCACGCTAGCTTTCTGCAGAACAGTATCCACAACTTGTTCTTCCAGCACAACCGAACGCACTTCGTTCAGTTGTTGCTCGTTTTTGTAGTACCACGACACGACCTGCTCAGGCTCCTGGTAAGCCGAAGCCATTTCCTGAATCATTTCGCGAACGCGGGCTTCGTCAGGCTTCAGGTCGAACTGCTTGACCACTTCAGCCACGATCAGACCCAGCACTACGCGACGCTTGGCTTGCTCTTCGAACAGCTCGGCCGGCAGTTGATCAGGCTTGATGTTGCCACCGAACTGCTGAACAGCCTGCACGCGCAGACGGTCAACTTCGTTGGACAGCAGAGCCTTAGGCACTTCGATCGGGTTGGTGGCCAGCAGACCGTCCATTACCTGATTCTTGACCTTGGATTTGATCGCCTGACGCAGTTCACGCTCCATGTTCTTGCGAACTTCGGTGCGGAAACCGTCGATGCCGCTTTCCTTGATGCCGAATTGAGCGAAGAACTCTTCGTTCAGCTCAGGCAGTTTTGGCTCGGAAACGGTGTTTACAGTGACGGTGAACTCGGCGGTTTTGCCAGCCAGGTCCAGGTTCTGATAGTCCTCAGGGAAAGTCAGGTTCAGAACGCGTTCTTCGCCAGCTTTAGCACCTACCAGGCCTTCTTCGAAGCCCGGGATCATGCGGCCGGAACCCAGCACCAGCTGAGTGCCCTTGGCGGAGCCGCCAGCGAATGCTTCGCCGTCAACCTTGCCAACGAAATCGATGTTCAGTTGGTCTTCGTTCTGGGCAGCGCGATCGGCCACTTCGAAACGGGTGTTCTGCTTGCGCAGGATGTCGAGCATCTTGTCCAGATCAGCGTCAGCCACGTCAGCGCTCAGGCGCTCAACAGTGATGCCTTCGAAGCCGGCAACGGTGAACTCAGGGAACACTTCGAATACAGCAACGTATTCCAGATCCTTGCCAGCTTCGAGCGACTTAGGCTCGATCGATGGCGAACCTGCCGGGTTCAGCTTTTGCTCAACCACTGCTTCATAGAAGGAGGACTGGATGACATCACCAACAGCTTCCTGACGAGCATCCGCACCGAAACGGCGCTTGATTTCGCTCATTGGCACTTTGCCTGGACGGAAGCCAGCAATCTTGGCCTTTTGGGCAGTCTGCTGCAGACGCTTGTTGACCTGAGTCTCGATGCGCTCTGCCGGCACAGTGACGCTCATGCGGCGCTCGAGAGCAGTAGTATTTTCAACAGAAACTTGCATGGATATTCCTCGTTGCACAGACGTTAGCCGGCCGTTTCCGACCCCAGAATCAAGGGCATGCATTCTAGTGGGTCAAACTCAAGAAGTCACCCTACTGAAAACGGGTAAAAAAACAGCGGGCAATTTATAGGGATAGATGCACAGATGCAGCGCGTCCCACAGGCGAATACAACCAATCACGCCAAGGCTCTGCGCCGACCTCTTCTATATATAGAAGGGACTGCCCATCACTCCTTGACGGCCGTTCTTGCAAGCAAGCCCGGCGAGCAGTGCAGCATCATCGAGCAACATAAATACGACGAAGCGCCCTGCCCCTGCGACCGAAAACCGGCAAGCGCCGGCTTTTGAAACCGCAAAAACAAAAAAGGCGCCAGACTGTTAAATCTGGCGCCTTTCGAAATATGGGGTGGACGATGGGGATCGAACCCACGACAACGGGAGTCACAATCCCGTGCTCTACCAACTGAGCTACGCCCACCATATTGCGTAACAAAAAAGCCAAACAACTTCTTTGTTGAACCTCACCAGCCCGAAGACATGCATGAAGCTTTGATTGGTGCGGATGAAGAGACTCGAACTCTTACGCCTCGCGGCGCTGGAACCTAAATCCAGTGTGTCTACCAATTCCACCACATCCGCGGATGAAGCTTTTTAAAGCAAAGGCGCCAGACTGTTACATCTGGCGCCTTTCGAAATATGGGGTGGACGATGGGGATCGAACCCACGACAACGGGAGTCACAATCCCGTGCTCTACCAACTGAGCTACGCCCACCATATAACGCTACTTGTGCCAAAGCTGCCTAATGGCGCACCCGGCAGGACTCGAACCTGCGACCATCCGCTTAGAAGGCGGATGCTCTATCCAGCTGAGCTACGGGCGCCTTATTAATCTGTACTCTTAAAGGACTACAAACTAAGTGCTTTCCAGTGTTGCAGAACGTTGATTCCGCCTCACCTTCTTAACCAGTGCTAGGCTGTGCCCGACAAGTGCGACGAATAGTATAGAGCGCTCCGAAGGTCGTCAAATCATTTTTGAAAAAAATTCATTTAATTAAAGGAGTTAGGGGAATTTGCTGACCAAGCGCCTTTGCCCTCACCGCTCGACATGCGAGAATGCGTTCTCTTTTTTTCCCCTCTCGATGGTTAATCACGCGCAATGACTGCACAACTAATCGACGGCAAATCGATCGCCGCCAGCCTGCGCCAGCAGATCGCCCAACGAGTTGCCGAGCGTCGCCAGCAAGGCCTGCGCACTCCCGGCCTCGCGGTGATCCTGGTCGGCAGCGATCCTGCCTCTCAGGTTTATGTCTCGCACAAGCGTAAAGACTGTGAAGAGGTCGGCTTCCTCTCTCAAGCCTACGACCTGCCCTCTGAAACCACTCAGCAGGCGCTGACCGATCTGATCGATCGTCTCAATGACGACCCGGCGATCGACGGCATCCTGCTTCAACTGCCGCTGCCCGAGCATCTGGACGCCTCCAAGCTGCTGGAGCGCATCCGCCCGGACAAAGACGTTGACGGTTTCCATCCTTATAACGTCGGTCGCCTGGCCCAGCGCATTCCGCTGCTACGCCCGTGCACGCCTAAAGGCATCATGACCTTGCTGGAAAGCACGGGTGCTGATCTTTATGGCATGGACGCCGTCGTTGTCGGCGCGTCCAACATCGTCGGTCGCCCGATGGCGATGGAGCTGCTGCTGGCCGGTTGCACCGTGACCGTGACCCACCGCTTCACCAAGGATCTGGCTGGCCACGTCGGCCGTGCTGACCTGGTGGTCGTGGCCGCCGGCAAGCCGGGGCTGGTCAAAGGCGAGTGGATCAAGGAAGGCGCGATCGTCATCGACGTCGGTATCAACCGTCAGGACGACGGCAAACTGGTCGGTGACGTTGTCTACGAAACCGCCCTGCCGCGCGCCGGCTGGATTACTCCGGTCCCGGGCGGCGTCGGCCCGATGACCCGTGCCTGCCTGCTGGAAAATACGCTTTATGCAGCGGAAACCCTGCACGTTTAAACCGTATTTTTCGCAGTACCGAAACCCCGCCCCGTGCGGGGTTTTTCATGCCTGAGAAAAAACACTAACCGTTCGCCGGAAACCCCTCTTTTTTCAGGCCTTTTCACGAGATTTTCAGGTCTTCCAAACAACCATCGACAGATCTTCAGCCATACTCCTAGAATGCGCCGGTTTTAAGAAATAACCCGTTACAAACTAACGGAATATCCAACCTTTATGAGTTTGCCAGCGTGAAAATTCGTCTTTCGATTCTGAGCCTGTTTTTTGCTTTTACAGGCACATTCATCACGCCAACGATCAACGCTGCGGAAACCACCGCTGCCCCACGTGACGCTTCGACATTGAAGATCGCTTCCGGCAGCGCCCTGCTCATGGATATGCAGACCAACAAAGTCATCTACTCCAGCAACCCTGACGTGATCGTGCCGATCGCTTCCGTCAGTAAGCTGATGACTGGATTGGTAGTGGTTGAAGCCCGACAGAACATGGACGAATGGATCGATGTCGATATCAGCCACACGCCGGAAATGAAGGGCGTGTTTTCCCGAGTCAAACTCAAGAGTGAGCTGCCGCGCCGCGAGATGCTGCTGATTGCCCTGATGTCCTCGGAAAACCGCGCGGCCGCCAGCCTCGCGCATCATTACCCGGGTGGATATGTCGCCTTTATCGCGGCGATGAACGCCAAGGCCAGGGCGCTGGGCATGACCAACACCCACTACGTCGAGCCGACCGGTCTGTCGGAGCGCAACGTTTCCACTGCCCGCGATCTGAGCAAGTTGCTGGTGGCCGCGAGCAAATATCCGATCCTCAGCGAACTCACCACCACCAAGGAAAAAACCGTCTCTTTCCGCAAACCCAATTACACCCTGGGTTTCCGCAATACCGATCACTTGGTCAACAAGGCCGATTGGGATATCAAGATCACCAAAACCGGCTTCACCAATCCCGCCGGCCATTGCCTGGTATTGGTGACGAAGATGGGCAACCGCCCGGTTGCGCTGGTGATTCTCGACGCGTTTGGCAAGTACACGCATTTTGCCGATGCCAGCCGCATTCGCAGCTGGATGGAAACCGGCAAGAGCGCCAGTGTTCCGGCGGTGGCTCAGCAATACAAAGCCGAGAAAAACCTCAAGGCGCGCCAGAGCGGCGTGGTTGAAGCGTCCAAGTAAATCGCAGCATAAGAAAAAGCCCCGAATCTTCGGGGCTTTTTTTCGTCTGTGAATCAGTCGTTGGGCAGTGGCATCTTGTCGTCATCAGGAATGCCATCGCCCTTGCTCGGATCCGGCGTAAGCCCTGGTGCTACCAGAGGCCGAGCCAATGGATCGCGCATCGGACTGTCCGGGTCCAGTACCGGATCGACGCCCTCTTCCGGAGTGGTCGGCACACTATCGGGCTTTTGGTCATCGAAGCTTGAATCGGTACTCATACGCACCTCACCTCAAGGTTTGAGATTGGCTAACGGATCGTAGGGTTTGGACGGTTTCTTGTTGTCCTCACCGGGCTGTACATCCTTGGGCGCCTTGGCGGGCCCCACAGGATCGACTTGCGGATCATCGAGATCCGGGGAGTCCGGGTCGAATCCGAGATCATCGCCTGAGGAATGCTCGGAAGAATGCGGGCCTTGCGGAGATGGGGAATCTGTCATGTCGCCTCCTGATTCACCCGCGAACAACGGGCTATAAGCGTAGGAGGCTTGCCGGGCGCAGTCGTGCCCGGCAAATGACGAACGGAACGTCAGTGCGCAGCCAGCGCCTTGCGCGCCTGCGCCGCTTCCGGTTCCTGACCGGCACGTGACAACTCATCGGCCGCTTTCAGCCATCGCTGACTATCAACGGCTGCCGGGATCTGCGAGGGCTTCTGGATCAGGATGGCCCACCCGCCAGACTTTTCGAAGGCCGACTCGAAGGCACTGAACCCCATCAATTCGCGGCGATTCATACCGGCGCGCAGGAGCACTTTCTGTTTGTTGCGGTCGTAGCCGGAAAGGATTGCGTAACGCGGTTCGGCCCAGAATGCCGAGCCTTCGCTAAAGCGCACCATCACCGGATACCCGGCGGCGACCTGTGTCAGCAAGGCCGGCAGATTCTTGTCCAGGGGATAGACGACCATGCCGTATTCCCGGGCAAGGTTCTGCATGTTCTCTTGCAGCTTGTCTTCGGCACCGGGCAGGTGCAGTGGTTTCTCCAGCAGCCCCGGGGTGATCACGATCCCTTGCTGCGACAACAGGCTGGCGAGCACCTGCGGCCCGGACTGGTTGGCCTCACCCCTATAGAACGTGCCACTGAGCTCGACCCGCTCCGGCAGGCGCTTGACCTCTGGCGCCACACTGCCCGCACACCCGGCCAACACCGCCACGCAGCCAGCGACCAGCAACGCCGCACGCATTCGAGAAAATACCTGGACCATCGTCACTCTCTGTTCAGACACCGGTCATCGTGTTCCGGCAACGCCAGCGATCATAGGGCCGCGAACGGCTGCGGTATAGCTCTAAACCGTAGACGCATCGATTGCATAGAGCGAACTGATTGGTCACCACCGACCTTTGGTCAATAGCCTGAAACACGGCGTTGACTAGACTGTCACTGAAACAGAGCGAATTGAAAAGTGTGCGCCCGATGCAGGGCGAAGAGGAGGCACTGATGAGCCTGACCATGACCATCGTAATGTTGATTGCCGGCTGGCTGGCTGTTGCCGCCGCCATGCTTTGGGGGGTGTTGCGGATTGCGCGGCGTCATCACCCTCCGGTTCACACCACGCCCATTGAAAAAGTTGAAAAGCAACGCGTTCGCCACGCGACTGCGCACTGAAGCGATAGCCCCTCACCCTAGCCCTCTGCCAGAGGGAGAGGGAGTTGACCGGGTTGTTCATCCGAAGTACATCGACCTGAAATATCGAGTCGAACTCAGGTTTGAAAACAACAAAAGATCGGCTCCCTCTTCCTCGGGAGAGGGCTGGGGTGAGGGGTTGGCTCCGATGCGCAGCACAACTCCTGAGCAAAAAAAAACCGCCTGAACTTCAATAGCTCAGGCGGTTTTTGCATTTTCAGCGTTTACACCTGCTCAGCCACTTTCTTCTGCCGAGCCCGGCGCGACATCATGTTCAACACTTCAATCGCCGCCGAGAACGCCATCGCGGCATACACATAACCTTTCGGTACGTGGGCACCGAAGCCTTCGGCGATCAGCGTCATGCCGATCATGATCAGGAAGCCCAGGGCCAGCATCACCACCGTCGGGTTGTCGTTGATGAACTTGGCCAGCGGGTCAGCCGCCAGCAACATCACCAGCACCGAGACCACCACCGCGATGATCATGATCGGCAAATGTTCGGTCATGCCGACCGCGGTAATGATGCTGTCGATCGAGAACACCATGTCGAGCATCAGGATCTGGCCAATAGCGGCCGCGAAGCCCAGGGTCACCGTCGACGTGGCCGACTTCGGATCTTCCGGCGCCGGATCCATGCTGTGATGGATTTCCGTCGTTGCCTTCCACACCAGGAACAGACCACCGGCAATCAGGATCATGTCCTTCCAGGAGAAGGCCTGGCCAAGGATTTCGATCACCGGCGCAGTCAACTGCACGATGAATGCGATGGTGCTCAACAGCGCCAGTCGCAGGATCAACGCCATGCCAATACCGATGCGGCGCGCTTTCTGCCGGTGCTGTTCGGGCAGCTTGTTGGTCAGGATCGAGATAAAGATCAGGTTATCGATGCCAAGCACGATCTCCATCACCACCAGTGTGGCCAAAGCAACCCAGGCGGTGGGGCTGGCGGCGAGTTCTAACAGATATTCCATGGGTCAGTCCTGACTCTGTGTAAGACGAATTAGATGGTCTTGGAGGAAGACTCGGATTTTTCCGAGTCTTTTTCCGGGGTTTCTTTTTTCTCGATCAGCCCGCCGGTGGCATCGCTGAGCGCTTGTTCGGCAGCCTTGTGGGTGTCGTCGATGGCCTGTTTGGCACTTTCGGCGGCTTTGCCCATCAACTGCTGGGCGCTTTTCTCGGCCTGATCGCAACCGGTCAGAACCAGTAAAGACGTAAACAACAACGCTGGGAGTGTGTATTTCATGGGCTTCCTTCGAATGAACAGACAGGGTCACAGACCGGCCGTCGATGGCTGGGCATTCTAGGGAGACAAACACTTCAGGAAAATTCGTATTTTCAGCGGCTATACTTCGTTTTTTACGAATCCGCACACCAGGGACGCACCGATGCTCAATTACCGACAACTGCATTACTTCTGGGTGGTGGCCAAGACTGGCAGCATCGTGCGTGCCTGCGAGCAACTGAACCTGACACCGCAGACCATCAGCGGACAGATCTCCCTGCTCGAACAAACTTACGGCATCGATTTGTTTAAACGGGTGGGAAGACAACTCGAACTCACCGAAGCCGGGCGCCAGGCCCTGCCCTACGCCGAACAGATGTTTCAGTTGGGCGGCGAACTGGAGTTGATGCTGCGCGCCCAGCCCAACGAACAGCAGATCCTGTTCCGCGTCGGCGTTGCCGATGTGGTGCCAAAATCCATCGTTTATCGCCTGATCGCGCCGACCATGGAGCTGAACGAGCCGCTGCGCATCACCTGTCGCGAGGACAAACTCGAACGCTTGCTGGCGGATCTGGCGATTCAACGTCTCGATCTGGTGATCTCCGACAGTCCGATGCCGTCGCACCTCGACATCAAGGGCTACAGCCAGAAGCTCGGCGAGTGCGGGATCAGTTTCTTCGCCACCGCCGAACTCGCCGAGCGTTACGGGCAGGACTTTCCGCGCAGCCTGCACGGCGCGCCACTGTTGATTCCCGGGGCGGAAACCGTGGTGCGCAGCCGTTTGCAGCGCTGGTTTGCCGAACAGCAGATCCAGCCGCAAATCGTTGGGGAGTTCGATGACAGTGCCTTGATGCAGGCATTCGGCCAATCCGGCAGCGGGATTTTTATCGGCCCGAGCGTGATTGCCGATGAGGTGAGGCGCCAGTATGGCGTCGAGCTGATTGGCCAGACCGATGCCGTGACCGAGTCGTTTTACGCCATTTCGGTGGAGCGCAAGGTCAAGCACCCCGGCATCGTTGCGATTACCGAAGGTGCCCGACGCGAGCTGTTTACAGCGTTATGAGGCCTCTGCGCACATTTCGCGCGGCTTGAGCGTCATCAAGACCATGGCGAGGAATACCGACAGCAGAATGAACCCGGCGGCAGCAAAGCCAAGGAAGCCTAGACCTGCGCTGTCGATGACCCGGCCACCGACCATGGCGCCCAGGCCAATCCCCAGATTGGCCCCGGCGATATTCAACGAGGCGGCAAAGGCTGGCGCTTCTGGCGCGGCTTTCATCAGACGCACATGGCTGACCAGGAACAGCGCCGCCTGGGTCACGCCCCAGATGCCCATCGCCACGGCCAGGCCCAACGGCGAATGAATGTTCGGCACCAGCGACACCATGCCGGCAATCATGAACGCACAGAACAACACCGACGCCCCCAGCGGATGGCGGTCCACGGCACGCCCGCCCAAGGAGTTGCCGATGAGCCCGACCGCGCCGAAGCCCATCAGGCACCAGCCGACCACCGTGCCGTTGAATCCGGCCAGGCGTTCAAGAATGTCGGCCAGATAGGTGTAAGCGGTAAACATGCCGCTGAACACCAGAATCGACAGCAGGATGTGGCCGATCATCAACGGGCTGCGCAGGATCTTGAACTGTGAGCGGAAGCTGACCTGGTGCTGGTGCAGATCGGTTTTTGGCAGGTAGACAAACAACAACAGCGCCTTGGCAAACGCGATAACCGCGAGAATGCCGAAAGCACTGCGCCAGCCGAATGCGTCGGAAATCAGCGTGCCGACCGGAATGCCGAACACCGTGGCGCAGACAATGCCGAAGCCGATCTTGGCGATGGCGCGACCGGCATAGTCCGGGCCGACGATGTCCACCGCCGTTTCACTGGCAAGCGCCCAGAACACCGGCAGCCCCAGTGCCGGGATCAAGCGGGCAATCGCCATCACCCAGATGTTCGGCGCCAGCGCGGCCACGGTATTGGCCAGGCCGAACATGATCAGGATGGTGATAAACAGTTTCCGCCGTTCGAAGCGGGCGAAATACGCAGTCAAGAATGGGCCGAACATCGCCACGGTAAAAGCGAATAGAGTCACCAGCAGACCGGCCTGCGGGATCGTGACTTCAAGGTCGCGGGCAATCGACGGCAGCAGGCCGACGATGACGAACTCCGTGGTCAGCACCGTGAAGCCGGCGGCAGACAACAGAAGGATGGGCAACAGCATGGGTAACTCCAGCAAAACGACGACACCAGCGTTGACCGTAAGGCCCGCTGGCAGAACTTGAAAATGAGGATGGAGAATCTTAACAGAGTGTTTCGAGACTGACTTGCACAAACCTGCCGATCTTGACGGTCAGTCGGGTGGCAGATCGTCACAGGCCTGAAGGATAAAGCCTACGCTGTGATAAAGTCCGCGCCCTGAAAAACGAACAGCCTATTCAGCGTCGTGTTTAAAAGCGCTGATGTTGCGTCAGACCTTTCGGCTCGTGACGGTGGCCTGCCCCTGATATTGCCACCGCTTTCGCGCAGCCTTGCACCCTATAAAAAATCAGAGATGCCGTTATGACCGCTTCTTCCCCTTCTCTATTGCACCGTCTCAAGAACCTGAGCCTGGTCACGCAGATCCTGATCGGTCTGATTGCCGGTATCGCCCTGGCGATGTTCGCCCCGGATGCGGCGAAAAGCACTGCATTTATCGGCAAGGTATTTGTCTCGGCGCTGAAAGCCGTGGCACCGATTCTGGTGTTCGTGCTGGTGATGGCCTCGATTGCCAATCACAAACACGGCCAGGAAACCCATATTCGGCCGATTCTGTTTCTGTATCTGCTGGGCACGTTCGCTGCGGCGGTAGTCGCGGTGGTTGCCAGCATGGCGTTTCCGTCGCACTTGGTGCTGTCGACCGACAATATTGCCGTGACCGCACCGGGCGGCATCGCCGAAGTGCTGCAAAGCCTGCTGCTGAGCGTGGTCGACAACCCGGTGACCGCGCTGATGAACGCCAACTTCATCGGCATTCTGGCGTGGGCGATCGGCATGGGGGTCGCGATCCGGCATGCCGGTGACACCACCCGCGAAGTGCTGGGTGACCTGTCCAATGGCGTGACCCTGATTGTACGCGTGGTGATTCGCTTCGCACCGCTGGGCATTTTCGGCCTGGTCGCCTCGACCCTCGCCACCTCGGGCTTCGGCGCGCTGATCGGTTACGCGCATCTGCTGGCCGTGCTGCTCGGCTGCATGCTGTTCGTGGCGCTGGTGATGAACCCGATGATCGTGTTCTGGAAACTGCGTCGCAACCCCTACCCGCTGACCCTCCAGTGCCTGCGCGAAAGCGGCATCACCGCGTTCTTCACCCGCAGTTCGGCGGCGAACATTCCGGTCAACCTGGAATTGAGCAAGCGTCTGGGCCTACATGAAGATACGTATTCGGTGTCGATCCCGCTGGGCGCGACCATCAACATGGCCGGTGCGGCGATTACCATCACTGTGCTGACCCTGGCGGCCGTGCACACGTTGGGTATTGCCGTGGATATCCCGACCGCAATCCTGCTCAGCGTCGTAGCGGCAATCTGCGCGTGCGGTGCGTCGGGCGTGGCCGGTGGTTCGCTGCTGCTGATCCCGCTGGCGTGCAGCCTGTTCGGCATTCCGAGCGAGATCGCCATGCAGGTGGTGGCGGTTGGTTTCATTATTGGGGTGTTGCAGGATTCGGCGGAGACGGCGTTGAATTCGTCCACCGATGTTTTGTTCACCGCCGCAGCCTGTCTGGGTGAGGAAGAGAAGGCCCAACGCGCCGCATAATAATCGCTGCAATGAAAAGCCCGCCGAGGTGTGAACCTGGGCGGGCTTTTTTGTGGCTGAGATCTTTACCCCCTCACCCCAACCCTCTCCCCCAAGGGGGCGAGGGGGAAAGGGAGCTGATCGGGGGCTGTTCAGATTCTGAGTTCGACTCGATGGATCAGGTCGATGCAGGACGCAAGAACACAGCGATCAGTCCCCTCTCCCTCCGGGAGAGGGTTAGGCGGGCGGCGTTCCGATTAGGGGCTCTTGGCGATTTAGAACGCGCCCATGTAATCACGCTTGCCCACTTCAACACCGTTATGGCGCAGCAGCGCGTAGGTGGTGGTGACGTGGAAGAAGAACTGCGGCAGACCGTAAGTCAGCAGGTAAGCCTGGCCGCTGAAGCGCTTCTCTTTCGGCGTGCCCGGGCGGGTGACGATTTCGATACCTTCCTTGCCATTGATCTGCTCAGGCTTGATCTCGCCGATGTAGGCGAGAACCTTGGCAATCAGCGCTTGCAGCTCGGCGAAAGTGGTTTCAGTGTCGTCGTACTTCGGCACTTCGACTTCAGCCAGACGCGAGGAAACGCCCTTGGCGAAGTCGACCGCGATCTGTACCTGACGCACCAGCGGGAACATGTCCGGGTACAGGCGTGCTTGCAGGAAGGCGTTCGGGTCGATGTTTTTCTCGGTGGCGTGGGCTTCAGCCTTTTTCAGCACATCGCTCAGGGCGTTGAGCATTTGTTGAAAAACCGGGACGGATGCGGCGTACAGGGAAATGGTCATGGCAGTCTCGTGTAGTGGCTGGGTGGATCGTGGGGGCGATTATAGCCATGCTTGATGACCACACGGCTTGCCTTTTGTTTGGCAAGGATTAGGCTAAGCGCCTTCGACTGCAAAGGGAACGCGCGATGACCACCGAACAAGAATCCACCTTTGACGAGCCACGGCTCAACGCCACGGAAATCCGTATTCTGGGTTCGCTGATCGAGAAACAGGCGACCAGCCCGGAAACCTATCCGCTGACCCTCAACGCGCTGGTAACGGCCTGCAATCAGAAAACCAGCCGCGAACCGGTGATGAACCTCACCCAGGGCCAGGTCGGCCAGAGCCTGCGCGCCCTCGAAGGTCGTGGTTTCGCCAAACTGGTCATGGGCAGCCGCGCCGACCGCTGGGAGCACAAGGTCGACAAGGCGCTGGAACTGGTGCCGGCGCAGGTGATTCTGAGTGGTTTGATGTTTTTGCGTGGTCCGCAAACCATCAACGAATTGCTCACCCGCAGCGGACGCATGCATGATTTTGAAGATGCCGAGCAGGTGGTGCATCAGCTGGAACGCTTGATTGCGCGCGGGCTGGCGGTGTTGATTCCGCGTCAGGCGGGGCAGCGCGAGGATCGCTATACCCATGCGCTGGGTGATCCGGCGGATATCGAGGCGATTCTGGCGGCTCGGCAGAATCCGGGGGAACGTGCGAGCGGCGGTGTTTCGGTGGAACGAATCGAAGAGCTGGAAGCGCGGATTGCAGCGCTGGAAGAACGCCTGGCGCGCCTCGAATAACCACCACAAATCCAAGGTAGGAGTGAGCCTGCTCGCGATAGCGGAGTGTCATCCAAAGATGATGTGACTGGCACGACGCCATCGCGAGCAGGCTCACTCCTACAGGGGTTCTACGTTTTATTCCCCATCCCAGTAATCAACGCCATCCGCCTGCCGTGCCACGGCGACAAAGCCTGAGGCGTTGCCCTCGGCATCGACACTGAAGTTGTCCATCACTGCGTACTTGTTCGAATCCGGGTATTCACAGATGTCCGGTTGCTGCTGGGTGCTGACTGCCAGATAACGTAATTCAGCCTGGCTGGTATTGATGATCTGATGCGCCTTTTCCGGGCCACCCGCCGGGCAAGCGATCACGTCTCCGGCGCGGATCGGGAAGCGCTCGGCGCCGAGGCGCACCTCGCCCTCCCCGGCCACCACGTAAAACATCTCTTCATTGACCCGATGACTGTGAAACGGGCTGCCGCGCATGCCCGGCGGCAACGCATACAAACGATAACCGAGCTTCTGCGCACCGAGTTGCTGACCGATTCGGGCCATGCGCTGCTGGTAGCGCCCGGCGGTTTCGCCTTCTGGCGCCAGGGCTGCGGGAAGCGGTTCGAGTTCGACCTGATGCAGGTTGAGGATGGGCGGATGCATGCTGACCTCGGTTTTTTTGTGTGTGGGCAAGTCTGTGCTTGCTGGGAGATTCAGTGTAGGCAACCGATAAACCGCGGTGACTTCATCGCTGGCAAGCCAGCTCCCACAGGTATCGGGGTGGAACACAAATAAGTGAACAACCCGCAATATTGGGGGAGTTGACTTACCAGCTCTCACAGGTATCGGGGTGGAATACAAGTATGTGAACAGTCCCCGGCATTGTGGGAGCTGGCTTGCCAGCTCTCACAGGTATCGGGGTGGAATACAAGTATGTGAACAGTCCCCGGCATTGTGGGAGCTGGCTTGCCAGCGATGGGGCCCGCTCGTTCACCACAGAATCTGCAGCATCAGCTACGTGCGAAATTCACCGCTGCCTGAAACTGCTCCTCAGTCGGCCGCACCCCGGTGTACAACACAAACTGCTCCAGCGCCTGGATCGCAATCACCTCAAGTCCGGTAATCACCCGCTTGCCTTCGGCCCGGCCACGCACGATCAGCGGTGTTTCCGACGGAATCGCCACCACATCGAACACCGTCTCTGCGGCCGCGATCACCTCAGGCTCAAACGCCAACTGCCCCGCTTCCGGGCCGCCATCCATACCAACCGGGGTAACGTTGATCAGCATCTGCACACGTTCATCGCCCAGTTCAGCCTGCCAGCGATAGCCCAGCGAGTCCGCCAGCGCACGCCCGGCGCGCTCGTTGCGGGCGATGATCAAACCGTTTTTATAGCCACCATCGCGCAAGGCACTGGCCACCGCTTTGGCCATGCCGCCGCTGCCGCGCAGAGCGAAAGTCGATGTCTTGGGCACCGCATGGGTTTCCAGCAACTGCGCGACGGCGATGTAATCGGTGTTGTAGGCCTTGAGATGGCCCTTTGTGTTGACGATGGTGTTGATCGACTGGATCGCCGCCGCCGAGGCATCCAGCTCATCGACCAGCGCGATGCAGGCTTCCTTGAACGGCATCGACACGCCGCAGCCACGAATGCCCAACGCCCGAATCCCGCCGACCGCACCGGTCAGATCCTGGCTGCTGAAGGCCTTGTAGTAGAAATTCAGGCCCAACTGCTCATACAAATGGTTATGAAAACGCAGACCAAAATTCCCGGGACGTCCCGACAGGGACATGCACAGCTGGGTGTCTTTGTTCGGATTCATCTGCATGAAACTTCTCCTTCAAACGCACTTTCGGATGGACGGGATTAGCCAGCCCATCGGGTTCTGAACGATCATAGCGGCCTGTCTGCACGGTGCTGAGCGGCCATGGCATGGCCCGGTAAAGAAGCCGGTACAGACCTTACACAAAATTTACTCAGTGACCGTGCTGTTTTTCAAAATGTTGCTGTCTTAGAAGTATCCCCGCGACAACTGTGGGCCTGGTGCAGGCCCGGACGCCGGGTCGAAGAACCGAGGATTTATCATGATTCGTAAACTCCCCATTATGGCCTTACTGATTGGCGCACTCGCGGTCACAGGCCAGGCAGAAGCCGGTGGTGGCCATGGCTGGCAAGGCCCTGCGGTGTTTGGTGCGATCGTCGGCTCGGCCATCATCGGCTCGGCGCTGATCAACCAGGACCGGCCGGTGTACGTGCAGCAACAGCCGGTTTACGTTCAGCCACAACCGGTCTACGTTCAGCAACCGCCTCCACCGGTCTACTACCAGCCAGCCCCGGTTTATGTGCAACAACCGGTGTATGTGCAACCGGCCCCGGTTTACTACGGCCCTCCGCGTGGTTACTACGGCCATCCGCACGGCTACTACGGCGGCCCACGCTGGTAATCGAAAACAAAGCCCCGCTTTTATAGCGGGGCTTTTTTATGACCGTCGGTCGGCCAACGTCTGAAAAAATCTCGCAAAGGTCGCTGTGAGGACAGTTTCAACCGTTAAAGTCGGCATGATTGAGTCGACCGTTCGCATCTTTCGCTTGAAACGGTCATTTTTTTGTCATGACGGAACCGCACTCTGAATCCGTCCGTAAACAACAGGTTGATAACAACAAGGACGACTCCATGCCTACACAAAATCCGCACCGCATCGTCGGCTTGTGCACCTCCAGCAAGGTGTACAACGTTTTGACCGAGCTCAAGCACCTGGAAGGTCACCGCTGCGCCAAGTTACTTTCGCTGCTGGCGGAAAATCTGGTGCACAAGGGCCTGCTCAATGAGCACGAAGTGGTGCACATGCTTGACCAGGTTGTCGATTGAAACAGCCCTCACTGTTATCAATGACCACTATCGAAAGCGTTGATTGTCCCTGAGGACGGCGAGCCCCTAAGGTAGCCCCATCGTTTGATGGAGGTACGCGTCATGGCTCAGGTTCAAATCATGTCAGTGATCGGTAGCGCCGTTCCCGCACCACTCAGGGAGCTGGGATTGCTCGCCTGTTGGTACGTAGTGCGTGACGGCGAGGCGATCAGCGGCCCGTTGACTTCCTTGCCGGCCGCTCAGGCGCTGTCGCAAAAGATCGTCGGCAGCGCGTTTCACGCCTAAGGCAGCTGGACTTTGGGTTTTGTCTCGATGAACAAGGCCCAGCTCGACATGAACAGCGCGGCAATCAACGGCCCGATGACAAAGCCGTTCAAGCCGAACACCGCCAGCCCGCCCAAGGTCGAGATCAGAATCAGGTAATCAGGCATGCGCGTGTCCTTGCCCACCAGAATCGGGCGCAGCACGTTGTCCACCAAACCGATCACGAACACCCCGAACAAGCCCAGCACCACGCCCTGCCAGATCATCCCGCTGAGCAGGAAGTACACCGCCACCGGCGCCCAGACAATCCCCGCCCCCACCGCTGGCAACAGCGATAGAAACGCCATCAACACCGCCCAGAGCAATGCGCTGGGGATATCGAGAAACCAGAAAATCGCCCCACCCAGTGCGCCTTGCGTGATCGCCACGACCAGGTTGCCCTTGACCGTCGCCCGCACCACCCGGTTGAACTTCAGTTGCAGGCGACGTTTGTGATGCTCTTCCAACGGCACCGCGATGCGTATCTTGCGCACCAGCTCCGCGCCATCGCGCAGAAAGAAAAACAGCAGATACAGCATGATGAAAAAGCTCACCACAAACTCGAACGTGCCCTGGCCAAAACTGAACGCCTGACTCGCCAGCACCTGGCTGCCCTGCATCGCTGCTTTGACGATTTTCTCGCGCACGCCGTTGAGTTCGCCCATGCCGAAGCGGTCGAGCAGATTCTGGAAGTAATGCGGCAGGCTGTGTTTGAACTGCGCCAGATACGCCGCGATATCAAGTTTGCCGCTTTCAATATTGCTGTAGAGCGTCGCGCCTTCCTGCACCAGCAGCACACTGAGAATGATCACCGGCAAAATCGCAATCACCAGGCAGATGCTTAACGTACACAGCGAAGTCAGGTTGCGTTGCCAGCCGAATTTCATCTGCAAGCGGCGTTGCATCGGCGCAAACAGAATGCCGAGGATTACCGCCCAGAACACCGCACCGTAAAACGGCAGCAGAATCCAGATGAAGGCCACCGTGACCAGCACCAGCAGCACGGTCAGGGATTTGAATTGAAGACTTTTTACGTTCATGTCCGGTCCATGTCAGTCAGGCGTCATGCACGCCCCGGTTGTTAGTCAGCCGGAGCGTGCACGAGTGCCATCTTTATTCATGGAGCATAGTTGCGGATCAGCGCGGGCTGATTAGCGAACCGGCAGTTTGATGATCTGCGCGGTGCTCAGCACGTCACCAAAGGTGTCTTCGACTTCCGCCAGCGCCGCGTTATGCAGTGAGTCCTTGTCGATGGAAGCACCATTGGCACGAGTGATTGCGCGGGTCGCCGAGGCATCGGACGCGACGATCACGTTGTAACCCAGCGGCGCGGCATCACGCGCGGCACCGGCGACGCAGGCGTGGGTCATCAGGCCGGCGATGATTACGGTTTCAATTCCGGATTTCTTCAGGCGCTCGTTGAGATCGGTGCTGCCGAACACGCTGACCGTGGTCTTTTGCAGCACAACATCGTTGGCGCGTGGCTGCATGTCCTTATGAAACTTCACCGTTTCGCCATCGATCGCAAACACCGCCGAACCGGCCGGGGCGACATGCTGAACGTGGTAGACCGGGATCTTGTGGCGATCAGCGAAGGCAATCAGCTCGCGGGTTTTCGCCAGTGCGGCGGCACCGTCGGGGATTGGCATCTTGCCGGTGAAGTATTCGTTCTGGAAATCGATCACCAACAGTGCGGATTTACCCGCCGGCAAATGATCGGTCGGCGTGGCGCCGGACATTGCCCGGATGGTCGGCTGGCTGTCCGCCACAGCGGCGGTGCTGGCCAACACACCGGAAAATGCACAAGCGGCAAGAAAACGACGGGTAAAACGTTGCATGGGACTTTCCTTTTGCTATCGAGTGGGTGGGCAAAGGTTAGCGCGCATCGCCCCATCGAACACAGCGCAACCGGCACATGATCTGTGCTGTTTTTGCACAGATTCCCGCCACTCGCCGAAACATAGATCCAGATCAACAAAGTCGATCTGCAAGCGCATTACCCTGCCGCGCTTTTGTGATCGACGCCGCCATGAACCCCACGCCTGCCCTCGCCGCCCCGGAACTGCTCGCCCCCGCCGGCACCCTGAAAAACATGCGTTATGCCTTCGCCTACGGCGCCGATGCGGTCTACGCCGGCCAGCCCCGTTACAGCCTGCGAGTGCGCAACAATGAGTTCGATCACGCCAATCTGGCACTGGGCATTCGCGAGGCGCAGAGGCAGGGCAAGCGTTTCTATGTGGTGGTCAACATCGCCCCGCACAACGCCAAACTGAAGACCTTTCTCAAGGACCTGGCACCGGTCATCGAGATGGCGCCGGATGCGCTGATCATGTCTGACCCGGGGCTGATCATGCTGGTGCGCCGGCATTTCCCACAGATGCCGATCCACCTCTCGGTACAGGCCAACACGGTGAACTGGGCCAGCGTCGAGTTCTGGCAGCAACAGGGCCTGAGCCGGATCATCCTGTCGCGGGAATTGTCGCTGGAGGAAATAGGCGAAATCCGCGAACAGGTGCCGGGCATGGAGCTGGAAGTGTTTGTCCACGGCGCACTGTGCATGGCCTATTCCGGGCGCTGCCTGCTGTCGGGTTACATGAACAAGCGCGATGCCAATCAGGGCACCTGCACCAACGCCTGCCGCTGGAAATACTCGGCCCAGGAGGCCACGGAAAACCAGCTCGGCGAGATCGTCCAGATCTTTCAGCCCGAACCGACCCTGGGCCTCGGCGCGCCAACCGACCAGGTGTTCCTGTTGCAGGAAGCCAACCGCCCCGACGAACTGATGCCGGCCTTCGAAGACGAGCACGGCACCTACATCATGAACGCCAAGGACCTGCGCGCAGTGCAGCACGTCGAACGCCTGACACGCATGGGCGTGCATTCATTGAAGATCGAGGGCCGGACCAAATCGCACTTCTATTGCGCGCGCACCACTCAGGTCTATCGGCGGGCCATCGATGATGCAGTGGCCGGGCGCGAGTTTGATCGAAGTTTGATGCTTGATCTGGAATCGCTGGCCCAGCGCGGTTACACCGAAGGTTTCCTGCGCCGTCATGTGCATGACGAGTACCAGAATTATCAGCACGGCAGCTCCGTGTCGGAGCGCCAGCAATTTGTTGGCGAGCTGACCGGCGAGCGGCGTGATCGTCTGGCCGAGGTCAAGGTGAAGAACCGTTTTGCCTTGGGCGATCATCTGGAATTGATGACGCCCAAGGGTAACTTTCACTTTGATCTGCATGAACTGCACAACCTCAAGGGTGAAGCGATCGAGGTGGCGCCGGGGGATGGGCATACGGTGTATGTGCCGATTCCGGACGCGGTGGATTTGCGGTTCGGGTTGTTGATGCGCGATTTGCGTGATGCCTGAAAAGCCCCTCACCCTAACCCTCTCCCCGAGGGAGAGGGGATTGATTGGGGGATATTGCAGAGGTACGCCGACCTGGACGCGCAGCGGTGAATCCATAATCGACTCGCTTACTCAGGTCGATGTACAGCGTCAGACACCTCGGGCGGCACGGGCGGCCTTCCGATGAAGGCAGCTTTTCTTACGCCACAAACTCTTCACGCAACATCGCCACAAACGCCTCGCGCGCCGGGTGTACCCCGGCGTTTTCATGCCAATAAAACAGGTTTTCGATGGCGGTCAGTTCAGGAAACTCAAAGCCCACGCACCCCGCGCCTTTGGCGTATTGCTCGAATACGCCTTTGGGCACCAGCGCCACGCCAGCCCCCGCACTCACGCAGCCGACAATCGCCCCGTAACTGGCCAGGCTGACAATCGGCAACGCCTGTCCCTGACGCAACAACCAATGCTCCAGCGCCGCCCGATACGGACAACCTTGCGGCCACATGAATACGGTTTTGTCTTGCAGATCATTGATATCGCGCACCGGCCCGAACGAGGTCGAAGCGATCAACAGCAACTCTTCGCGATACATTGGTGTGCGCTTGAGCTGCGAGCGTTCGACGTCCACCGCGACAATCGCACCGTCGAGCCGATGACTGACCGTGTCGTCGAGCAACTGCCCCCAAGTGCCGGTGGTGAGTTCCAGCGCCACCTGCGGATAACGCTTGTGAAACTTCGCCAGCAGCCGTGGCAAGCGCCCCGTGGCTGACGACTCGATCGCGCCGATGCGCAGCGGCCCCGAGGGTTCGGCCGATGGATCGACGGCGCGCTTGGCTTCTGCCGTCAGCGCGAGAATCTTTTCGGCATAGGCGAGAAACGTCTGCCCCGCCGGACTGATCCGCAGCCCCCGCCCCTCACGCAGAAACAGCGCTACACCCAACTCGGCCTCCAGCGCCTTGATTCGCGCGGTGATGTTCGACGGTACACAAAACAGCTTTTCTGCCGCTCGCGCAATGCTGCCAACCTCGGCCACGGTCTTGAACATACGGATTTGTGCCAGCTCCATACCCATCACTCTGAGTGAACATTCAGCGCAGTATAAGTCAGTTGTGGCGAATGATCGGCCGCCCGGATACTCGGCGCATCAACCCCTCGGTGCCTCAATCATGCAGCCTCCCTCTTCCGTGAAAATTGTTCTGGCCATGGCTTTCGTCGTCGGCTGCTGGGCCTATTCGCCGACCGGCATTCACGTCGGCCTGCAAGCGTATGATCCCGGGCATCTGGCGCTGATGAGGTTTCTGCTGGCATCCGTGTTCATGGCGGTCATCGCGGCGTTCAAAGGCATTCGCCTGCCGCGCAGGAACGATGTGCCGCTGCTGTTCGCCTTGGGCTTTTTTGCGGTCAGCCTGCATCACGTCGCGCTGAACATCGGCCAGCAAAGTGTCAGTGCCGGGGCGTCGAGTGTGCTGGCGCAATCGAGTCCGTTGTTCAGCACGTTGCTCGCGCGGTTCGTGTTCAAGGATCAGGTCAGCGCCTGGCGTTGGGGTTGTGTGTTGCTCGGGCTGGTCGGCGTGGTGATTGTGGTCAGTGGCGATAGCGGCCTCGGCGAAATGGACGCGCATGGCTTGTTGATCCTGCTGGCGGCGCTGTCGTGGAGCATTTATTTCGCCCTGCAAAAGCACCATGCCCGCCGCTATGACGGCTTGAGCCTGGTGTGCTACGCGGTGTGGTCAGGGACGTTGTTGCTGATGGTTTATTTACCGGGATTGAGCGAGACCGTGATGAAAGCCCCGTTGCGAGTGCAATGGGCGGTGTTGGCGCTGGGGATTTTTCCCAGTGCACTGGCTTATCTGGCTTGGGGTTTTGTGCTCAGGCACGTGGATTTGAGCCGGGCTGCCATGACGCTGTACCTGATTCCGCCGACGGCGATGGCTATTGCTTCGGTGGGATTGGGCGAGCGGCCGAGCATGATGGTGCTGGTCGGCTCAGCGGTGGTGCTGATCAGTGTCTTGGCACTGAATCTGGAGCGGCGGATTTTGCTGGGGCGGACGGCTGGAGTTTGATCCAGGACTGTGCCGAGGCTAATGCCGCCATCGCTGGCAAGCCAGCTCCCACAGGGTTCAAAGGTGTACATGGCAGTCATGTACACCCACAGAGTTCAGGAGTGTATATAACTGCCGAGTACTCCCGCATAAGTGTGGGAGCTGGCTTGCCAGCGATGAGGCCGATGCAGACAACACATCAGGTAAACCAGACGCTGATCAGCGCCTGTCATCCGACAACGGCGTCGGTTCATCTGCCGGCGGCACATCGTCATCCGCCGCCGGACCCTTCCAGTCTTCCGGCCGGTCAGCATCGCTCAACAGATCACGCCCCGGAGCCATCCCCGGCGGCACATCGTGATCGGCCAGTGTCGGCTCATCCGTGCCAGGCAGCGGCCGGGTCGGGTCGGTGGGGAGAACCCCACCCTGAAACAGCAAATCGTTAGCCATGACGCACCTCACCAGGGAGGTCCGGAAAACCCGGGCCGTACAGGTTGGAATCCCGCCTGTGTGAGCCGTGCTATCGAACGGACCAACGGCGATCAGCCTTGTGCAATGAAGCGGTCACGGCTGTTGCTCAGGTGCAGCCACATGGCGGCACGCGCCGCATCCGGATCCTGGCGCTTGATCGCATTCAGAATCGCCTCGTGCTCAAGGTTCGCCAATTGCCCCAGTTTGCTCAAGTCCGCCGCGCCCCGTTCGACGGCATTGACCCGTGCACGGGGAATCATCGCGCTGCCCAGTTGCTGCATGATCTCGCTGAAGCAGACGTTGCCGGTGGCCTCAGCGATCAGCAGATGAAAGCGCCGGTCCGCCTCGACGCAACTGTCGTTGTTGGCCAGCAGCCGTTGATAGTCGTCGAGCGCCTGACGCATCTGCAGCAATTGCTGTTCGCTGCGTCGCTGTGCAGCCAGTGCAGCGGCCTGCGTTTCCAGGCCCATGCGCAATTCGAGAATGCTGCGCACCCCCAGCGCCGTATCCACATTCAGACGTAGCCCCTGCTCCGGTGCACGCTCAATGACGAACGTGCCAATGCCGTGGCGCGTCTCGACCAACCCCGAAGCCTGCAATTTGGAAATCGCCTCGCGCACCACCGTGCGGCTGACTCCGTGCTCCTGAACGATGGCGTTTTCCGACGGCAGCTTGTCGCCGGGCGACATCTGCCCGAGCAGGATGCTTTGAGTGAGTTTTTCCACCAGATCATGCGCGAGGTTGTGCACGCGTTTTCGGGCGGGAGCGTCGAGGTCTTCTTGCATGGTCGGTTCCGGTGAGGGGGCTTGCGGATCGTAGCACTGAGCGGGTGGCTGACAAGCTTGATTCTAGCTAGGAACGTCATTGAACTTGTATGACAACATTCAATGCTTATCGATTTCCTCAGTACGCCCTCCAATTCCAAACAGCGAGAACCAAGCGATAAGCAACTACATCATTTCGCCATTCCGACCAATAAAACCGCGAACAAAACCCGAAATAGCATAAAAACAATTCCCATCAGAGGAAATTAATCGGTCCTCCCCACTTGTAGGACAAAAAAATCAGGTTGTATGATGTCTATCAACATCGCAACACACAGACCTACCCCGCATAAAAATAATCAGTGGGAGAAAACCAAGTGAAAACCTCCGTCTCCGGGATGAACGAGGGCGTTGATTCAACGCTGGCGTCCGCCATCTCGAAAGTCAAACGCCACGTCCTGCCGCTCTTCGTGATCATGTTCATCGTCAATTACATTGACCGGGTGAACATCGGTTTCGTCCGCACCCACATGGAACACGACCTGGGCATCGGCGCCGCCGCTTACGGCTTCGGCGCCGGCCTGTTCTTCATCGGTTACGCGCTGTTCGAAGTGCCCTCCAACATGCTTTTGCAGAAAGTCGGCGCACGCATCTGGCTGACTCGCATCATGCTCACCTGGGGACTGGTCGCCGCCGGCATGGCGTTCATCCAGAACGAAACCCATTTCTACGTTCTGCGCTTTCTGCTCGGCGTGGCCGAAGCCGGGTTCTTTCCCGGGGTGATTTATTACTTCACCCGTTGGCTGCCAGGCGTGGAACGCGGCAAAGCCATTGCGATCTTCCTCAGTGGTTCGGCCGTGGCGTCGCTGATCTCGGGCCCGCTGTCCGGGCTGCTCCTGCAAATCGAAGGTCTGGGCCTGCACGGCTGGCAATGGATGTATTTCATTGAGGGGATGTTTTCGGTGTGCCTGTGCGTGTTCGTCTGGTTCTGGCTCGACGCCAAACCCCACGACGCAAAATGGCTGACCCGCGCCGAACAGGATGCGCTGGTCACGGCCATCGACGACGAACAGAAGGCCCGCGAGGCCGCCACACCGATCCGGCCATCGATGGGCAAACTGCTCAAGGACCGCCAGATCATTCTGTTCTGCCTGATCTACTTTTTCATTCAACTGACGATCTACGCCGCGACCTTCTGGCTGCCGAGCATCATCAAGAAGATGGGCGAGATGAGCGACTTCCAGGTCGGCTTGTTCAATTCGATCCCGTGGCTGCTGTCGATTGTCGGCATGTATGCCTTCGCCACGTTCTCGGCCAAGTGGAAACACCAGCAGGCATGGGTCGCCACCGCCCTGTTGATCGCTGCGGCGGGGATGTTCATGTCCACCACCGGCGGGCCGATCTTCGCCTTCGTCGCGATCTGCTTTGCGGCGCTGGGTTTCAAATCCGCCTCGTCGCTGTTCTGGCCGATTCCCCAGGCGTATCTGGATGCGCGCATCGCCGCCGCAGTCATCGCCTTGATCAACTCGGTGGGCAACCTCGGCGGCTTCGTTGCGCCGACCACGTTCGGCCTGCTCGAACAACACACCGGCTCGATTCAGGGCGGGCTCTATGGCCTGGCCGCGACCTCGATCATCGCTGCAATCATCGTGTTCTTCGCACGGACTACAACGAAACCCGCACCCGCCATCGCCGTGGCCGACGCCGCGCCGAAACACGCCTGACTTTCCGTTTCCAGGGATAAAAACAATGAACGCACACGACACCGCCAAAGCCCCGATCATTACCGCCATGCAAGTCGTCCCGGTGGCCGGTCACGACGGCATGCTGCTCAACCTCAGCGGCGCCCACGGACCTTTCTTCACCCGCAACATTGTCATTCTCAAGGACAACGCCGGCCACACCGGCGTCGGCGAGGTGCCCGGAGGCGAACGTATTCGCCAGACCCTGGAAGACGCACGCAGCCTGGTGATCGGCAGCCCGATCGGCACGTATCAAAAGATCCTCAACCAAGTGCGTCAGACCTTCGCCGACCGCGACGCCGGCGGCCGTGGCCTGCAAACCTTCGACCTGCGCATCACCATCCACGCGGTCACCGGCCTCGAAGCCGCCCTGCTCGACCTGCTCGGCCAGCACCTCGACGTACCGGTCGCGGCGCTGCTCGGCGAAGGTCAGCAGCGTGATCAAGTGAAAATGCTCGGCTATCTGTTTTATATCGGCGATCAACGCGAAACCGACCTCGCCTATCGCAGCGAACCGGATGCGGATAATGACTGGTTTCGCCTGCGTCACGAGAAGGCCATGACCGCCGAAGCCGTAGTACGTCTGGCTGAGGCCGCGCATGCGAAGTACGGCTTCAAGGACTTCAAACTTAAGGGCGGCGTCCTCAGTGGCGATGCCGAAATCGAAGCGGTGACGGCACTGGCCGAGCGCTTCCCGGAGGCGCGGATTACCCTCGATCCGAATGGTGCATGGTCACTGAAGGAGGCGATTCGTCTGTGCCGTAATCAGCATCATGTGCTGGCTTACGCAGAAGACCCGTGCGGTGCGGAAAACGGTTATTCCGGCCGCGAAGTGATGGCCGAATTCCGCCGCGCCACCGGGCTGAAAACCGCCACCAACATGATCGCCACCGACTGGCGCGAGATGGGTCACGCGATCCAGTTGCAGTCTGTCGACATCCCGTTGGCCGACCCGCATTTCTGGACCATGCAGGGGTCGGTGCGCGTCGCGCAGATGTGCCATGAGTGGGGCCTGACCTGGGGCTCGCACTCCAACAATCACTTCGATATTTCCCTGGCCATGTTCACCCACGTCGCAGCGGCTGCACCGGGTGAAATTACCGCCATCGACACCCACTGGATCTGGCAGGACGGCCAGCGCCTGACCAAAGCGCCGCTGCAAATCGTCGACGGTTGCGTGCAAGTGCCGCAAAAACCGGGGCTGGGCGTCGAACTGGACATGGACCAGTTGGCCAATGCCCACGAACTGTATAAAGGCATGGGCCTGGGCGCGCGGGATGACAGCGTGGCGATGCAGTTTTTGATTCCCGGGTGGAAGTTCGATAACAAGCGGCCGTGTCTGGTGCGCTGACGCTTTCGATGCAAACTCCACCGTCCCTGTGGGAGCTGGCTTGCCAGCGATGGCGGTGGATCAGCCAAATAAATGTCGACAGACCTGACGCTATCGCGGGCAAGGCCGCTCCCACAGGGTTCAAGGCGGCCCTGAGATTTGCAGCAGCCAGTTTTTGAACGCGAGCATCGCCGCGCTCTCCGGCCGCGACTGCAATCGCGTCAGCCAATAACTGCCCGTGGTGATCTCGACGGCAAACGGCTGGCAAATCGCATCGGCCGCCAATTGCCGGGCGAACATCAGCGGCGGCGCCAATGCCACCCCGCCGCCCTGCAACGCCGCTTCCATCATTGCCAGTGACGAGTCGAAGACGATGCTCTGTGGCGGCGCTGCCTGGGTCGCCAAACCCGCCGCCTGAAACCACTCCGGCCATTCATCAGTGCGATAGGAACGCAGCAAGGTCTGCTGCAACAGGTCCCCGGGCGTGTGCAATTGCCGGGCGATTTCCGGCACGCACAACACCGACAACGGCGCGTCGAGCAACCGCGTCGCTTCGATACCATGCCAGGCGCCAGCGCCGAAGCGGATCGCGTAATCCAGCCCTTCAGCGGCAACATCCACCCGGTTGTTATTAGTTGACAGCCGCAAATCTATGAGCGGATGTTTCAATCGAAAGTCCGCCAGCCTCGGCAACAGCCAACCCACGGCGAACGTGCCGACCGCACCAACAGTCAACATCTCGCGGTACTGTCCCCCGGCAAGGCGCTCAAGAATCTGCGCGATGTGGTCAAACGAAGTGCTCAACACCGGCAACAAGGTTTCGCCTTCACTGGTCAGCATCAGCCCGCGGGGCAGGCGTTTGAACAGGGTTACGCTGAGCTGCGCTTCAAGGCTTTTGACCTGATGGCTGACGGCGGCCTGGGTCACGCACAGTTCCACAGCAGCGCGGGTGAAGCTCAAATGACGCGCCGATGCCTCGAAAGCGCGCAGTGCGTTGAGCGGCAATTGCGGTCGAATCATGCCCAGCCCTCAATTTTTCTAATGGCTCATCCGAGTTTTCATCGTTTGTCGATGAATGCCAGACTGCCTAAATTGTCGGCGCTGATCAGCCACCTGACGTTTCAATTGCCCGCAGTCTAGCGGGATAACGCCATCAACACTCATGGAGAGTGGTTCACTCATGTCATTCATCAACCCAAGCAAAGTCATTTCCCGCAGCGCTTTCGGCCTGTTCTTCGGCGCCGCTGCCTGCGTTGCCGCACCGCAAACCGACGAACAACTGCAAGCAGTGGTCAACACTGCTGTCACGCCCGTGATGCAACAACAGAACATTCCTGGCCTGGCCATCGCCCTGACCGTCAACGGTAAGGCGCATTACTTTAACTACGGCGTCGCCGCTAAGGACACCGGGCAGAAAGTCAGCGAAAACACCCTGTTTGAAATTGGCTCGGTGAGCAAAACCTTCACCGCAACGCTCGCCGGCTACGCCCAGGCGACGGGCAAACTGGACCTGTCGACCAAGGCCAGCCAACTCTGGCCGGAACTCAAAGACAGTGCCTTCGACAACATCAGCGCGCTGCAACTGGGCACCTACAGCGCCGGCGGTTTGCCGCTGCAATTCCCCGCAGAGGCGGATTCGGCGGACAAGATGCTCGGCTATTACCAACAATGGAAACCGGCTTATCCGCCAGGTAGTCATCGTCAGTATTCCAATCCGAGCCTGGGTTTGTTCGGTTACCTGACGGCAAAGAGCCTTGGCCAGCCGTTTGATCAGGCCATGAGCGAAACCCTGCTGCCGAAACTGGGCCTCAAACACACCTACATTCAAGTGCCCGCATCCGAAGAGCACCTGTATGCCAAGGGATATGACAAGCAGGATCAACCGGTTCGCGTGAGTCCGGGAGCATTGGATTCCGAAGCCTACGGCATCAAAACCAGCGCGGCGGACATGCTCCGGTACGTCGAAGCCAACCTGAAACCCGCGAGCCTGCAACAGCCGCTGCAAAACGCCGTCGCCGCGACCCACACCGGTTACTACAGCGTGGGCGACATGACCCAAGGCCTGGGCTGGGAGCGCTATGCCTACCCGATCAGCCTGAGCAAACTGCAGGCCGGCAACTCGACAAAGATGGTGACGGACGCGCACAAGGCCAATTGGCTGAATCCGCCACAGCCTGAACCGGCCAATGTGCTGTACAACAAAACCGGCGCGACCGGAGGTTTTGGCGCGTACGTGGCGTTTGTGCCGTCGAAGGATCTGGGCATCGTGATCCTGGCCAACAAGAATTACCCGAATGCGGAACGGGTGAAGATTGCGCATGAAATCTTCAGCGCTCTGAAGGACTGACACAAAGCTGTGGTGAGGGGATTTATCCCCTCACCACAGGGTTCTCTACTCACAAAAAAAATGGGCGACCTCTTGAGGTCGCCCATTTTGTTTCAGCGCTTAAAGCTGCGCCTGCAACCGCCACCCGATGACATCCATCAAGTCACAACTGTCACGCAACGGAATCGCCAACACCCGGGCGAAATCCTGCAAGAGCAAGGCATCGTGTCCCTTGCCCTCTTCCAGCGCCAAGGTTTCCAGCAACTGCGTCACGCAGCGCAAGCGATACGCCGCCGTGCCGTGCAACACGTCGATGGGGGCTTCGCTGTCGATCAGCAGGCATGGAATCTTGCAGTCGATACCGGTGATGGGAATGTAGCGCGCCATGGTTGAACCTCCGTGTTCAATGTTGAGTTGCGATGTGCAGCGGGTCGAAATTGTCCAGTGCGCGGTTGACCAGCAACTCGCCGATCACGGCCAGTTGCTGGACCGCCAAGGCGAGGCTGCGCTGGGAATCGTTCAGCTTGCAGGCCATGTCGGTGGTCAGAACATTGAGTGAGGCTAGGGTTTCGCAGGCGTGGGTTAACAGGGTGGGGGTGTCGATATCGGGGCGGAGGGTGAAGACGTAGCTGACGGGATCGGGGTGATTAGGGTCGCGGAGGCGATTGTTGCGGGAGTCGAAGGATCCTGAACCGGTTGAGGATTCGGGGGGATTCGGTGTGTGTTTTTTCATGAGTGAAGACCTCAGTACATTGAAGAAAAAACTGCCGAACTCACTTCCACGAGAGGGTGGCAGCTTTGCGCAGGTGTGGAAGTCCGGGTGAGGCCGAGGAACCCGGTGCACTCGTGAGTGCTCCTGCGCATAGCTGCCATAAGCAAACAATGTTGGCATAAAAAACACCAACATGTGTTTACAGGCGCACATGCGCTCACGACCATCCCGGACTTCCACATCCGACCACTGTTTTTTTCAGCGGCCAAAGAAGGGTATTCCCCTGCCCCCCAGCGCACCAGTTCACCAACGCCGCCGCGTCTTGCAGGAAAAATCCACGGCAGACGCAGGCCTTTGCCTCAGACATTTCTGTAGGAATATGCTGCAACGACTTTGCGTTAGCGAATGAATGGGTTGCCTCTAAACTCGCGTCGAATCAACCTATGGCGTCATGACGATGCACGACACCTCATGCAACTCGGTTAAGGCTCAAGAGGTCCCGGGATGGAAATCAAAAGCTTCAAACTCTCGAACGTTGGTCGTTTTGGCGATCTGGACATTCGGCTAGCCCCTACCGCAACACACCCTTCGAACATCACGGTATTGATTGGAAACAACGGTGCCGGAAAAACCACCGTTTTGAAATCCCTGAACATTTGCCTGAGCTGGCTGATTGCGAAAATTCGCTCAAACAAGGGCAGTGGGAAATACCTTGTCGATGACGACATCAGTAATGGTGCCCCCGGAGCTGTCGTTTCAATTGGCATCACCGACTTCTCACACCCGCGAGCCTCTCTTGGCGATGCCAACTCCGAAAACGAAGTGTTCGTATGGGGCAGCGCTCGCAGTCGACAAGGCCCAGTCTCCGCCCGCGAATCTCTAACCGACGTCAGGCTGCTTGCAGATCACTACCGCACTCAACTCACCGCCAACGATAACGCCTCGCTTCCACTGATCGCTTTTTACCCTGCCGAACGTAGCGCTCTGGACATCTCACTGAAAACCAGCGGCAGGCAGACCTTCGATCAACTCGACGGCTACGACATCAATTTTAACGGTGGCGTCGACTTTCGCAGTTTTTTTAAATGGTTTCGTGAACGTGAAGACTGCGAAAACGAGGACGGGATTTCCGAGACCGCACTGGCTGAAATCCTAGAAAAATTCGGTGCCGACAGCGACGTCTATACAGCGCTCGCCGAGATGAAAGCCTCCGCCCGCGACCGCCAGTTGAACGCCGTTCGTTCGGCCATCGCCGCGTTCATGCCACATCTTTCCAACCTGCGTGTGCAACGCAAACCCCATCTGCATATGTCAGTCGATAACCATGGCGCAACACTCAATGTCACGCAGCTCTCGCTAGGCGAACAGTCGATGATCGCGCTGGTGGGTGATATCGCCAGCCGTCTGGCGATGATGAATCCGTCAATGAACAATCCGCTGCACGGTGACGGTATTGTTCTGATCGACGAAGTCGAGTTGCACATCGATCCGCAATGCCAACTTAGTCTGATTGCGCAATTGACCGCGACCTTTCCCCATTGCCAGTTCGTGTTGACCACGCATTCGCCCTTGATCATCGCCGAAGCCAACGAAGCGCTGGTTTATCTTCTTGATGATCAGAATCCTGATTAAACCGATCGGTGGTTAGTCAGTTCCGCATTTTTAGCGATTGCTCCCGGCCTTAATGCGAGCAAGCGCACTTCTGCTGGGGAGCTTGCGTGGCTTCCAGCCTTGCATCCCCCCACAAACCTTGTAGGATCGCGCTCTTTTTTCGCAGCCCTTGGCCACGCATCTGATCCGCCGCGCCGTTCAAGGCGTGCGGACTATGCTGAAACAGGGCATGAGGGCTGATCGATGAAAGTGTTGCTGGTCGATGATCACGCGGTCGTACGCATGGCAATCGGGATGATTCTGGCCCGTGAAGGTCACGAGGTGGTCGGCGAGTGCGACAACGGGGTGGAGGCGTTGAGCAAGGCGTTCGAACTCAAACCCGACGCGATCGTGCTCGACCTCGATATTCCGCAACTGGACGGCATGGCGGTGATTGACCGCTTGCGCATCGGTGGCAGTACGGCCCATGTGTTGGTCCACACCGGGTTGAAGAGTCAGGCTTATGCGGCGCAATGTCTGCGCGCCGGGGTTGCCGGGTTTCTGTCGAAGGGCGATGACCCGGCGGAGATTGTCACGGCGCTCAAAGCTGTGGCCAGCGGCAAGAGCTGGTTTCCGGTCGGCGCGCTCAGTTCGGTACGCCACAGCGACTACGCGCAAAACGATGCGCAACTGCTCGACAACATCACCCGCCGCGAACTCAAGGTGTTACACGGTCTGGCTCAAGGCAAGAGCAACAAACAGATCGCCGATGACATGCTGCTCAGCAACAAGACCGTCAGCACTTACAAAACCCGTCTGATGCAAAAACTCAACGCGAGCACACTGCTTGAGCTGATCGACTTCGCCAAACGCAACGATCTGGTCTGAACCATGAGCCGTTTCGGGCAACTGCTCAGCGTTTTTCTTCTGTCTTTGCTGGCACTGGCGACCAGCGCCGAACCTCTGACGCTGATCAGCCGCGTGCCCGCCCCTCAAGTCCAACTGCCCCTGAGCAGTGCCCAACAGCAATGGCTCACGCACAAAGCCGTACTGCGTGCCGGGGTGTATTCACCGGATCGGCCACCGCTGGACATCACCGCCAATCGCAACGACTACGAAGGCCTGTCGGCGGACTATCTCAATATCCTCGTTGGCGCTTTGGGCCTACGCGTCGAAGTCGAGCATTTTGCCAATCAGGCCGACGCCCTCGCCGCGCTGCAACGGGGTGACATCGATTTGGTGCCACGCATCAATCACCTCGAAACGGCCTACAACGATCTGCGCATGAGCGCGCCCTATGCCTACGATCAAGCGGTTTTGGTCAGCCGTTTCGGCACCCATTGGCCCAACGACCGACTGCCGCCAGGCACCACTGTGCTGTTCGATCCCGACTGGATGGTCGAGAGCCGCATGGCCGCGCTGTTTCCCGATCACCCGCGTGAGGCCGTCGAATCGACTCAACATGGCTTGGGCCGAGTGGCGTACGGCGAAGGCAATGTGCTGCTGACCGATGCGATTTCCGCGCAGTATCTGCTCGAACGCAATTATCAGCAGAGCCTGAAGCAGACCATTCAGCGCGACTCCGAAGGGCTGGGTTTCAGCTTCGCCGTGCGCCGCGATCAGGTGCAATTGCTCAATCTGATCAACAGCGTGCTGGCGAAGATTTCCCTGCGCGAGCGCGAGGACATTGCCGGGCGCTGGGGCATCGGCGCCAATCCGAAACTCGGTTACAGCCGCTTGCAGCTGACTGCAGCCGAACAGCAATGGATCAAGGATCATCCGCAGATCGATGTGATGGCCACCGATCGCTATTCGCCGTTCAGTTTCTTCAGCGAATCCGGCGAAATGAGAGGTATGGCCGCCGACCTGCTGGAGTTGATCAACGATCGCACCGGCCTGGTGTTCCAGCCGAGGAAAGTCACCTCGATCGAGGCCATGACCCGCCGCGCCCAGCGCGACCCGGTCAGCCTGATCGCCGCGCTGACCTACAGCGAACGCCGCGAACAGGATCTGGCGTTTTCCCGTTCGTACATGATCAATCCGTTTGTCCTGGTCACCCGCGTACGCCCCGAGCACGAAGGGCTGGCCGGGCTCGAAGGTCAGTCAGTGGCGATCATCAAGGGGTCTTCTGCGGCCAACTGGCTGGAGCGCGAATGGCCGAACATCCGCCGGGTGGAAGTCGACACCGCGATTGAAACCTACGAACTGCTCGCCGAAGGTCAGGTCGAGGGAGTGATCCAGCCGCAAATGGGCGCTGCGTATCTGATCGACCGCAACTTTCGCGGGCGCTTGCAGATCGATTCGGTGCTGGGCTCACAGCCGGCACTGCTGGCGTTTGCCACCGGCAAACAGAACTCGACCCTGGTGTCGATTCTCGACAAAGCCTTGCTCGACATCCCACCCGACGAATACAACGAACTCGCCAACCGCTGGCAGAATCCGCAAGGCAGCGAGGACGGCTGGCGCACTTACAAAAACTGGATTGTGCGGGCGCTGTTGTTATTGCTGACGGTACTGCTGGGGATTGTCGCGTGGAACCTTGGTTTGCGTCGGCAAATCGCCGAGCGGCTCAAGGCGCAAAAAGCCTTGAGCGACCAGTTGCTGTTCATGCAGGTGCTGGTCGACGGCACGCCGCATCCGATCTATGTCCGCAACCGCAAAGGCTTGCTGCAGACGTGCAACCGCGCCTATCTGCAAGTGATGGACGTGGCGCTTGAGCGGGTGCTGAACAAGGGCTTGATCGAGGCGGACATCCTCCCGCTCGAAACCGCGCACAGCTACAAGCGCATCCACCGCACCACGCTGGAAAGCGGCGAGCCGTCATTCGACACCTTCGCCATGACCGTCAAGGGCACGACCTACCATATCTACCACTGGGCCCTGCCCTACCGGGATTCCGACTGCAACATGACCGGGGTGATCGGTGGCTGGATCGACCTCACCGAACAGCTGCATTTGCAAAACGCCCTGCTGCAAGCCAAGCAGCACGCCGAGGCGGCCAACCGTGGCAAGAGCCATTTTCTGGCAGTGATGAGCCATGAAATCCGTACGCCGATGAGCGCCCTGGTGGGCGTGCTCGAACTGCTGCGCCATCGCCACCCCGAACGCTCCCGGGATGCAGAGCTGATCGACATCGCGCAGAAATCCGCCGGCGGCATGATGGAGTTGATCGGCGAGATCCTCGACCTGAGCAAGATCGAAGCCGGCCAGCTCGAACTGCGCAACAGCCGCTGCTATCCCGAACGCGTGGCGCGCACCGTGGTGCAGGGTTTCGCCAGCCTCGCGCAACAGAAAAACGTTGAGCTGACATTGACCGCCAACAATGCCGATACTGCGGTGGAACTCGACTCGCTGCGCTTTCGCCAGATTCTTTCAAACCTGCTCAGCAACGCGATCAAGTTCACCCCGCAAGGCACGGTCACGGTAGAACTGAGTCTGGTGCCCGATGGCGAACGGGTGCAGTTGCGCCTGAAGGTCAGCGACACCGGCATCGGCATGGACGAACAGCAGCGCCTGCGCCTGTTCAAGCCCTACACGCAATTCGATAACAATGACAGCGAGGTGCAGATCGGCACCGGACTGGGGCTGTCGATCTGTCAGCAACTGACTGCGCTGATGGGTGGCCAACTGACCTGCGAGAGTCAGCTTGGGCAAGGTTCGCAGTTCATCTTGAGCCTGACGCTGCAGCGTTTGCCCGATGAGCCATCGACCCGGCCCATCGAGCAGGAGAATCTGCCGCCACTGCCGTCGCGCCAGGTACTGATCGTCGAGGATCACGAATTCAATCGGGTGGTTCTGCAGCGCCAGCTAGAGTCATTGGGACAGCGTGTGACCAGCGCCGAAAACGGCCTCGAAGGGCTGCGGCTGTGGGGTGAAGGGGTTTTCGATTATCTGATCACCGACTGCAACATGCCACTGCTCAACGGCGACAAGATGACCCGCCGTCTGCGCGCCATTGAAGCCGCCGAGGGCCGCACCCCCACCCATGTTGTCGGGTTGACGGCGAATGCCCAGGCGCAGGAAATCCAGCGTTGCCTCGACGCCGGCATGAACGCTTGCCTGTTCAAACCGCTGACCCGCCGCGTGCTGGAACGCTATCTGCACGATGTCGAGCAGACCCGGCAAGCGAGCGCGCCGTGCTTTGACCTGTCGAAGGTCAGCGACATCACCGGCGGCGACGCAGCACTGACCCGGCAGTTGCTGGTGACCGTGGTGCGTACCCAACAGGAAGATTTCGAAACGATGCAGGCGTTGTTCGCCGCTGGCGACTTCCATGGGATGGCACGCTGCTGTCACAAGATTCTCGGCAGTGCGCGGATTATCCACGCGGCGTCGCTGATCACGGCGTGCGAGCAGTTGGAAGCGGTGTGCGAATCGACCACCACACGTCAGGAGGCGCATTGCCTGTTCGAAGCCTTCGTGCAGCAGATGAAACGCCTGCAAGCGCATTTGCAGGCGGCTCTTGACGGTCTATCCGACTGCGGCGACTGATTTGGAAGATCAGGATCAACAGATCGCAGCCGCGTTTCACTCGACAGCCCCCACGGAGTTTTGTGTAGGACAATTCCTACAAAAACTTGGGAAGCCTCAGCGTTACGCCATCCCTGCTCCTGCGCAAAATTCGCCGCCTCTTCTCCCTGTTGTCGGCGGATCATCATGTTTGCGTTGGGTGTGCGTTTTTCTCGGGTTTCGGTGTCGGGCGCGTTGCTGATCATGGGGGCCACGCCGATGTCGGCCAGTGCCGCCAGTTGTGATACGACGACGTGTCTGACCATGCCGCAGAGCCATGTGATGGTCGACGATGGCAGCTGGTTCGCCGTCGGCACTGGCGGGCAACTGAGCGACAGCAGCGTCAGGCTTGGCACCCTGCAGATTCTGGATGCGGGCACGGCGACCGGCACCACGGTAAAGGGCACTGGCACACTGCAAGTTCTCGACGATGGGCAAGTCGACAACAGCGTTGTCGAGAATGGCCTGATGGTGGTCGCCGGTTCCGCCACAGCGCTGACCACCCGTGTGATCAACGGCAATTTTGAAGTGGCAGGAAACGCCGAGGTCAGCGATACCGCACTCGACGGCGGCACGATGTACGTCTACTGGGATGCCACGGCCAAGAACACCCGCATCGCCAACGCCGGGTTGACGGCCTACATGTCCGGCAGCCTGCAACAGACCACGATCAATCAGGCTGGCACGGTGTCACTCGCCGACCAGGCTTCGTCCCGCGACACCGTCGTCAATCACGGCGGGACTCTCGCCAGCGTCGCTGGCACGGGGGTGTTCAATACCACGGTGAATCGCGGTGGCCTGATGGTCCTCGGGGCGGGTGCCGGTGCGTCGGATACCACGCTGAACAGCGGCGGGGTCCTGCAACTCAAGGGCGATGCAACGTTGCGCGGTGCCAACCGGATCGACGGCCAGGTTGAGTTTGCCGACCCCGCAATCACCGGCACCTTCCACACCTTGAACATCGACGGGCCGTTGAACGGCAACGGCACTTTTCTGATGAACACTGACCTGGCTTCATTGCGCGGGGATCTGCTCAAGGTGCAAGGCCCGATCAGCGATCTGCAGACGTTGGTCGTCGCCGACTCGGGGAATGTCCCCAGCGCTGCGCAACAAGCATTACTGCTGGTCGACGGCAACGACGGCCGTGGTGATTTCCAGCTCTACGGCAATACGGTGGATGCCGGAGCCTATCGTTATTCGCTGCAAAAACAGGGCGATGACTGGTATCTGGCCAAGCCGTCGGTCAGCACGCCGGATATCGAGGAGCCGCAGACGCCTGCACCCATCAGCAATCCCGAGCCGCTGGTGGTGCCACCGCCCGTAATCCTGCCGACGCCCACAGCTATTGCGCCCCCCATCAAGCAGGCCGACAGCTTGAGCAAAGGCGCCAATGCCGCCGTGGCTGGGCAAGCCGCTGCAGCAGCATTACTCGGCGTGCAGAACAACAGCATGCAACAACATTTTGCCGATCTGCGCTCAGGTCAGGACCAGGGTGGCGTATGGACTCGCGGTTACGGCACCGAGCAACGCATCGACACCGGCAGCAGCCGTGCCTTCCGTCAGCAGGTCAACGGTGTCGAAATCGGCGCCGACAAGGGGTTCGCCCTCGACCATGGCAACTTGTACGTGGGCGGCTTGTTCGGTCAGGGTCAGGGCCGGCAGGATTTCGGCGAACGCAGTAAAGGCACTGTCGACAGCACAACGTTAGGCGGTTATGCCAATTACCAGGATCGCGGCGGCGTTTATGTGGACGGCGCGCTGAAATACTCGCGGTTCGACAACGAAATCAAGATCACCAGCAACCTTGGCGATTCGGTCAAGGCGCATTACGACAGCCATGCGCTCAGTGCCCAGGCGCAGGTTGGCAAGGTCATCGATCTGGGTCAGGGCTGGTTCGTCGAGCCGCAAGCCGGGCTGGATGTGGCGCGGATCAGTGGCGGCCGGTACACCGCCAGTAATGGCCTGGACGTCAAACAGGAGGCAATGTCCTCGGTGCAGAGCCGTGTGGGTGGGCAGTTCGGTCGGGAACTGCAACTGGACCAAGGCCTACGACTGAAACCTTACGTGAAAGCGGCTTGGGTGACTGAGCATGCCGGGGACAGTTCGGTGAGGGTCAACGGTGCAAGACTGGACAGTCGTTTGCCGGGATCTCGTGCGGAACTGGGTGGCGGGTTGCAGCTAACCGCGGCGCAGAATCATCATGTTTATGTCGAAGGGCAGTACGTCAACGGCCGCGATATCGAGCAGCCCTGGGCGGTGAATGTCGGCTATCGCTACAACTGGTAACTGACGCGGTTGTTCAAATGTGGGAGCGGGCTTGCTCGCGAAATTGTTGTGTCAGCCAATGCAGGTGTTGATTGGCACTACGCTTTCGCGAGCAAGCCCGCTCCCACAGGGATCTAACGGGTTGCAGGGTCAGTCATCCGGCATTTCCGGTGGTTTGGCCGGTTTCGCCGGTTTGCTCGGCTTGGCGCCCTTCGCGCCTTTCGTGGCCGGTTCGGTGGCCGCTGGTGTAGTCGCCACGGACGGGGGCGCGATGTCCTTCTCAGTGGCTGGCAACGCATCAACGGTGTCGAAGATTTTCTTCAGGTCCACCGATTTCGCTTCGTCCCCCGATGCCGAGAGTTTGGTCTCGCCGTCCTTGCCCACCAGGAAGACTTTCGGATAAGCACCAGCACCCAGCTTCAGCGAGCGCAGCAACGCCATGGTGTCTTGTTGGCCCATGTCCTTGCCATCGAGCTGACCGGTCATGTTGAGGATGGTGTAAACCTTGATGTTGCGGTCGGCCACACCTTTTTTGCTGGCAGGGTCCTCCAGCGACTTTTTCAGGCTCACCCACACGGGGTCAACGGTGCTTTGCGCGATGACGATCAGCGGTCGGGCGCGGCCCAAGTCTCCAGCAGTCGGCGAATCGTTGTCAGCGGCGAACAAGGGGCCGGCAATCGCCAGCAAGAGTGTCAGGGTCATTGACCTGATGAGCATGCGCATCTCCTTTTGATATCCACGCTCTAATGATTGCGCATCGTGGCGATTGTTCCGGGGTGAGCCGGCAAATATGTTTCGCCTTGTCAGAAGCTTAGGTCAGCCCGGACATTGCGCAACCGGATGCGCGCAATCGTGACGTGGATTTGATTACCTTGCATGAGCGCATTAGGGTGGCAGTTCTGCCGACGAAACGGAGTTCACCCGCATGCACATCGACTATCTTTGCGATCACCCCGAACTGATTGAAGAACTGGCCGAACTCAACTTCAAGGAGTGGGGTGAGTTCCGGACAGGTGACACCCTTGAGGCGCGCACCGAACGCATGCGCGCGGCATGCGGCAAAGGCGCGATTCCCAGCGTCGTGGTGGCGATTGAAGACGGCAGGTTGCTCGGTGGCGCGCTACTGATCGACAGCGATATGAAAACCCGCCCGGACCTGACGCCGTGGCTGGCCGGTGTTTATGTGAAAGCCGAAGAACGCGGGCGCGGGATCGCTTCGCAACTGGTCAATCGAATCGTTGAAGAGGCTGCGGGGCTGGGTGTGCGGGAGTTGTATCTGTACACCGACGCAGCGCAATCACTTTATGCGCGGCTGGGTTGGGAGGTGGTCGAGGATCTGGTCTACGAAGATTTGCCGGTGACGATCATGAAGTACACTTTCGCCGACTGAGACAATCTCTATGGCGTGGGTGCTTGTCTCAGCCCAGTGCCAAATCGAGTGCCGCCAGTAATTGTGACGGTTCAATGCAGTGCTCGCCGAGTCTGAGTACCCCGCCGTCGAGATCAACGCTCAGCATTACCGATGCGCGATCTCCAGGATATTTGCGCAGGAGCAAGTCGATGCCACTGGCTGTCTCGTCCGCCGTGCCGATCAAATCCCATAGGCTCTCGCCAAGATCCAGCAACACCTGCTGACGCTGCTGATCAACCACAAGCGGCGCATACAGCCAATGGCTCATGCGCATTTCTCGCGGTTCGACGGTAATTGCGATGCGGCCATCGCAATGAAAGGTGGTTTCACTCATGGTCTTTCATCAAAACGCCAATTTGTAACCGATCAACACCAGCATCGTCGCCAGGCATGGGCGCAGCACTTCATCGGAGATGCGCCCGGTCAGGTGGCTGCCGAGCCAGATACCCGGCAACGAACCCACCAGCAAAAAGCCCAGCACGCCCCAATCCATGTTGCCCATGCTCGCATGGCCAAGGCCTGCCACCAGCGTCAGCGGCACAGCGTGAGCGATTTCGGTGCCGACCAGACGGCGGGTCGGCAGCAGCGGGTAGAGGATGAACAGCGCGACCGTGCCCAGGGCGCCAGCGCCGATCGAGGTCAGGGCAACCATGGTGCCGAGGATCAGACCGGTGATCACGGTCATCACGTTCAGCCGCGAACCGCTCGGGTTGTAGTTGCCACCCGCGCGTTTGTGGGCGAATTCGAGCAGGCGCTTCTTGAAGAAAATCGCCAGCGCCGTCGCGAACAACACGAAGCCCAACGCCTGCTTGATGATGGCGTTCATCGCGTCCGGCGCGGTGTGCAGGGTGCTGAGGAACCACAGGGTCATGGCCACCGCCGGCACGCTGCCGAGGGTCAGCCAGCCGGTAATGGCCCAATCGATGTTCTTGTTCTTTCTATGGACGAGCACACCACTGGATTTGGTGATGGCCGCGTACAGCAGGTCGGTGCCCACCGCTGTTGCCGGGTTGATGCCGAACCACAGCAGGATCGGCGTCATCAAGGAACCGCCGCCGACACCGGTCATGCCGACGATAAAACCCACCACCAGCCCGGCAATCACCAGGCCGAAATTTGCCAAATCCATTAAGACGTCCAGAAAAACGACAGGAAAAAACTGGCCCGCAGCATAGCGATTTTTCTTATAACCACATATATCGATGCGGTCTATCGTTATGCCATATGGAACTCACCTTGATCCCTTGTGGGAGCGGGCTTGCCCGCGATGGGGCTGTGTCAGTAGGCTGATCCGTTGCCTGACTCACCGCAAATCGCTGGCAAGCCAGCTCCCACAGGGAATGTTTGTGCGGCTCGACAAATCAATGCTGGCGTCGTCCAGGTTTGAAGCTGTGGGTTTTGTTGATCCACACCGTCGCCAAGGCGATCAGCGAAAGGATCAGCAGCGCCCACGGAAACGACATCGCGCCTGCCCGATCCAGCAACAAGCCGCCAAACAATCCGCCGCCGGCAATCGCCACGTTCCATGAGGTGGTGAGCATCGCTTGCACCACGTCGACATGCTCACCGGCCGAGTCCGCCGCCGAGGTCAGTAGCAAGGTGGCCGAGCCACCAAACGACAAGCCCCACACCGCCATGCAGGCATAAATGAGCAATGCTGACGGTGTAATCAGCGCCAACACCAGTGCCGTTAGTGCAAATACCGCGAGACTGATCAGCGTCAGCCAGCGCAACCAGCGATCCACCAACGAGCCGATGATCCAGATCCCCACCAGCGAACACAGGCCGAACACCAGCAACACCAGATCGACCCGGTCCGCAAGACCGGCCTGCAGCAGAAACGGTGAGATGTAGGTGTAGAGAATGTTGTGCCCGAGCATCCACGTCAGCACCACGAACAGCACCGGCCGCACGCCCGGCAGACGCAACGATTCGAGCAATGGCAGACGTTCATCACTGGCCTGCCCCGGTCGATCCGGCACTGCGATGACGATCCACGCCGCCAGCACCAGGGCCAGCGCCGACATGATCCCGAACGAGGCACGCCAGCCGATCAGATTGCCCAGCCATGTCCCCGCCGGCGTGCCCAACGACAACGCCACTGGTGTGCCGAGCATGGCAATCGCCAGCGCCCGCCCCTGTTGATGCACCGGCACGATCCCGCGTGCATACCCGGCCATGATCCCCCACGACAGCCCCGCCGCCATCCCGGCGAGAAAGCGCGAAGCCAGGGTCAAACCGTAATGGCTGGAAAACGTAGTGATGGTGTTGAACAGCAGAAACCCGCCCACCGTCATCAGCAGCACACGCCGCCGAGGCCAGCCGCGCGTGGCAACGGTCAGGGGTATCGCCGCGACAATCGAGCCCAGCGCATACAGCGTCACCAGTTGCCCGGCGAGCACTTCGCTGACGTTCAGCCCTGCGCCGATCTGAGGCAGCAGCCCGGCCGGCAGGGTTTCGGTGAGGATGGCGATGAAACCGGTCATGGCGAACGCCAGCAACGCGGCATAGGGCAGTTTGTCGGCACGAGCGGTGCGATCGACACGGCTGAAATCGGCGCTTGCGGGGTCGGTCATGAGAGGTGCAGCTCCATTTTGATCAATAGCGGCGATGGATTGTATACAAAAAACCGCACTGGCTATCCGTCAATGTGGGAGCTGGCTTGCCAGCGATGAGGCCCCGTCAGGTGACATTGTGTTGCCTGACCCACCGCCATCGCTGGCAAGCCAGCTCCCACAGGGTTTTGTGCTGCATTGATCAGCATCGCCACCCCAACCGAACTCACTGCACCGGCAAGAAATTCAGGAACAGCAGGCTTTGCGCGTAGTTCAGACCGATCCGCCGGTAGCGCTCATCGAGCATTTGCGTCAGCAAATCCAGGCGCGCGACGATTTTGCTGAACTCGGTGGCGAAGCTCAGGTTGCTGCCCTCCTCCGAGATCTCATTGGAGAACAACAACGGCTGGCCTTCCTTGTTCTGCCGCTGCGACAGAATCCACATGGCCTTCTCAATATTGCGCGCCGAGTTGTGCACAAACGTCGGATTGATCGCGTCGGTCATGTAGAACTCGGTGCGATTGCCATGGGCAGTCACCAGCATGCTGCCAATGGCATAGATGAACGCACCGACCCGGTCACCGAGAAACTCCGGGCTCATCGCATAGCTGAGCGCGGCCAGATCCTTGCGACCGCCGAGCACCGGCAGCGGCTGTTGCTGCTCGATCGCCAGGCGCACCTGTTTCACCGCCGTGTTGATATTGAGGAAACCGGATTTGCGCAGCTCCTCGGGGTTGCGCAGGTACAGCTTGCCCATCAAGCGGTAGAGGCTGTTGAGGTTGTCGCGCATCGCCATCGTGGCCATGCGATCGACGCTGGTCTGCAGGAATTCCTGCGGCTGACCTTCACGCATCTGATTGAAGAAACCGTTGCCGTCCTGATGGCTGCAACCGCTGAACAACAGCGACGACAGACACACCAGCAGCAAGCACGGTCGGCGAAAAAATACGGTGATCAGGTCAAAAACGCTCGGCATGAATTCTCGAACAGGCACATTCCTGTGCGGCGGGAGTCACCGCATCCTGGCCATGGATAGAGCCGCCGATTGCAAAAAAGTGCAGTGCTCACAGTGTTTCCCGACCTTCTGCAACCATTTAGTCTGACTTTATCATTGCAATAAACGCTTAATCGGCTATAAATTTTCACTCAAATCTTAAATAGCATGACTATTACCATCCCTATGTAGGAACGGCCTGCGGCAGCTCCTATACCGGGATTTGAAAACAACAACAAAAAGGAAGGTCAACCATGCTTCAATCCCGTCACCTGCTCTCCGGCCTCGGACTCTCTCTGATGATCGCCACCCTTTCCGCCAACGCGGCGGGCCTCAGCGCCGAACACACAGCCTTCGGCAAAACCAATGACGGCACGCCCGTCGAGCAATACATCCTGCGCAACAGCCATGGCATGCAAGCCACCGTCATCACCTACGGCGCGACCCTGCAATCGCTGAAAGTGGCGGACAAGCACGGCAAGTTCGACGACGTGGTGCTCGGCTTCGATGATGTGCAGGGCTATCAGAAAGGCACCGCGTATTTCGGCGCGACCATCGGCCGCTTCGGCAATCGCCTCGCCGAGGGCGCGTTCGAACTCGATGGCAAGCGCTATCAAGTGCCGCAGAACGACAAGACCAATGCCCTGCACGGCGGCACATCAGGCTTCGATAAAAAAGTCTGGAAAGCGCAGGAAACCAAGGACAAGGATTCGGTCGGCGTGACCCTGACCTATCTGTCGCCGGACGGCGAAATGGGATTTCCAGGCAACCTCACCACTGAGGTGACCTATCGCCTCACCGACAACAACGAACTGCGCATCGACTACAAGGCCAGCACCGACAAACCGACGGTGCTCAACCTGACCAACCACAGTTACTTCAATTTGGCCGGCGCCGGAAATGGCGACATTCTCAAACAGGTCGCGACCCTGCATGCCAGTCATTACACCCCCGTCACGGCCAAGTTGATCCCGACCGGCGAACTGGCGCCGGTAGCCGGCACGCCGATGGATTTCAGCAAACCGACAGCGATTGGCACGCATATAAAAGCTGATCATCCGCAGTTGAAATTCGCCGAACCAAAACAGGGCGGCTTCGATTTCAATTGGGCGCTGGATACCAAGGGTGATGTAAACAAGGTCGCCGCTGAAGTCAGCGATCCGCAGTCAGGCCGGCATCTGCAACTGTTTACCAACGAACCGGGCGTGCAGTTCTACACCAGCAACTTCCTCGACGGCACGGTCAAGGGCAAGGGTGGCAAGGTGTATCCGCATTGGGGGGCGTTTACTCTGGAGACGCAGCACTATCCTGACTCGCCGAACCAGCCGGACTTCCCGAGTACGCGTCTGGACCCAGGGCAGACTTACACCCAAAGCGTGGTGCTGAAGTTCTCCGCAAAATAGATCCACACTGGATCTGTGGCGAGGGAGCTTGCTCCCGCCGGGCCGCTAAGCGGCCCCCGTCATCTATCGTTTTCGAAGCTCTTGGGAACGGCAAAAACCCTGACAATATCCTCACCACAGGCAACGTCATAAAACCTGCTTTCGTAGAAATCGAAGAGCGTCTCTACACCGCAGTTGGAAAAATGCCTCCTGACTTCTTCCATCTCTCGCGACACCGTTGCGACGGGGTCACTCTTTAATTTCTCCACAAAACCAATAGAGGATGGTTTTGGATAAACAAAGATATTGGGGATCGCTACACCCTGCTCCTCCAGAGCTTCGAAATCGGTGTAAGTCACAGCATAAAAGTGCTTGTTATCAGCGCCCGCCGCAGTCAACGCCTTTATTGAGTTCAGAAGAAATACGGCGAGACCGGTCAGAAAATCGGAGACTCGGTCACTGCTCATCTGCGCCTGCAAAAACGCCAATCGGCTGTATCGTGAAACAAGCGGTATCTCTTCAAAACTCTCATAGCTTGAAAAGAACACCCCCATATCGTTATAGGGTTCCTGGCCAATCACCTTGCTGTAAAAGTCTGTCAGCTTCATCTTCCCGAACATTCCATCAGATCTCAAAACCCTCTACTGTCCGCTGTGCAATGCTGGGCCGATTAATTTTTTGTGCTGTTCGCGCCATCGCCCAGCCACCAGTAGAGAAGCGTTTCGTCTTCTATATCATCGATATTCTTGTAAACGTTCGCGTAATACCATTGAAGCCCGGTCTCCTCGCGGAACGCGTCGAAGAACAGTGCGATGTTATCCATTCCGGTCTTCGCGGGAATGGCCAAAGTCAAATTCCCTTTGTATACGCCGTCCAAGGTACCGTTGAGATGGTTGCCAACGTCCGCCTCCAGCCTCGCCAGACGCTCTGGCGAAATGTGGCTGGAATAGATGTGAATACAGAAATTACCTCCCCTTCTCAGTATCTCGGCGTGTGTCTGAGAATTTTCCAGGGAAACCACATCGCCTCTGGCCAGATTCAACGCCAGCCCCGGTGATGAAAGCAATTCATAGGTATGCTCAGCCAGTTTTCTCGCGGGTAAAGATTCAAACACCGCCCCTTTGGAGTTCTTTCCGGCATACACGCGAATATGTTCTACAGATCCTTCGTCTACCATCCAATACTCCTAACCCGGTGCTCTAAGGCAAAATCAGACCCTGTACACACAGAGCGAGGATCAAATGCGGTGCTCAAGAAAGCTGTAGAAATTGCTGATGAAGTCTCTCCGTAGACCCGGCAGTATCCTCTTCAAGATCAGGAAATAAAGATAGACCGGTGTGCCGCCATCCCCTTCCTCTTCCCAGATTTCCTCTGTCCCAAAGCAATAGAGCACAGCCCGAACAAAATTTACAAAACACTCATCCGTCTTACGGTACTGCTGCTCCATCTGCCAGAGTTCAACCTTGAGCTTCGTTCGGAATGCCTCATCACTTTCTATTCTTTCCCGCGAGAGGCCTGCCGTCAGATAGGGAAGCAACAACTCCAATTTGGCACTGGAAATAGCGTCAAGCTTGCCTCTCTGGATAAGACCCAATAGATAACGAGTGTACTCACAGGTCATTTCTCCATAAGACACACTCGCCTCAAGCAGCTGTTCTTCCAGACGATCAAACTCATTATTTTCCAAACTATCCAGCATCATAAAATGCTTCTTCCATTACTGACCGATCCGTGGCTAGCGCAGACGCAGTTGTCGACTGTCACAGAAAAAGGCCCACTCTTTACTGGGCCTTTAAATCACAGACGCTCGCGTTCAGCGAGCGTCTGTTGTATCTGACCTGTCAGATCACCCCTCGATCAGCCCGGCGCTTTTCAAGCCCTCGCGCATGCCCTGATCCGCCTGTTCGCACCACTGCTTGAGCGTCAGACCCGATGGCAGGTTGGCTTCCAGCTTCTGGTATTTACCTTCCGTCAGCACTTCCCCCTTACGACCGTTGGCTTCGCTCCTGTCGCCTTCGCTCTTGTCCATCTCACCCGGCATCTCGGAGACAAACCCCACCATTTTATTGGCGTTATCCACGCTGTCAGCTTTCAGCAAGCCCTTGTCAACGCAATGCTTGATCAGGCCGGCCGTGTTACGCCCCATGTCGTAAATCCCCTTCAGCGTGGCAGCGTCCGGCCCCTCCGCGTGGGCAACATTGACGGTGCCGAAAGCGGCGGTGATTGCAAAAATGAAAGCGGCTTTTTTCATGTTTATTCCTTTAAAGATGAGGCGGGTTGTTGAATACAGAACTATGACTGAGGCTTCCTACTTGCGAAATTATATCTCGCCATACTGACAACGCTTTCACTCTCGTCCTCAAGCAGCTTCTCCAGGATTGCAATAGGCGCTTTTCTATTTGCAGCTATTGCCCCCCTGACAAGAGAATTGGGGTCTTGAGAAAGACGCTCAAACAATGTTTGCGATAACTTTCGCTTTGAAGCAACAAAATACCGGACGTCATCGAATACACACAGCTCTTCAAGAATTTCCACCGGCACCGTTTTATTGTGCGCAACCCATCTTCTGTACTCGGGGAATTTCTCGATCACCTCACGCCATACCGAAATCGGCGCCTCTTCCATAGCGGCTCGATCGTACTCGTCTTTCACTTCACTTCCACGCAGTGCCACAAACTCTTCAGCAGAGGTAATCATATTGCTTCCTTACATTCATTGCAGTGACCTTATGCACCGTCACCACCAGGTACGTCATCCGTAAACTGCTTCATGGCAGGTCTGACCAGCAGTGCGGCTTAGAGCGCTGCAATCAAACGATTAAATGCACGTGCGCAGCCTCGTTGCCTTGCATCTCTAATCATCGAATCGTGAGTGAACGGTTCAAGCGTTTCGCGAACCGCTTTCTTAGCTATTGCATTGAAGTGTGCATTATCAAAATCACACTCCAGCGTTGAAACCCTATAAGAATTGCGCTTGGACCACTGATCGAATCGTATTACGATTTTCTCGTCAAAAATCAGTGCCCCATCACTTTTATCCTCGAAAAAGAAGAACTCCTTACGATTCGTATCGACATGCCCCGTTGATGTAGCAAATGGCTGCTTTCTTAAAAGCGAAGTCAGCCTTACCCCACCTGCAATACCAAGACCTCCCCCCAGACTCTCACTCGCGAAAAAATACTGCTTGAAAACAACCATTATTTTTCTACGAAAATAAGGAACTTCGTATGCTTTCTCGAAAGAATGAAAACCATTCGGATCGCCGATCAGTTCAAAATCGGCACTTATCAAATCCGCCCCGGAGAAGCCGTTCAACCCAAAAATACCTGGCTGAAGATTACCCGCCCTCTCTATAAACAACTGAACAAGCTGATGAAAATCAGTAGAAATCACATATTCCCTTATTACGCGCTACCGGCGTTCGTACCCGCGGCATGCTCCTCACTAACAATGGCTCCCAGCTGTTTCAGTTCAGGCACACGCGAAGAGTCTGGATCGGAATCGATGCCCGCTCGTGCGGATTTCTTGAGCCGATCCACACTCATCGTTTTATCGAGGCATCTTAAAACACACTAGCAGGCTGACGCTATTGCCGGTCAGAATGGCGATGAGTGATCAAACTTCATGCCAGATATCACAAAGCCCCTGCGGATCAAGGTCCTGAGCGAAACCTACCGTCTTCCTGCGTCACTCGAACCGAATCAACAATGAAAAATGCGCAACTTCTTGCGCACTTGCCCGGGCAGGTGTTTAACGAAAAATTGTTAAATGAAAAGCGCAAGATCAAAAGATCGCAGAGGAGCTGCCGAAGGCTGCGATCTTTTGCGTTTTGAGCCTCATGGAACCCCTGCGCTATCCTGCTGCCCACTAAAAGGTATCGACACGTTCAGAAAGGAGGATTGCATGCGTACTCTCGAGTTGGCCGGTGTGCAGGTGCCGGTGATTGGCCAGGGCACCTGGCGCATGGGCGAAGACCGTTCGGCGCACAAGCGTGAAGTGGCGGCGCTGCGCACGGGTATTGAGTTGGGCATGACCCTGATCGATACAGCGGAGATGTACGCCGACGGCGGTGCCGAAACAGTCGTCGGCGAGGCCATCGCCGGGCTGCGCGATCAGGTGTTTCTGGTGAGCAAGGTCTACCCGCACAACGCCAGCCGCACAGGCATCCCACAGGCTTGCGAGCGCAGCCTGCGTCGGCTCGACACCGATTACATCGACCTCTATCTGTTGCATTGGCGCGGCCAGTATCCGCTGGAAGAAACCGTGGAAGCGTTCGAACGCCTGCGCGAAGAAGGCAAGATCGGCCGCTGGGGTGTGTCGAATTTCGATGTCGACGACCTCGAAGAACTCTCCAGTTCAGCCTGTGCGACCAATCAGGTGCTCTACAACCTGGAAGAGCGTGGCATCGAATTCGATCTGCTGCCGTGGTGCCAACACCAGCGCATGCCGTTGATGGCCTACTGTCCGATTGGCCAGGGTGGCGCGATGCTGGCTGAACCGTTGCTGAAGCAGATCGCCATTAGTCATGGCGTCACTCCCGCACAGGTTTCGCTGGCGTGGATTCTGCGTCAGGATGGTGTGATTGCGATTCCCAAGGCTGTGCGACCGGAACATGTGCAACTCAATGCACAAGCGGCGCAGCTGCAATTGGAGGCCGGGGATCTGGCGGCGCTGGACCAGGTGTTTCAAGCGCCACAACGCAAGCAGCGACTGGCCATGGTCTGAGCCAGCGGCTGGCGAGGGCTTCGCGATGAGAAGCACTGATCAGTACGACCCCTTCAACCTGCAACGATTTGTCCAGGCCCAGGACCCGGTGTTCGAACGGGTCCAGCGTGAACTCGACGAGGGCCGCAAACGCAGCCACTGGATGTGGTTTGTCTTCCCGCAGTTCGCCGGGCTGGGCGGCAGCGAAATGTCCCGACGCTATGCCATCGGTTCGGCCGAAGAGGCCCGAGCCTATCTGGATCATCCGTTGCTCGGGGCGCGGCTGCGCACCTGCACGCAACTTGTATTGAATGTTCAGCAACGCTCGATCGCCGAGATTTTCGGCCATCCCGATGACTTGAAATTTCACTCCTCGATGACGCTATTCGCCCAGTTCACCGCTGACGACAGCCTGTTCAATCAGGCGCTGGAGCGCTATTTCCACGGCATTCTCGATGAATGGACGCTGCAGCTGCTCGACTCAAAACAGGCCCAGTTGCCCCCCGATCAGGGTTGAGAAATCGTCGTCGACAAACGGCAGAATCGCATCCGCCACCGGTTGCAGCTGCCGGGTGATGTAGTGGTCGTAGTCGATGGCGGCGCGGCGCACTTCCAGCGGCTCGGGGCCGGCCAGGGTGATGACGTAGCTGATCCAGCCACCGTTCTGGTATTGCCGAGGGCGCCCGTGCTGGGCGTTGTAATCGTCCGCCAGGCGCGCCGCGCGCACGTGCGGCGGGACGTTGCGCTCGTAATCGTCGAGTGTGCGGCGCAGGCGCTTGCGGTAGACCAGTCGCTCGTCGAATTCACCGGCGAGGGTTTTGCGCACGTAGTCGCGTACGTAGTCTTGATACGGCTTGCGCTGGAAGATCCGCTCGTATAGTTCCTGCTGAAATTGCCGGGCCAACAGCGACCAGTCGGTGCGCACGGTTTCCAGGCCTTTGTAGACCATTTCATCGTTGCCGTCAGCGCGGGTGACGAGACCGGCATAGCGCTTCTTGCTGCCCTCCTCCGCGCCGCGAATGGTCGGCATCAGAAAGCGTTTGTAGTGAATTTCGAATTGCAGTTCGAGGGCACTTTCCAGCCCGTACTCATCACGTACATGCTCACGCCACCAATCATTGACGTGTTTGACCAGCGCATGGCCGATGGTTGCCGCTTCTTCTTGCCCGTGCGGGCGACGCAGCCAGACGAAGGTCGAGTCGGTGTCGCCATAGATCACCGCGTGGCCCTGCTCTTCGATCAGCTTGCGCGTGCGCAGCATGATCTCGTGGCCGCGCAGGGTGATTGATGAGGCCAGCCGCGTATCGAAGAAGCGGCAGCCGCTGGAGCCGAGCACGCCGTAGAAGGCGTTCATGATGATTTTCAGTGCTTGCGACAACGGCGCGTTGTGCTCGCGCTTGGCCGTCTCGCGGCCCTCGGCGACCCGCGAGACGATCGACGGCAGGCAATGGCGGGTGCGCGAGAAACGTGCGCCACGGAAGCCCGGCACCGAGTCGGCGTCGTCGGGGTGCTGCAAACCTTCGATCAGCCCCACAGGGTCGATCAAAAAGGTACGGATGATCGACGGATACAAACTCTTGTAATCGAGCACCAGCACCGATTCATACAGGCCCGGTTGCGAGTCCATGACAAAACCACCGGGACTGGCCTGCGGCGGGTTGGTGCCGAGGTTCGGCGCAACAAACCCCTGTCGATGCATCAACGGCATATACAAATGGGTGAACGCCGCCACCGAACCGCCGCTGCGATCCGCCGGTAGCCCGGTGACGCTGGCGCGCTCCAGCAGGAACGTCAGCAGTTCAGTCTTGGCGAAGATCCGCGTGACCAGTTCGCAGTCCTTGAGGTTGTATTTGGCCAGCGCCGGTTTGTCCTCGGCGAACATGCGGTTGATCTCGTCCATGCGCTGGTACGGATTGTCGATGGACTTGCCTTCGCCGAGCAGGGTCTGCGCGACGTTCTCAAGGCTGAACGAAGGAAAACTCCAGGTCGCCGAGCGCAGCGATTCGATGCCATCGATGATCAGCCGCCCCGCCGCCGAGGCGAAGTAGTGATTGCGACTGCCGTGTTCGCGCCACTGCATCTCTTCGCCGCCACGGCCGATTTTCAGCGGCACGCCGAGGCGTCGCGCGTGTTCGTGGAGGATGCGCAGATCGAACTGGACGACGTTCCAGCCAATGATCGCGTCGGGGTCGTGCAGCGCGAACCAGTCGTTGAGTTTCTTCAGGATGAGCGTGCGCGAGTCGCAGTATTCGAGGTCGAAGTCGACGATGCTGGCGTCACCGTTCGGCGCACCGAGCATGTACACCTGGCGCTCGCCGCAGCCTTCCAGGGCGATGGAATACAACTCGCCGGTTTCGGTGGTTTCGATGTCCAGCGAGACCAGGCGCAGTGTCGGCCGGTACTTGGGATCGGGTTTCAATTGCGCGTTGAGCAATACGCCGTCGGTATCGGCGGTACCGTTGAACAGTACCGGCGCGGTGATGAAACGCTCCATCAGATAGCGTTCCGGCGGGCGCACATCAGCTTCGAAGACGTCGACGCCGGCACGATTGAGCGCGGTTTCCAGGCGCATCAACTGGCCGTGTTGCTGGCAATACAGGCCAAGCACCGGGCGATGCTCGAAATCCTGCAGGGCCAACGGGCGCAGTTCGACATTCTTTTCGTCGTGCAGCAGGCGTTCGGCCGCCTCACGCTGTTCGGCGGGGATAAACGCCACCGACGGCTGATGCGGCAAACGCACACGGCGCGGCCCGGCGTCAGTCGCCAGCCAGAACTCGACTTCGGTGCCGGCCGGGGTATCGCGCCAATGCCGGGTCAGGACGAAGCCCTGCTGTAAATCCACCACTGCGACCTCAGGAATTGAAACAGAGGGGCATTCTACGCTGCCCTTCCTGAGATGACCCCATCCCCTGTGGTGAGGGGATTTAGCGAAACGTCGCACCGCCCCGATGGGTTGCGAAGCAGCCCCAAAACCATCCGACACGGTGTATCAGGCAAGTCCGGCGGGCTGATTCTGGGCCTGCTGCGCAGGCCATCGGGGATGAATCCCCTCGCCACAAGGCTTCATTGGCCACAAAGCCTCTTTGCAGGTTGAGAAAATCGAGTAAATGACGTTTTTTGCGTGTTATCTGCCGCTTTGCCACCTTGCTCTGCGCGCTTGCGTCTACGATGCTTGGATAACAACGACAACACCTGAGTAACCGCCATGAAGACCGTCGCCCAACTGCTCAAGCTCAAAGATCAGAAAAATCAGGAAGTACACCAGATCAAGCCTGATCACATGGTGCTCGAAGCGCTGATGAAGATGGCCGAGAAAAACGTCGGCGCCTTGCTGGTGGTGGAAAACGACGAAGTGGTCGGCATCATCAGCGAACGCGATTACGCGCGCAAACTGGTGCTGCATGGCCGCTCATCGGTGGGCACGCCGGTTCGCGACATCATGGTGGCGAACGTGATCACCGTCGACACTCACCAGACTGTCGACACCTGCCTGGGCATCATGTCCGACAAACGTCTGCGCCACTTGCCGGTGGTGGAGAACGGCAAGCTGATCGGCCTGCTGTCGATTGGTGACCTGGTCAAGGAAGCGATTGCCGAACAGGCTGAGCTGATCAAGCAGCTGGAGCAGTACATTCGCGGGGAGTGACCCTCGTCCTCCTCATGATCGTTCTCACGCTCCGCGTGGGCATGCCTCCTGTGACGCTCTGCGTCACGCTTTGGGACGCAGAGCGTGGGAACGATCCTCTTGAGTCAGGCAGGCCAATGCCGGGCGAAGACTGGCGCCAGCACCGGGTGCCGGTCGATCCGCTGTAACCACGCATAAAACCCCGGCCGAGTCTGACGCAAATGCTCGCGGCTCCCCGCCCAGCGCGTCACCACCGCCGCCAGCACATCCAGCGCCCCCGGCGTTTCGTCATCCAGATACAACTCCGCTGAAAACTGATCAGCAAACACCTCCCAACTCCAATGCAAACGCTCTCGAGCGCCGGCAATCAGGTTTTGCCGCGACGCTTCGTCGGGCATCACCAGCCAGCGCTCGGGGTAATCGATGACGCCGATCGCCGAGTAACAATTGCTGACGATGTAGACCAGACCACGAATCGCCTGATCGCGATCCTCCGCCTTGACCGGCAATAAACCGGACTTGGGAAAGGTCAGGCCCAGATGAATCAGAATCGCCGCGCTTTCGGTGATGGCGCTGCCATCGGGCAGTTGCAGAGTCGGAATCTGCTTCAGTGGATTGAGCTGCGCCAACGCCTCGGCGGCTTCGGTACTGGCTTCGACATCAATGAAGCGATAAGCGATCTGACACAACTCCAACGCCGCTTCGATGGCGGCTGCGCCTGAATTTCTGTGCCCATACAGTTGATACATAAATCCCCCCTTCTACTGGCTACCCATCCCCTGTGGCGAGGGAGCTTGTCGGAACGCCGCCCGTCCCGCTTGGCTGCGCAGCAGTCATAAAATCAGAGACTGCGGTGTATCAGTTGTAGTGCATTTACCGGGTTTGGGCCTGCTTCGCAGCCCGGCGGGACGGGCGGCATTCCGACAAGCTCCCTCGCCACAAGAGCGATCTTGTCAGCAGTTGTATCGGTATTGGCACGTTTTCCCATGCACTCGCGACTTGCGAATTCAAACCTCGCAAAACAGCGCTGGCGGTGCCCATCCCGCACCAAGTGCATCAAGAGCCCGTGGGAGCTAGTTTGCCAGCTCCCACAAGTAACGAGGTGATTGAAAAATATTTGTCGGGTACTGCATCCAAATGTCTCCGCCACGGGTAGTCCCTGTAACAGCCCTCCTCGGCTGCCAGCGGTCTACCTTTTTCGGAGAAACACTGATGAACATCACCCAGCTGATTGGCCTCACCGGTTTGCTCGCAGTCGCCTCGACAACCTTCGCCCAAAGCAGTTACCCCGATGCGATCAAAGTCCCGGATGGCCACAAGATCGCGATGGAAACCACCGGGGTCGGCGAGATCACCTATGAGTGCCGCGACAAGCCCAATATGGCCGGGCAGACCGAGTGGACCTTTGTCGGTCCGAAAGCGGTGCTCAATGACCGCAGCGGTAAACAGGTCGGCACCTACTTCGGCCCGCCCGCCACTTGGCAGGCCAAGGACGGTTCGAAAATCACCGGCACGCAGTTGGCCGTGGCGCCGTCGAGCCCGGGTAACCTGCCTTATCAACTGGTCAAGGCCAACCCGGCCGAAGGTAAGGGCGCGATGAGTGGCGTGAGTTACGTCCAGCGCGTTGCGCTCAAGGGCGGCGTGGCGCCAGCGAGCGAATGCACGGCGGCGAACAAGGGCAAGCAGGAAGTGGTGAAGTACCAGGCCGATTACATTTTCTGGGCGGCGAACTGAAGTCACAGGCCCAACACAAAACCTGTGGGAGCGGGCTTGCCCGCGATAGCGGTAGATCAGTGAAGTAGAAGTTGGCTGACCCGACGCCATCGCGGGCAAGCCCGCTCCCACAGGGGTTCTGTGTGCTGAAGTTAAATGTGAGCTAGATTGCACGACATGTCTTTGCCTGAATCGGTGTTCGATTATGAAGCCCGTCTCGCTGCCTGTGCCCGCGGCGAGCAGTCGGCCCTGCGCGATTTGTATGTGCAGGAAGGCCCACGCCTGCTCGGCGTGGCCAGGCGACTGGTGCGCGACACCGCGCTGGCGGAGGACATCGTGCATGAGGCATTCATCAAGATCTGGAACGGTGCCGCCGGGTTTGACCCGGCGCGCGGTTCGGCGCGGGGCTGGATGTTCAGCGTGACCCGGCATCTGGCGCTCAATCTGCTGCGTGATCAGGGTCGGGAAACGCCGTTCAGCGAAGACCATGAAGTGCCGACACACGACGATGATGCCTTCGATGCGCACTCACACTCGGCGCGCATCCATCGCTGCCTCGAACAGCTCGATGCGCAACGCCGGCGCTGCATCCTCCACGCTTATGTCGACGGCTACAGCCACGCGCAAATATCGGCGCGCCTCGACACGCCGCTGGGCACCGTCAAAGCCTGGATCAAGCGCAGCCTTAACGCGTTGCGGGAGTGCATGGGATGACCACCGAATCGGCTCAGGAACGCGATGAACTGGCCGGCGAATACGTGCTCGGCACGCTCTCTGCCGAACAGCGGCGCGAGGTGCAGAAACGTCTGGTGCATGAGCCGCCACTGCGTGCGGCAGTGGATGCCTGGGAGCGACGGCTGCTGGAGTTGACGGACTATGCCGAATCGCAGCAACCGTCGGCGCAGTTATGGCCACGAATTGAACGCAGTGTCGAGCGCTCGACGCACAAAGCGCCCTCAACTTCCTGGTGGAATCTGCTGCCATTGTGGCGCGGGCTGAGCGCTGCCGGGCTGACCGCGACCTTGATTCTGGGCGCGATCCTGCTGACCCAGACCACACCGAAACCAAGTTATCTGGTGGTTTTGGTCGCGCCGCAGGACAAGGCGCCGGGCTGGGTGATCCAGGCCAGCAATGCACACGAGATTCAGTTGATTCCACTGGGTGTGGTCGAGGTGCCGGCGGACAAGGCACTGGAGTTCTGGACCAAGGCTGACGGCTGGCAAGGGCCAGTGTCACTGGGTCTGGTCAAGCCGGGGCAGGCGCTGTCGGTACCGCTGGACAAGTTGCCGCCACTGCAACCCAACCAGCTATTCGAGCTGACGCTGGAGGGCGCCAACGGCTCGCCAATCGGCAAGCCGACCGGGCCGATTCAGGCGATCGGGCGCGCGGTGAAGGTGTTGTAAGGCTCTGGCGCGGGGGTTCTGACAATCATCATTGGCGTCGATGTTCACCATTACATCAATGAAGTTCTCATAAAAAATCCCCGGCGTAACATCCGCTCCATACCAACCAACAACACCCCGGAGCACACCATCATGAAACGCCAGACTCTTCTCAGCATCGCTTTCTCGGTTTTCGCAGTAAACGCTTTCGCCGCCACGCCAGCTCACACGATGATCGCCGCTGATGGCTCGGATCGTCTGTATCAAAACGCTGTCGCGGCTGATGGTTCCGATCGTCTGCAAGGCAACACCGTCGCCGCTGACGGTTCCGATCGTCTGCAAGGCAACACCATCGCCGCTGACGGTTCCGATCGTCTGCAAGGCAACACCGTTGCCGCCGATGGTTCCGATCGTCTGCAAGGCAACACCGTTGCCGCCGATGGCTCCGATCGTCTGCAAGGCAACACCGTCGCCGCTGACGGTTCCGATCGTCTGCAAGGCAACACCATCGCCGCTGACGGTTCCGATCGCCTGCAAGGCAACACCGTCGCCGCTGATGGTTCCGATCGTCTGCAAGGCAACACCGTCGCCGCTGACGGTTCCGATCGCCTGCAAGGCAACACCGTCGCCGCTGACGGTTCTGATCGTCTGCAAGGCAACACCGTTGCCGAAGGTGGTTCGGATCGTCTGAACGAACGTCGCGCTGTTTGAATGAATGGCGTTACCGCAACAACCCAGAGAAACCCGGCTCCCGTCAGCCGGGTTTTTTACGTCTGCGTGAATCAGCCGCCCTTGGCCATGCAGCGCTTGTAACGTTCATCCACGCGCTTGGCGAACCAGGCAGTGGTCAATTTTCGGGTGATTTTCGGGCTCTGCAGCACGATCCCCGGCAACACCGCACGCGGCAGTGGTTTACCTTCTGCCTTCTCCGCCAGCTCGAACACGCGTTGATAGAGTCTGGTCTCTTCGAACTCCAGGGTTTTGCCCTTCTCCAATTGATCGCGAATGGTCGGGTTGCGCATGCCCAGCGATTTGCCGAGGGTGCGTACCGCCAGTTCCGTGCCGCCGGGCATGATCGAGTCGTAGCGGATCAGGTCGCCGTCCAGCGCCAGCGGGATGCCCGAAGCGCGGCTCACCGCATTCTGGAATGCCGCATTGCGACTGGCGTACCACCCGGCATTGAAGTCGGCGAAGCGGTACAGCGGCTCGCGATAGCTGACCGGATAACCGAGCAGATGCGCGATGCCGAAATACATGCCACCGCGCCGGCTGAACACCTCGCGGCGGATGGTGCCGTCCACCGGGTACGGATAATCCTTGGCGTGCTGTTCGGCAAATTCGATGCTGACCTGCATCGGCCCGCCGGTGTGCACCGGGTTGAAGCCGCCGAACAGCGTGCGGCCCATCGGCACCCGGCCGATAAAGTCATCGAAAATGGCACTCAACTCTTTTTCGCTGCGCGCCGCGCTCAGGCGTTCGCTGTAGGTTTTGCCGTTGGTCGAACGCACTTGCAGGGCGCCGCTGACCAGCAGGCTGGGGATGTGCACTTTGGCGGCGCGGCGGTCGATTTCGTCACGGGCAATTTTGCCGAGGCCGGGCACTGTCGGGTCGGCTTGAAAGGTGGATTCCTGTTCGGCCACGGCGAGCACCGAACAGAGATTCTGTGTGGTCGGGCTGATGTTCTGCGCGGCGAACGCGGCATAGATATCCGTGGCCCAGCCCTGGCGGTCGGCGGTTTTGGCGGGCATCAGCCGCACGATCTCGGCCTTCACTTCGGCGGGGGCACGGGGTGCAGGCTCGCTGCTGCGCTGACCGGCACAACCGGCCAACACCAGCAGTACGGCGAGGGTGATCAGTAATCGAGAGTTGTGCATCAAGCTTCATCCAGTCCGTTGAGGCGGGTTCACCATACGATCAATGGGGTTCCACAAACCAGACTTACACAGACCTTGTGGCGAGGGGATTTATCTGTGGCGAGGGGATTTATCCCCGATGGGGCGCGAAGCGGCCCCGTTTTTGATTTCCAAGGGGACTGCTGCGCAGTCCATCGGGGATAAATCCCCTCGCCACAAGGAAGCAAATCAAGCCGTGGATTAGAGGTTTCAGCCGTAATGACAAACCGATTGCAAAACGTTACTGAGAAAAACTATCATTTGTGTCTGGAGTCGCATTTGCGCAAGGAGTTCCCGCGCCGCCCTTACTTTTCTCACTGGCCGTGCGCCTCCAGGTACAAAAATGCCCGCTCCAGCTCGACTTGCCGTGCCCTTTCGCCCGACGCTTCTCGCCCTGCTGTGCTCCCTGACCATCACCGCCCACGCTGCTGAAAAAGACAACAAAGCGCTGGTGCTGGACGACGTCAACGTCAACGCTCAAGCCCCGACACCCAACGCCCTGCCCCCGGTCTACTCCGGTGGTCAGGTCGCACGCGGCGGCCAACTTGGCGTGCTGGGCAATCAGGACATGATGGACGTGCCGTTCAGCGCGGCCTCCTACACCGAGCAACTGATCCAGGATCAGCAAGCCGAGGACGTCGCCGATGTGCTGCTCAACGATTCCTCGGTGCGCCAGGCTTCCGGTTTCTCCAACCAGGCGCAGGTCTTCATGATTCGCGGTCTGCCGCTGAACGGCGACGATATTTCCTATAACGGCCTCTACGGCGTACTGCCTCGGCAGATCATCTCCACCGACGCCCTGGAGCGCGTGGAAGTGTTCAAAGGCCCGAACGCCTTTATCAACGGCGTGACCCCGACCGGTTCCGGCATCGGCGGCGGCGTCAACCTGCAGCCAAAACGCGCCGGCGACGTGCCGCTGCGCCGCTATACCAGCGACATCAACAGTGAAGGTCGCGTCGGGCATCATTTCGATATCGGCCAGCGTTTCGGTGAAGACAACCGCTTCGGCGCGCGGATCAACCTGTCGCAACGTGAAGGCGATACCGGCATCGATCACGAAAACCAACGCTCGAAACTGTTCGCCATCGGCCTCGACTATCGCGGCGATGCGCTGCGGATTTCCGGCGACTTCGCCTACCAGAAAGAGCGCGTCAACGGTGGTCGCAACTCGGTCAACCTCGGCACCGCCACGCATATTCCGGACGCGCCATCGGCCGACACCAACTACGCGCCGAAGTGGGGCTACACCGATATCGAAGACACCTTCGGCATGCTTCGCGCCGAATATGACCTCAACGACAACTGGACCGCTTACGCGGCCGGTGGCGCCAAACACACCCGTGAAGTCGGGCGCTACAACTCGACCACGCTGGTCGGCAACAGCGGCGCATCGTTCACCACTGGTTCGTTCATCCCTCACGATGAAGACAACACCAGCGTGATGGCCGGCCTCAACGGCAAGTTCAACACCGGCCCTGTCAGCCACAAGCTGAACTTCGGTCTGACCGGCATCTGGGCCGAACAGCGCAGCGCCTATGACTTCGACCTGACCAAGTACGCCAACAACATCTACCACCCGGTGAACACGCCGGCGCCGGTCGGCAACTTTTCCGGCGGCGACCTCAATGACCCGGGCATCGTCGGCAAAACCTTCAACCGCAGCATCGCGATTTCCGACACCCTCGGCTTCTTCGACGATCGCCTGCTGATCACCGCCGGCCTGCGTCGTCAGCAAATGGTGGTGCAAGGCTACAACTACGCCAGTTGGGGCAGCGGCGGCCGTAAATCGAGCTACGACGAGTCGATCACCACACCGGTCTACGGCCTGGTTTTCAAGCCGTGGGAGCACGTGTCGTTCTATGCCAACCACATTGAAGGCCTGGCCCAGGGCCCGACTTCGCCGACCAGCAGTGGCGGCTTTCGTGTGACCAATGGCAACGAAGTCTACGCACCGGCACGTTCCAAGCAGACCGAAGCCGGGGTGAAAGTCGACATGGGCACCTACGGCGCGAGCCTGGGGGTGTATCGCATCGAGCAACCGAGTGACGGTTACTGTGAAATCAACAGCGCCACCACCTGCACCTACGTGCGTAAAGGCGAGCAGATCAACAAAGGCGTGGAACTGAACGTGTTCGGTGAGCCGATCAATGGTCTGCGCCTGATCAGCGGCCTGACGTTGATGGACACCGAACTGAAAAACACCCTCAATGACGCCAACGACGGCAACCGTGCGATTGGCGTACCGACCTTCCAGTTCAACGCTGGTGCCGACTGGGACGTACCGGGCCTGCAAGGTGTAGCGCTGAATGCGCGGATGCTGCGTACTGGCGGCCAATACGCTGACGCTGCGAACAACCTCAGCCTGCCAACCTGGAACCGTTTCGATGCCGGTGCGCGTTATGCGTTCAAGGTGTCGGAGAAGGACGTGACCGTGCGTCTGGGCGTCGAGAATCTGGCGAACAAGAAGTACTGGGAATCGGCTCAGGGCGGCTACCTGACTCAGGGTGAGCCGCGAGTGGCGAAGTTGTCGGGGACCATCGATTTCTAAAGCTGAAAAGCCCCTCATCGGAACGCCGCCCGCCTACCCTTCTCCTACAGGAAGAGGGGAATGATCGAGGTGTTCTTGCAAGTTACACCGACTTGAAATATCGAGTCGTACTCAGGTTTTGAACGGCCCCGAATCAGCTCCCTTTCCCCCTCGCCCCCTTGGGGGAGAGGGTTGGGGTGAGGGGGTAAATTTTAATACCGCCAAAACCTTCCCGCCGAACACTTGAAAACAGGCCCCACCGCCATGGGGCCTTTTTCCGTCTGGCTGATCAACTGGCCACCCTCTCCTTCTGATCCATACTTGCTGCACAGCAAACGGAGAACAGGCCCATGAACCGCAGCGACGTCCTGATCATTGGCGCCGGCCCGACCGGCCTGGTGCTCGCCCTGTGGCTGAGCAAACTGGGCGTGCAGGTGCGCATCATCGACAAAACCTCCGCCCCCGGCACCACCTCCCGGGCGCTGGCGGTGCAGGCGCGCACGCTGGAGCTGTACCGGCAACTGGATCTGGCCGACACCATCGTGCGCAGCGGCCATCGCGTTGCGGCAGCCAATTTCTGGGTCAACGGTAAACCGGTCGCGCAACTGCCGCTCAATCGCATCGGCGAGGGCCTGACACCTTATGCGTTCATCGAAATCTTCCCGCAGGACGAGCACGAACGACTGCTGATCGATCGGCTCGAAGACTATGGCGTAAGCGTCGAACGCAACACGACGCTGGAGAGTTTCGAGGAAACCGGCGACGGTCTCACCGTGCATTTACGCCTGCCCGATGGCGAACAGGAAATCTGCCAGGCCTGCTATCTGGCCGGTTGTGACGGCGCGCGATCGGTGGTGCGCAAAACCCTCGACACCGGTTTCCCCGGTGGCACCTATCAACAGATTTTCTACGTGGCAGATGTGCAGGCCAGCGGGCCGGCGATGAATGGCGAGTTGCATCTGGATCTGGACGAAGCGGACTTTCTCGCGGTGTTCCCGCTGGCCGGAGCAGGCCGCGCACGGCTGATCGGCACCGTACGCGACGAACGTGCGGAACGCGCCGAAACACTGGAGTTTTCCGACGTCAGCAGCCGCGCCATCGAGCACCTGAAAGTGCATATAGAAGAGGTCAACTGGTTCTCCACCTATCGCGTGCATCACCGAGTGGCGGAGCATTTTCGCAGTGGTCGCGCGTTTCTGCTCGGCGACGCGGCCCACGTGCACAGCCCGGCGGGCGGTCAGGGCATGAATACCGGCATCGGCGATGCGATCAATCTGGCGTGGAAACTCGCCGCGGTTATCAGCGGTGGCGCCGAGACCCGACTGCTCGACAGCTACGAAACCGAACGCATCGCCTTCGCCCGGCGGTTGGTCTCCACCACCGACAAAGTCTTCAGTTTCGTCACCGCAGAGGGGCGCATGGCTGATCTGCTGCGCATGCGTGTGGCACCGTTTCTGATCCCGAAAATGGCCTCATTCGAAGCGAGTCGCGAATTCCTTTTCCGCACGGTGTCGCAAGTCACCCTCAACTATCGCGGCATGTCGCTCAGCCAAGGCGTGGCCGGACACGTCCACGGCGGTGATCGCCTGCCGTGGGCGCATGACGGTGAAGGGGATAACTACGAGCCACTGCGCCAGCCTTGCTGGCAAGTGCATGTGTACGGCGACACCAGCGACGAGATGATCCACTGGTGCAACGAACATCACCTGCCGCTGCATGTGTTCGACTGGCGACCGGCGTTTGAGACGGCAGGATTGGGGCGCAACGGCTTCTACCTGCTGCGCCCGGATACCTACGTGGCGATTGCCGATAACAGCGCGGATCCGAAGGTAATCGAGCGCTACTTCCGTGATCACGGCATCCGGCCGTTCTTCAATTGCGCGTAACCAAAGAACAACATAGAAACCTGTGGGAGCTGGCTTGCCAGCGATAGCGGTGGCTCAGTCAACATTGATTTTGAATGTGCTGGCCTCATCGCTGGCAAGCCAGCTCCCACAGGGTTACACGATGAGGCCTAGATCCCGGCCAGGGCCAGATCCATCGCAAAGTAAGTGAAGATCAGATCCGCACCCGCACGCTTGATCGCGCCCAGGCTTTCACGCACCACACGATCCTCATCAATCGCCCCGGCCTGTGCGCCGAACTTGATCATCGCGTACTCACCGCTGACCTGGTACGCCGCCAGCGGCAGGTTCGAGGCCTCGCGAATATCGCGGATGATGTCGAGGTAGGCGCCGGCCGGTTTGACCATCAGCGAATCAGCGCCTTCCTGCTCGTCGAGCAGCGATTCGCGCAGGGCTTCACGGCGGTTCATCGGGTTCATCTGATAGCTTTTGCGGTCGCCCTTCAGCGCGCTGCCACCGGCCTCGCGGAACGGGCCGTAGAGCGCCGAAGCGAACTTGGTCGAATAGGCCATGATCGGAATCTGGGTAAAACCGGCCGCATCGAGTGCCTGACGAATCGCCCGTACCTGACCGTCCATTGCCGCCGACGGCGCAATCACGTCAGCGCCGGCACGAGCCGCTGCCACAGCCTGTTTGCCGAGATTGATCAGAGTCTGGTCGTTGTCGACTTCATGGTTGTGCATCACGCCGCAATGGCCATGATCGGTGTACTCGCAGAAGCAGGTGTCGGACATCACGATCATTTCCGGCACGGCATCCTTGGCGATCCGCGACATGCGCGAGACCAGGCCATTTTCACGCCAGGTGTCGCTGCCATTGCTGTCCAGATGATGGGACACGCCGAAGGTCATCACCGACTTGATGCCGGCGCGAGCATAACGCTCGATCTCACTGGCCAGTTTGCGCTCGGGAATGCGCATCACGCCGGGCATGCTCTTGATCGGCACGAAGTCATCGATCTCTTCTTCGACGAAAATCGGCAGCACCAGATCATTCAGACTGAACTCGTTTTCCTGGAACAGACTGCGCAGGCTCGCATTGCGGCGCAGACGGCGGGGACGTGCTTCGGGGAACTGACTGGACATGGGGCTTTCCTGAAAACGCAAGATGAGACGAAAGTCGTAGGGGGCGAAGCTTATGCCTTGCGAGGGTTGGCGTACAAACCTGGATCAATCAAGAGTGCATTACTGAGCGCGCAACAATCCTCCAGACCACCATAAAACCCTGTGGGAGCTGGCTTGCCAGCGATGGCGGTGGGTCAGTCAACATGGATGTCGACTTGCCGGCCTCATCGCTGGCAAGCCAGCTCCCACAGAGTCATGTGTCATTCAAGCAGGAATGGTCAGGCCTCGGGTGACCGCCGGCCGCGCCAGGAAGTGCTCGAGCACACGAGTCACATTGGGGAAGTTGCTGATGCCCACCAGATCGCCCGCTTCATAAAAACCAATCAAATTGCGCACCCACGGAAACGTCGCGATGTCGGCAATGGTGTAACGCTCGCCCATGATCCAGTCGCGGCCTTCCAGGCGTGTGTCGAGCACCTTCAGCAGACGTTTGCTTTCGTCGACGTAGCGGTCACGCGGGCGCTTGTCCTCGTAGTCCTTACCAGCGAACTTGTTGAAGAAACCGAGCTGGCCGAACATCGGGCCGATACCGCCCATCTGGAACATCAGCCACTGAATGGTTTCGTAACGCAGCGCCCCCTCCTGGGCCAGCAACTGGCCGCTTTTGTCCGCCAGATAAATCAGGATGGCGCCGGACTCGAACAGCGGCAGCGGCTGATCTTCAGGGCCATGAGGGTCGAGGATCGCCGGGATCTTGTTGTTCGGGTTCAGCGACAGGAATTCCGGGGACAACTGGTCATTGGTGTCGAAACCGACACGGTGCGGCTCGTACGGCAGGCCGATCTCTTCAAGCATGATCGAGACCTTGACGCCGTTGGGGGTCGGCAGGGAATAGAGCTGAATCCAGTCAGGGTACTGCGCCGGCCATTTCTGGGTGATCGGGAACGCGGACAGATCGGTCATGGGAAGCATCCAGTCACAAATTAAAGGCTGATCATAATGTAGGGGCTGCCGAAGGCTGCGATCTTTTGATTTTGACCTTTGAAGCAAGATCAAAAGGTCGCAGCCTGCGGCAGCGTCTACAGGAACCGTAACATTCAGTGATTAATCTCCTCCGCAAGCCGATCCAGGTTGCCGTTAGAGTGCCGCGCACGCTTGCGGATCGAACCAAAAGGGCCTCAGGGGACTCTGAGCTATGCCCTTGTTGCAGAGGAAGCGCTTCACGACATGGAAACCACCCGGTGCTGGGAGCCCGTGGTGCAAAGGTTTGTCAGCCTTAATCGAACACGCTGAAGACTCTTTTATTTCATGACGAACCTTATGCGTTTCGCCAAACGTTTCAAACATCGCGCGTATGTGGCCCTGCCCTCCCTGTTGGCGGTCAGCGCGCTGTTCCTGTCGCTGGAATCCAGCGAAAGCCGTGCCCAAACGGTGGACGGCACCCAGACGTTGGTGTTCCTGCGTCACGCGGAAAAACCCGAAGGCGGTCTCGGCCAGCTCAATTGCCAAGGCCTGAACCGGGCCATCGACCTGTCGACGCTGCTGCCGGAAAAATTCGGCAAGGCCGATTATGTGTTCGCCGCCAACCCGACACGCAATGTCGAGGAAGGCGAGCTGGACAACTCCTACAGCTATATTCGCCCGCTGATGACCATCAGCCCGGCCGCAATCAAGCTCGGCCTGCCGGTGAATATCGAGTTCTCGGCCAACGACACCAGCGATCTGGCGCGCGAACTGCTCGAAGACAAGTACCACAACTCGACGATCTACACTGCCTGGTCTCACGGTTATCTGCCGGAACTGATCAACAAGGTTGCGGGTAACGCGGTCGGCAAGAAACAGAACATCACCGATGACTGGGCGGGCAACGACTTCGATTCGCTGTATGTGCTGACCCTGACGTGGCACAACGGCAAGGCCAGCCTGCAGAGCCACAGCTACAAGCAGGGGCTGGATAATGGCAAGGCGACCTGCCCGACCTGAGTTTTTTGCTGTCAGTCAGGGCCTCATCGCTGGCAAGCCAGTTCCCACAGCGTTTTGTGGTGACCGCCACTATGGGCATCACTCAAGACCTGTGGGAGCTGGCTTGCCAGCGAAGGGCCAGTCAATACGCCATCAACCCGGTTGACTCAGCCGCTTCCGCAGGTACTCAAGTACCGCCCCGCGCTCCCCCGCGAACTCGATCCGCCCACCCTTCTTCTCGCGTTGAAACGCATACATCGGGTCGTAATATTCGCGCAGCAAGCCTTCGATCCAGCCCCGGTGCAAATCCACAGCACCACTGCGGCCCTGCTCGGCCAGAGCGTCTTCCATCAGGATCAGCATCCGTCGATGGCGCTCGCCGCCGAGACGTTTCTGCACGTTGTTCAAACTGTCCAGCAAGCGCTCGGCAAACAGGGCAAAACCCTGCTCGCCATGCACCAGCGAAAACTCCGCAGACAGATCCACCACATAATCACGCAGGATCCGCTCGACACGATCGTCAAAGCGATCCTCCAGCCAGACCATCGGATACTGCTGCATGCCCTGATACAGCGGCAACGGCAAGGCACAACTACCGACGACCCGGCTCTCGTCCTCCAACACGAACTGGCCGATACCGGCATCGCGCTTCTTCAGAATGTCGATGGCCAGGCGGTTTTCAAAATCGATGTTCGACGGCTGCCCGGTGGCTCGTTTGCCGAAGCTTGAGCCGCGATGATTGGCGTGACCTTCGAGGTCCAGCCCGTTGCGCAATTGCACCAGCACTTCGGTCTTGCCCGTGCCGGTCATGCCGCCCAGCAAGACGAAATCGCACTGGGCGATGGCCTGCTCAAGCGTGTCGATCAGGAAGCTGCGCATCGCCTTGTAACCACCGCCGATGCGCGGGTAATCGATGCCCGCCTCGTCACGCAGCCACTGTTGAGTGATCTGCGAACGCAAGCCGCCACGAAAACAATAAATGAAGCCCTCGGGGTGAGCCCGGGCGAACTCGGCCCAGGCCTGGATGCGCTCGGCTTTCACCGTGCCAGACACCAGTTGATGCCCCAGTTCGATGGCGGCGTGCTGCCCGTGCTGTTTGTAACAAGTGCCGATCCTCTGCCGCTCGCTGTCATTCATCAGCGGCAGATTGACCACGCCGGGGAACGCGCCTTTGTGAAACTCGACCGGCGCGCGGGCGTCCATCAGCGGTCGGTCGTTGAGGAAAATATCGCGGTAATCGGTGCAGTCGCGGAACATCAAATCACCTCGACTGCGTTCGTCTGTCGCTCGACCAGTTCACCGATTGGCGCAAGCTTCAAGCCCAGTTCTTCGGCCAGGACAAGAAACTCGTCATTGCCTTCAGGGGTAACGGCAATGAGCAGACCGCCACTGGTTTGCGGGTCGCAGAGCACGCGTTTGTGCAGTTCTTGCACGCGACCGACCTTGGACGAATAACTGTCGAAATTGCGCAACGTACCGCCAGGCACACAGCCCTGATCGAGGTAGTACTCGACGCTGTCCAGACGCGGCACCCGGTCGTAAGCAATACGGGCAGTGAGTTTACTGCCGTCCGCCATTTCCACCAGATGCCCGAGCAGGCCGAAACCGGTGACGTCGGTCATTGCAGTGACGCCGGCGAGTTTGCCGAAGCGACTGCCGGGTTTGTTCAGGGTGCACATCCAGTCGCGGGCGACGCCAACATCGCTGTGGCGCAATTTGCCCTTTTTCTCCGCCGTGGTGAGGATGCCGATGCCCAGCGGTTTGGTCAGGTACAACAGGCAACCGGCGGTCGCAGTGTCATTGCGTTTCATGTGGCGCTTTTCCACCAGACCGGTGACGGCGAGGCCGAAAATCGGTTCCGGCGCATCGATCGAGTGCCCACCCGCCAACGGAATGCCCGCCGCATCACACACCGCGCGACCGCCACGAATCACTTCCCGCGCCACCTCCGGCGCCAACACGTTGACCGGCCAGCCGAGGATCGCAATCGCCATCAACGGGTCGCCGCCCATGGCGTAAATGTCGCTGATCGCGTTGGTCGCAGCGATGCGGCCGAAGTCGAACGGATCGTCGACGATCGGCATAAAGAAATCGGTGGTCGACACCACACCGCGCTCGGCATCGATCTCGTACACCGCCGCGTCATCACGCGAGGCATTGCCGACCCACAGTTTCGGATCAAGATTCTGCGCCCCGCTACCGGCCAGAATCACCTCCAGCACCTGCGGGGAAATCTTGCAGCCGCAACCGGCACCGTGGCTGTATTGGGTCAGACGAATCGGCTCGCTCATGGGGGCAGTCTCAGGCTGGGGAATGGGGCGAATTCTAGCAGAGCGCAGGAAAGCTGATTTTTGCGCTGAATGCCAAGGCACCTTCGCGAGCAACTGGCTGCCCTATCGCTCACTGAGCTGCATAACTTTCATGCACGACGCTTGCCGGTTGATGATGTTTTTTGGACCTCGGCAAAGATCTCGGTAATGGGTCGTCGCGGCTGGCGTTTTTGTATCTGGCGCACCTGCTCACTCAAGCGCAGCAACTCCTCACTTGGTTTGGCCCATTGATCTTCCGGCAGCGGCTCCGACCATTCGCGCATGGATTCGGGTAACGTCTGCTTGCCAATCCTTTCGAGGCGCCGCACTTCCCATTCAACGAGGTGGTTGGGAATCGTCCACAGAGTCATGACGTGATACAGGTACCAGAAAAACCCTGACAGCCGAGTACGCGAACCGTCGCGGATCTGCTGGTGCATGCGTGCGCGGGTGTTGCGAAACGTGTGCAGGCCTTCGTGAGGCGGGTCGTCGGGGCCTTGCAGGTCTTGCAGGTCCTGAATCGATTTGAGGTCGTTGACCTCGTATTCCATGTAGCCGCGAATGGCTTCCCAATGGCTGATGGCGAGTGGCAGCCCGGCGCAGGGAAATTCGAGGCTGGTGAGGGTTTCGCCGTGGTAGAAACCAATGCCCATACCGTATTGGCGGTGGATGCCGTATTGGGTCGCGCCTTGGGCTTCGATGATCCAGGCGGAGAGGGATTCCCAGGGGACGAAGACGGGTTCGGTTTCGCCTTCGGGCATGAAGCAGACTTCGCGGCGTTGGCGGTTGAAGCGGGTCGGGATGATTGAGGCGCGTTTTTTGTGGTTGTGGTGCCAGACGCAAAGGCCGATGAGTAAGGCAAGAAAGCCCGTTATTAACGCTAGTTCGTATGACGCGAGAAAAACGCCCTCAATAACTTCTCTGATGAACTCCCATCCGTCCCCGAACAGGAGCGCAAGCAATCCTCCGACAAGTGGATATAGGAGTGCGATCATGACGGTGCCAGTGAATGGCCCGCCCAATATCACTTGCCATGAGAACACCTGCGGTGATCCGAACCCAAAGTCCATATACACATCGTTCAGTTCTCCGATATGTGGCCCATAGGGTGGTGTTGCTGTGGGCAATGGCAGTGGTGCGAGATAGGTAATCTTCCCGCTCACAAATGACTCAATGCCGCCTGCTTTTCCGGGCTGATCAAACTGCGGCATATTGATAGGTATGTTGTGATTACTCAGCATGATCAGCCCGCTCCAGGAACTGGGTTTCAACTAACAGCACCGGTGGATTTTCTTTGACTAACGAAGGAGCAATCACGGAAAAATGCCCTTCCCCTCGGGGGTCAAGATGGATCACACGGGTTCTCGATGCCCACTCACCGTTGCCATTCAGGGCCTGAACGCAAACAGCCAACTCAAGTGTTTCTTTCGCTGGCGTATATTCAGAGCGGTGATCAATTGGGTACTGAAGGCAGAGTATCAATCCATCAGGAGATGACTTAACGATACGCAGACTGCTGACGATCTCTTCACTGATGACTTCTTTACGTTCTCGCGGAGTCCCTTGGCTGTGTAAAGGTAGGGAAATACGATGGGCGCCAATACCTAGACGGTGCGTGGCACTAAAACCAAGAGGAGGCAGCAGATCACCCAGTGTCAATTTTGGCAGCACTAAATGGATATCGCTGGCCTTGGCTTTGAACAGCAAGTTCTTCAGCCAAGAGTCGTAATGATTTGGGCCAAGCTGGGCATAAGGCGCTTGAATCAGAAATGCCAGATAACTTTGATAGTCATCTAGCGAGTGATCGCCGCGCATCTCCGCATCCCGGCTCCAAGGCGTTATTTTCAGCCATTTATCGTGAGCACTGAGGTTGTAGCGGTTGAATAGCCACGTACCACTAAGCTCCAGCACGGTGAACAAAGCACCGGCGAGGTTGAAACGAAAAAAAACAGTGGACAGACGTGTGCCAGCAGCTGCCCAGGCGGCTGTTCTCGCCGTCTTGTTGGAAGCACTCAATACTCTAAATGTGGCGTGGACAGAATGACTGAGCCCATAGGAGTTAACAGTTACCATGCCTCCAGCACCAAAAGTAGCGAGTGCAGCCGAACCCTGTGCCGAATGGTTTCCGCTGCGGATTGCCTGCTGCCATTTCTTGCTCTGGGTAAAAAAACTACTCACGGAAGATGCCAGCCCTGCCAAGTAGGAGAACAAGCCGAGCCCTACATGCAGTTTTCCCATTTGGACAAATACGTTCTGTAGGGCATGGTGTTGTAGTCCAACAACGAGTGCTGAGCCACGTACTTTCATTGCTGTGTCTGCAAGGCTCTGGGCTGCGATAAATCCAGCTGCGGCTGTTGCCACTACAGCATCAGCTAGCGGTCTCCACACACGATCATTGTTGGATTGGGTTCTGACTTCCCGATAAACCCCCACCAAATTCACCACCTGCACCAAAACCACCACCAACCCCATCCCTTCCGTCTTCACCAGACTCCCCGCCGAAATCCCACCCACCCCCAGCCGAATATTCCCCAGCAAACTCCTTAACTCCCCCTGCTGTGCCGGCGGAAACACTACCGTCACCCCTGCCCGCGCAGGCGTGGCGCCGTACAAGCGGGCCGAGCGATCCGGCACTTCCTCAATCGGGCTCAGCGCCGCCGCTAATCGCCCTTCGATCACCGTCAACTGCGCCCGCACGCGCAGGATCTCTTCCTGCAACTCCAGCGCCCGCGGCGTTTTATGGCCCTGGCGGTTCTTGTTGTGGGTGATCTGGTTGCGTTCGCGGTTGAGGGTTTTCAGGTAGTCGCGTTCGCGCAGCAGTTCCTTGATTGCGGTTTGCAGGGCGGACTGTTCTGCGGGGCTGGCGACGGTGAAGGTCACGCCGCTGGTTTTGGCGGCATCGAAGAGGCGCAATTTCAGCCCTTTGGGCAGGCGCTGGAACAGCTCATCGAGATCGGGAATTTTCTCCCCTGAGAGGTCGAAGCCTTCCAGTACGCGGTTCAGGCCCAGGTTCAGTGCCGGGCTGTAGGTGTCCTGCACAGCGGCCGCGACCGTGCGGCTGTGTTCGGGCATGTCGTCGAGGGCCGGCAGGTGCGGTTGCTCGATCTTTTTCAGTTTCGCCAGCCAGTCCGGCAGGTTGTTGAACGTGGCCATGCCGGCGTTGAACAGGAACGCATATTGCCCGGCCTGCTCGGCTTGCAGACGCAGCGGCAAGGTGTAGAACAGCGTTCGGGTCAGTTCCGGGTGCTGTTCCAGATAACCGAGCATTTGTTCGCTCGCCGCGTCGCTGCGGCAGAGGTCCTTGAGGCAGGCGTATTCGGTGCTGAGGGCCTGGTGCAGTTGCGTCGCCTCTTGCGCGTCGTAGTACCACGCCGCGCGGTGGAAGCGGCCGGCGACCAGCAGTTGCGTGCGGTCGGCGGTGATGCGTTCGAGCAGGCGGTTCCAGCGGCCGAGGTCATCGCGCAGCAGATTCAGTCTGTCGTCCATCGCCGGTCGGTCGATCAGGTCGTTGACCCCGCGTTTGCCGCTGAGCACCGGGCCGTCGAGCACATCGCGCATGCGCCGATCCTGATCCTTGCCCAGATCGACCAGCGCTGACAGGTGTCGCTCGACGAAATCTTCGGGGGCGACTGCCTCGAAATACTGACGCGTGTAGTAACGGCGATCCGCCTCGGCGGTGGCGCGATCATGGGCGGTGAAGTCTGGCGCGACGCCGTCGAAACGGTTCAGGGCCAGCGACTGATCGAGGGCCTTTTCACGCAGTTGATTCAGTTCCGGCGTCGCGTCTGTAGAGGTCGGCTCGACGCTGCCGCCCTTGTTCAAATAATCGAGCAACGCCTTGCGCGTATTCTCACGATCCGGTTCCGGCAACTGCTCGATATCGGCAAACAGGGCTTTGGCCTGCGGTTGGTCACTGGCGTTGGCCAGACTGTCGAAATCTTTGTCGTTGAGCTGGCTGAGGGACTCGATGTAACTGGCCAACAGATAATCACGCTCGCTGTTATCGGCGTTGCTCCACGCCTCGACCCAGCCGACCACGCGGTCCTGATACTCGGCCAGATCGCGCAGCACGCCCAGATCATCGTTGACCAGCAGAAACAGCGTGTCGTCCTGATAAGGCCCCCGTACCCGACCGAGAAATTCGCCGATGTGCGCGGCACGAAAACGCTTCGGCTGCTCCCACAAATACGGTTCGCGTTCATGCTCGGGGGCATCGCTGACCTGCACGGCAGGCATCCGGGTCGCGTCCGTTTCAGCGACCGGCTCAGCGCCAGTCGCCACTTCCGCCAGCCATTTTTTCGCCTGAGCGACCGTCAGCAAATGTTCGCCACCGACCAGACAATTCACCGGCCCCAGATCGACCGGCTGCATGAAATGCCCGCGCTCCTCAGCGCTGTCCAGCACCTGAGAGCATTTGCGGGCCGTCCACTGCACCTCGGCGAAGCTCACGTGCAGCGTACTTTTGCGCGAAAAGATCAGCGCCGGGCGCTCTTCAATGGCGCCGCGCTGATCCTCGTTGACCGTTTTACCCTGATGCAGCAGCGCCGTGACGATGCCGTCGACAATGCGATATTCGTACAAGTCGCCACTGAGGCCGTCGATGATGTACAGCCAGCCGTCGCGCAGCCGGCGGATGCCCATCGGGCGCGTGGTCAGGGTGTACGGCAAATTCAGCTCGGCGCCGGGCTCGTATTCTCTTTCCACCAGGCCGTAACTCAGCGGCAGCAGTTGCACGTGGGTTTGTCGCAGCGGGCACGCCGTAGGACCAGCAATTGGGGCTTTCGAAGCCGCTGCGGCGTCGAGAATGGCGGGATGGGTCATTGGTATTCCTTGTGGCTGGCCCAGCGCTGCGCCAGATCAGCGGCCAACGCAACGCGCTCGCCCGGTGATTGCAGTGAGGGGGAATGAAGCAAGTGATGGATTTTTGGGTGTTGGTCGATATCGCTGCCGTCAAGCCACACCATCAGGTTGGCGTAGTTGAACAACTCGGATTGGCTACTCAGGCCAAGCGCGCGGGCTTGGCTATCAATCTGCTCAAGGGTTGGCCAGCGCTGACTCAGCGCTCCTTCGAGAGGAAATCCGGGAAAGTGCTTCAACAAATGCGCATTGAGTTCCAGCAAGGCGCGACGCCGATCAACCCGGTCCAGCGCTGCGTCCAGTTCAGGGCTCAGGCAATAAGGAACGCCAAGCACCGGGCACTCCGCCCGTCGCGGTCGATGGCTGTGCCAGACCGCGTTGACGCAATCGGCAGTCACCACGCAACTCAAAGGCCCGAACAAACACTGATCGCCACTGGCAAACAGGGCAAGAGCAACCGCCGCATCGGCCAGCCGCAGCATGGCCGACTGGCCGGCCGGCAACTCGACGCTGACCAGTTTGCGCAAGTGCTCGGCCACGCTGTGCGCAGGCGCCGCGCTGAACAACAACACGCCCCACTCCTCAGCCGCGTGTTGCAGATAGAACAGCGCCAGCGGATCGTCCGCCTGCTGGATCTCCACCAGCAACGGCGAGATGTCGCGTAATGCAGAAAAGGACGTCTGGTCAAACAAGGCAAACGTATTGGCCGCCGGGCTGAGCTGCCTGACCCGCGCTGGCAAATCGCTGACGGTTGCGCCATCCAGCAACAAAAAGGCCTGTTGCTCGACCCAAGGCAAATCATCGGGAAAAGAAGTCAGAACGCTCATGCTTGGGCCGCCTCGCAGACCAGGCACCGCGCGTCACGGTTGGCAGCCAACGCATGGCGTTGCTGAAGCGGATCAGACGCCACTTTCAACGACGGCAACGCTCCCGGCACCAACGGTTCTGCTGCCAGGCCAATCGCAGGCGCACCACCCTGAACGATCGGCACGCTGCTGCAGATGCCCTCCGGCCCCAGCGTCAACCAGTGCCCGCCGGCCATGATCGTCACATGGATGCCGCCATCGATAACCACTTGCTGACCGGCGCCGAGGTGGATTTGCTGGCCGGCGCTGAGTCGCTGACTGGCGACCCGGATGTGCCGGTCGCCTTGCACCCACAGGTGGTCGTCCTGCTTGAGTTCGGTCAGGCGATTGCCGTGGGTCAGATGATGCTCATCACTGCGCAGATCAAGACTGCAAAGACCGCCGACGACCATCGTGTGTTGGTGGTCGACCTGCACGCGTTGGTCATTGAGCACCAGTTGAGTGAAGTCACGCTGGGCGCGAATGGCAATTTCTTCAGCGCCTTTTCTGTCCTCGATGCGCAACTCGTTATAGCCGCCACCGCCCGGACTGCTCTGGCTGCGAAAGATACTGCGCGTGTGTTCGGCCGGCAGGTCCAGTGGCACCGGCGTCGCCGCGTTGGGCAAGCAGCCGGCCACGAACGGTTTGTCCGGATCGCCCTCGGTAAACCCCACCAGCACTTCCATGCCGACGCGCGGAATCTGCACGCTGCCGTAACGGTCATGGGCCCAGCCCGTGGCCACGCGCAGCCAGCAACTGGATTGCTCGTTGAGCTGACCGTCGCGATCCCACAGCAGTTGTACTTTCACCCGGCCATAGGCGTCGCAGTAGATTTCTTCGCCGGGCGGCCCCGTCACCACGGCATGCTGGTTGCCGGTCATGCGTATTTTTGGATGCTCCAGCGCGGGGCGAAAATTCACCTCCCAAGGCGTCGCGACGAAGTGATTGCGATAGCCCTGACTGAAACCATCGTCGGTAGCCGGGACGCTTGACGATTCCTCCAGCACTTGCGGTTGCAGGCCGATGTGCTCAACGCGGGTCAGCAGCCACAGGCCATTGCAGTCGGCGCGCGGGTGCTCGCTCATGTCGACGAAACTGCCACTGCGCATCAGGCTTTGGTCGCTGCGCCCATGGGCTTGACGATAATCGGCGCGATGCCGCTCAAGGGCGCGCTGGCTCAAATGTCTACCGTGATCACGATGGCTGAACTGTCCCGGAAAGCGGTAATCCTCAAGCGCTGGAAGCCGGTTTTCTTTGGCCTCGGCGTCGAGTTGCACCGTGGGTTTTTCAAAGTGATAGTCGCGGCGACTGACGTGGCTGGTGCGGGTTTCGAGACGAACCTTGAAGCGGTCGATCACCGCCGCTTCGGCGACCATGCCGCTGCCTTGTGCATAGGCTGTCGGCACGTCAGGTGTGGGGAAGACCGTCTGGTCGTCGCCAAACACCAACAGATGCCCATCGTTGCGGTGCTGGAAATGAAAGTGCAGGCCTTCTTCCTCGCACAAACGCTGGATGAAGTGCAGATCCGACTCGTCGAACTGCACGCAATACAGGCGCGGCGGGTACTCGGCACTGAGTTGAAAACGCCAGGCATCGGGCTGCATGCCGTGCTCACTCAACACGCTGGCGATGATTTGCGGCACGCTCTGGTGCTGAAAGATCCGTTGATTATGGCGATGCGCAAGGTAAGCCAGACAGGGCACCAGAACGATCTGATAGCGCGTCAGACGGGAACCGGAATCACCTTGGGCGATTCGATAAATCTGCCCGTGAAGACCGGCGCCGTTCGCACAAAACGAGAGAAATGCCGGACGTTGCAGCAAGGACTCGAGATCCAGGTCACGGCGTTCGCTGACCAGTTCAAGGTCGATCTTGTAGGTTTGGTTGAGCGCCTCGGTAGCCCGGAATTCGGCTACCTGCAGATCGTGGGGAAAACCTTCGATGTCGAGTCTGAAAACAACGGAGCGGCCGGCGGTAAGCATCCACATATCCCTGTGTCTGTTTAAGGCACAGGACTGTGAGGCGTGATGGCTAAATCGGTGAAGTCAGATGAATCGATGTTTGATGTAGGGCGTTTCCATTTGGGAAAAAGCGGACGGTTCCAACACGAATTTCCTACAGAAGTTACTGAGACCTTTGCTCCGGCAAAAAAAAACCGCCCTCGCGGGCGGCTAAAAGTGCTTCGACCCTAATTCAGAAGCCAAGGCTGAAGCTGATGGTCATCGCGTGATCGTTGTTGTCGTTCGACAGTTGCCCCGAGTAGCCGACCCCGAGCTTGCCGGTCGGGCTGATCTGGAAGTCCACGCCCGCTTCAACGATGGCGCTGTCCTTGGCAATCGGCACACCTTGAGTGCTGAACGAGGCGCCGCCGTCAATGAAGGTCAGGTCGGCGTCAGGCTTGGTGTCGCCGAACGCATGCCGCCAGCCCACAGCCGCGCGCGGGGTAAATTGCCCGCCGTTGCTCAGGGTGATGACTTTGCCGGCGCGCAGGCCGAGGGTCGAGAAGGTGATGTCCTGATCGGCATCCGCCTTCAGGCGCCCTACTCCGCCCTTTTCCTTGGCCTTGTCGGTGTCGTAGTTGACGTAGGCCAGACCGGCGAACGGCTCCAGAGCGATACCGGCGGCGTCAATGGTGTAACCGACTTCGCCGAACACCTGTGCGCTGCGTGCGTCGTAGTTGGCTTTCAAGCGATCGTTGTAAGTACCGACGCTGACGTCGCGTTTGGTCTCGATGTCGTGCCAGCTGTAAGCCGCGCCGAGGCGCACGGCCAGTGCATCGAACTGCGAGTTGAGGTACGCCGCCAGGTGGTAGCTTTCGACCGTGGCATCCGAGCGACGATCATGGGCGTCGAGATCGCTGCGGGTGTAGCCGGCGGCCATGCCCACGCGCCATTGCTCATCGAGCTGCTTGTCGGTGCCGAGCAGGAAGCCGCTGAGGTTGCGATCGAGTTTGGCGCTGTTGCTGTCGCCATCCGATTCACCCCAGGCACCCAGTGCGCGGGCCCAGCCGACCATTTCGCCGTGGCAGCCGTTGCTGCTCAACTGGTTCTCGCTTGGCGCCAGGGCACGGCGTGGATCATCCGCCGCGCTGCACGACGGCTGGCGCATGCGATCGTTGACGGCCTCACGCACGTAACGCGAATCTTCGAGAATCGCGCTGGCGGTGCTGGCGTGGATTTCGCCGGACAGGCTGTCAAAGGCACTGCGCGCACCGGCCACGCTGAGGTTGACGATCTGGTTCTGCAACGCCGTACCCGCTGCACCGTTACGCGACAACGCCGAAGCGGTAGCGCTCTGGTTGCCGGTCGCAGCGACATCGGCGAACGAGTTGTCGTTGCGGCTGACCGCCAGGGTCACCGAATCGGCACCGTAAACCAGCGAGCTGTCGAGGAAGGCGTACTGCGGCAGATCTGCGCTGCTGAAGGTACCGGTGACACCGCCACCCGCCGTGATCAGCGAGTACACGGTATTGCCGGTGAACGGTGCCAGCGAATTGACCTGCAAACCGCCGCCTAGCGCTGCGGTACCGCCGACCGCCAACGGTGTCGCGGTTGGCGAACTGATGGTCAACGCCAGCACACCGTCGGCGGCATTGGTCAGGTTGCCGGCCACGCTCAGAGTGCCAGCCTCGGCACCCGATGCCACCACACCGTGGTTGACCAGCGAACCGACGCTGCCGTTACCGCTCAGACCGGCGCCGTTGGCCACGGTGACTTGCCCACCCAACGAAGCCCGCGCGGCGCGGCTGCCGACTTGCAGCACGCCTTGATCCACCGACACGGTGCCGCTGAATGGATTGTCACCGATCAACAGCAATGTCCCGGCGCCACGTTTGAGCATCGCGCCCAGTCCACGCAGCGAACCGTTGAACTGGCCATTGGCGTTCTGCTGGAACACCAGCGAAGCGTTGTTGAGGATGTTGCCTTGCAGGCTGGTGGTGTTGCCGATCAGCGTACCGCCGCTGACCGTGGTGCCACCGCTGTAGGTGTTGGCGCCGCTCAGCACCAGGGTGCCGGCGTCGAGTTTTTCGATGCCGCCAGTCCCGACCAGTGGTGTGGAAATCTCCGCACTGGCCCCGGCGTTGACGCGCACCGGCGCAAGGCTGCCGTCAGAACCGTTGACCGGCGTCAGCGTGCCGCCCGCCCCTGGCACCAGGCTGTAGCCGCTGGTGAGGAATTGCAGGCCGGTGAAGTTCTGATTGCCCTGCACAGTCACCGTGCCGCTCTGCCCGCCAAATACGGCGAACTGACCGTTGGAGGCCAACGCTTGCGTGCCGCTCGGATCGGTCCAGTTGGTATTCGGCCCCCACACACCGCTACCACCATCGATGCTGCCATCAGGATTGGTGGTGCCGCCGTTCCAGAACTGCACCTCTCCCGGCGTGCCTTGCACCAGCAGATTGATCTGGTTGGCGATGGCGGTTTGCAGGGTCAGATTGGCCGTCGACACCGGCAGGCTGCCGTAAACCAGCCCGTTGTCAGTCAGGCTGCCGCCGTAGCTGAACAGTTGGTAGACCCCGGTGCCGAAGCCGCCGGCGTTGCTGATGTTCAGCGTGCCGTCGAGGGTCAGGTTGCCAGCGACGTTGACCACTGTGGTGGAGCTGGCCGCCGAGCCGAGACTGAAGTCAAGATTCGTGCCCGAGGACAACGCCAGCGAACCGACCGACAACGGCGTCGCCGTGCCGCCACCGAGCAAGGTCGCGCCGTCGGCCAATTGCACCGCCCCGCCGAACTGACCGCCGCCACCGATTTTCGCACCGCTGGCGACGTTGACGTTGGCGCTGTTGAGTACACCGTTGACGAGCAGATTGCCGGCCTGCACCGACGTGTTGCCGGTGAACGTATTGTTGCCGGTCAACAGCAATTGACCGCTGCCGGTTTTGTTCAGCGTGCCGCTACCGGTGAGGTTGCCGGTGTAGCTGCCGTCAGCGTTCTGCTCGAAGGTCAGCGCCGCGTTGTTGACGATTGCGCCTTGCAGGCTGCTGGTGTCGCCGCGCGTGCTGCCGCCGTTCAGCGTGGTGCCACCGCTGTAGGTATTCGCGCCGCTGAGCACCAGATCACCCGTGCCGTTTTTCAGCAGACTGCCGCTGCCGGTAATCGCGCCGATCAGGGTGGTGTTCTGGTTACCGGCGAGCGTCAGTTGCGCGCCGAGGTTGATGGCGTTGGCCAGTTGCAGCGCCGAGGTACTGTCGAGGCTGCCGTTGCCGGTCACACTCAACGCACCGCTGCTCAGTGCGCTGTTATTGCCGAGGATCAGCGTGCCGCCCCCCAGTTGGGTGCCGCCGCTGTAGGTGTTGCTGCCGTTGAGGGTCAGGCTGGAAGCGCCGGTCTTGATCAGACTGCCGCTGCCGCTGACCACGCCGCCGAGGGTCAAGGCATTGGAGCCGGCAACGTTCAGGCCACCATTAAGTACCACGTCGTTGCCGAGGTTGACGGCGGTGTTGCTGTCCAGCGCGGTGCCGTTGGCCGCCGTCAACACGCCAGTGCCGAGTGCCGCGTTGTTGCCCACTACGATCTTGCCGCCATTGAGCGCGGTGCCGCCGGTGTAACCGTTGGCGGCGTTGAGCACCAGCGTGCCGGTGTCGTATTTGCCGAGGGAGCCGGCGCCGTTGAGTGCCACACCGATGGTCGCCGTTGTGTTCGGATCGACGCGCACCGAGGCGTTACCCAGCGAACCGTTGACCAGATTCAGCGACCCCGCCGTGCCGTTTTGCAGGCTGTAGCCATCGGTGACGAACTGCATGCCGGTGATGGTTTGCGCGCCGTTGACCGTGACCGTGCCCGCCGTGCCCTGGAACACTGCGAAGTTGTTGGTCCAGGCCTGATTGGTGGTGCCGTTGACGTCGGTCCAGTTGGTGGTGCCGGTGCCCCAAGTGCCATTGCCGCCGTCCACCGAACCGTTGGCGATCAGTTGATTGCCGTCCCAGAACTGCACGGTAACGCCCGGTGCGGTAACCAGCAGATTGATCTGGTTGGCCAGCGCGGTTTGCAGGGTCAGGTCGCCCGGGGTGACGCTGCCCGGTACCGTGCCGATCAGCATGCCGTTGTCGGTGAGGCCACCGGTGTAGTTGATCAGCCGATACACGCCGCTGCCGAAACCGCCGATGTCGCTGACATTCAGCGTGCCGTCGAGGGTCAGATTGCCGCCGACATTCACCAACGCATTACCGCCACCGGACACCGGAGTGCCGAGGCCGACATCGAAGTTGGAGTTGCCGTTGAACACCAGCGAATTCACCGACAAGGTGCTGCCAGTGAGCCCGGCCAGATGCCCGCCATCGGCCACGGTCACGGCTCCGGTCAGCGTGCCGCCGCCACCGAGGGTGCCGCCGCTGTTGACCAGTACATTGCCGCTGGCCAGTGAACCGTTGACCTGCAGGGTACCGGCGTTGACGTTGGTGTCACCAGTGAGGGTGTTGTTGCCGGTCAGGGTCAATGTGCCGCTGCCCAGCTTGGTCAAACCGCCCGGATCGATGCCGTCCCTGAGGACGCCAGCGAATGTGCTGCTCTGGTTGTTGCCGCCGATGCTCAGGCTGTCAAAGTCACCGATGCCAACCGTACCGTCACCGGTCAGGCTGCCGATGCTGGTCGAATCGCCGATGTTGAGCGTGGTACCGGCGGCGAGATTGACGCTGGCGTTATTGCCCAGCGCGGTGCTGCCGACGGTGTTCAGGCTGCCGGCCATAACATCGATCAGACCGCTGAAAGTGTTATTGCCGCTGAGCGTCAGGACCGCCAGACCGCTCTTGGTCAACGTACCAGCGCCGGCGATCACACCGCCCAGCGTCAGGCCACTGTTACCTGTGAGGCTCAGATTGGCATTGACGTTGAGGTTGTTGGCCAGCGCCAGCGGTGCGGCGTTGTCGAGGGACGCTGCACCCGCCACGGTCACTGCGCCGGAACCCAGCGCGGAGCCCGTACCGAGCGTCAGTGTGCCGGCGTTCAATGTGGTGCCGCCGCTGTAGGTGTTGATGCCGTTGAGCGTCAGGTTCGACGCGCCGTTCTTGATCAGCCCACCCGCGCCACTGACCACACCGGCGAGGGTCAGGTTGTTGCTGCCGGTGTTGCTCAGGTTGGCGTTGAGCACGACGTTGTTGCCCAGGCTCAACGCACTGCTGCTGTCCAGCGCCGAAGCGCCGGCGACGGTGAGGTTGCCCAGGCCCAGCGCCGAGTTGCTGCCGGCGGTCAGGGTGCCGGCGCTGAGGTTGATGCCACCGAGGAAGTTGTTGTTGCCGCTGAGGGTCAGGTTCGACGCGCCGTTTTTGCTCAGGCTGCCGGCGCCATTGATTGTGCCGGCGAGGGTCAGATCCGCCGTGCCGCCAATGCCGAGGTTACCCGCCAGATTGACCGCGTTATTCACTGCCACCTGCGTGCTCGCATCAAGGGTGGTGCCACCCGCTGCGTTCAAGGTGGCGGAACCCAGTGCCGAGTTCGACGCCAGAATCAGTCCGCCCGCGTTCAGCGCCACTGGCCCGAGGAAGGCGTTATTGCCGCCGAGGGTCAGGTTGGCCGCGCCGGTTTTGACCAGACCACCGGTGCCGCCGATCACGCCGTTGAGGGTCAGCGCATTGCTGCCGACCACGGTGAGGTTGCCGTTGAGTGTCGCCGCGTTGCCGAGGGTCACTGCCGCGTTGCTGTCCAGTTGCGTGCCGGCATTGGCGGTCAGCGTACCGCTGCCCAGCGCGGTGTTGCTGCCGACGACAATCTTGCCGCCGTCCAGTTGCGTTCCGCCGCTGTAGGTGTTGGCGCCGTTGAGCACGAGGGTGCCGGTGTCGAGTTTGTTGAGGATGCCGCTGCCATTGATATTGGCGGCGAGGGTCGCGGTCACGCCCGGATCAACGCGCACCGCGGTGGTGCCACCGGTGCCGTTGACTGCTGTCAGTTGTCCCGCCGCGCCGTTGACGACGTTGTAGCCATCGGTGAGGAATTGCATGCCGGTGAAGGCTTGCGTGCCGTTAACCGTCACCGTACCGGCCGTACCCTGGAACACCGCGAAGTCGCCAGCCCATGGCTGATTGACCAGTCCGTTGGCGTCGGTCCAATTGGTGCCGACCGCGTTCCAGGTACCGCTGCCGCCATCGACGACACCGTTGGCAATGGTCTGGCTGCCATCCCAATAACGAATATTGGAGTTCGGCGCCGACACTTGAATGTTGATCTGATTGGCCACGCCCGTCTGCACAATCAAATCGCCGAGGCCGTAGCCGACCGGCACGCTGGCGACATCAAGACCCAGATTGGTCAGCGCACCGGTGTAGTTGAACAGGCGATACACGCCAACGCCGAAACCGCCGGCGTCGGTGACGTTGAGATTACCGTCGAGAGTAAGGTTGCCACCGACATTCATCAGCGACGCGGTCGAAGGGGTTCCCAGCGCCACATCGACGTTGCTGCCGGCCGCGAGGGTCAGTGCACCGGCGGACAGTTGGTTACCCGACGACAACGCCAGATGCCCACCGCTGTTGACGTTGATGGCACCGAGCGCCGAACCGGTACCGGTCAGGGTACCGCCGGTGTTGACGTTGACCTGCGCGCTGGCCAGCGAACCGCTGAGATCCACGGTGCCGCCATTGATCGCGGTGTTGCCGGTGATGCCATTGATTCCGGTGAGGCTCAGGGTGCCGGTGCCGACCTTGATCAGGCCACCGCTGCCACTGAGGCCGCCGTCGAACGTGCTGGTGACGTTGCCGCTGCCGACGGTCAGGGTGTTGCTGCCAGTGAGCTGCACGTCGCCGCTGCCGGTCAGCGCGCCGAGGCTGGCGTCGCTGCCCAGATTCAGGCCGGCGCCAGCGCTGATATTCACACCAGAGGTGTTGCCCAGCGCATTGCTGTTCAACGTGGTGACGCTGCCGGAGACAATGTTCACCGCGCCCGTGAACGTGTTGTTGCCGGCCAGCGTCAAGTCAGACAGACCGTTTTTGGTCAGGTTGCCGGCGCCGTCGATGATGCCGTTGAGGCTCAGGTCGTTGTTGCCCGCGACGGTGAGACCGGCGTTCAACGTGATTGCATTGCCGATGCCGAAGGAAGCGCTGTTATCCAGGGTCGCCGCGCCGCCAACAATCAACGCGCCGCTGCCCAAACCGTTGGCATTGCCCAGAGTCAGGGTGCCGGCGTTCAGAGTCGTACCGCCGCTGAAGGTGTTGTTGCCGTTGAGGGTCAGATTGGCCGCGCCATTCTTGATCAACTGGCCGGTGCCACTGGTTACGCCGCCGAGGGTCAGGTTCTGCGTGCCGCCGACGGTCAGCGCCGCATTGAGGGCGACCGCGTTGCTTAGCGAGACCAGCGGCGAATTGCTGTCCAGCGTCGCCGCGCCAGCGACGGTCAGTGCGCCGGAGCCCAACGCCGAACTGTTGCCGACAGCCAGCGTGCCGGCGTTCAGCGTAGTGCCGCCGAGGAAGTTGTTCGCCGCGTTGAGAATCAGATTGGCCGTACCGTTTTTCACCAGACTGCCGGCGCCGCTGACCAGACCGGTCAAGGTCAGATCAGCCGTGCCGCCAATATTCAAGGCACCGGCCAGCGCCACCGCGTTGTTCAGGCTGACGGCGGTGTTGGCGTCCAGCGTCGTGCCTGCCGCCGCGTTCAATGTGCCCGAGCCCAGCGCGGTGTTGCTGCCGACAATCAGCTTGCCGGTGTTCAGTGCGGTGTTGCCGAAATAGGTGTTAGCGCCGTTGAGGGTCAGGTCGGCGGCGCCATTCTTGACCAGCCCACCGATACCGGCGACCACGCCGCCGAGGGTCAGCGCATTGGTGCCGCCCAGGGTCAGGGTGCCGCCGAGGTTGACGTTATTGGCCAGGGTTGCTGCGGTGTTGGCATCCAGTGTGGTGCCGTTCGACGCGTTCAGTGTGCCCGTGCCCAGCGCCGTGTTGGAACCGACAATCAGTGTGCCGGCGTTCAGCGCCGTGGTGCCGGTGTAAGTGTTGGCACCGTTGAGGGTCAGGCTCGACGCGCCGGTCTTGATCAGGCCGTTGCCGCCACTGATCACGCCGCCGAGGGTCAGCGCGTTGGCGCCGCCCGCGGTGAGGTTGGCGTTGAGGGTGATCGCGTTGTTCAGGGTCAACGCCGAACTGCTGTTGAGGGTGCCCGCCCCGGCCACGGTCAGTGCGCCGGTGCCGAGTGCCGCGCTGTCGCCGACGGTCAGGCTGCCGGCGTTCAACGTGGTGCCGCCGGTGAAGGTGTTGGCGCCGCTGAGGGTCAGGTTGGCGGCGCCGTTCTTGATCAATTGACTGGCGCCGCTGATCACGCCACCCAGCGTCAGGGCGTTGGCGCCGCCGATGCTCAAGGCGTTGTTGAGAATAACCGCGTTGTTCAGGGTCACGGACGCATTGCTGTCGAGGGTTGCCGCGCCGCCCACGGTGATGTTGCCGCTGCCGAGCGCCGCATTCGCGCCTGCGGTGAGGGTGCCTGCGTTCAATGCGATGGCACCGAGGAACGTGTTGGTACCGTTAAGGATCAGGTTGGCTGCGCCGTTTTTGGTCAGCCCGCCGCTGCCGCTGATAACACCACCGAGGGTCAGGTTGGCGCTGCCGCCGACGTTCAAGTTGCCGCCGAGGGAAACCGCGTTGGTCAGCGCGACCGCGGTGCTGGCGTCGAGGGTGGTACCTTCCGCGGTAGTCAGTGCGCCAGTACCCAGCGCGGTGTTGGAGCCGACAATCAGCGTGCCGGCATTCAGCGCAGTGCCGCCGGAGAACGTGTTGTTGCCGCTAAGGCTCAGGTTTGCGGTGCCATTTTTGATCAGGTTGCCAGCGCCACTGATGACGCCGCTCAGGCCCAGCGCCTGCGTACCGCCAATGGTCAGATCCGCCGCCAGCGCGACGGCGTTGGCCAACGTTACCGCTGTGGTCGCATCCAGCGTGGTGCCCGCCGCCGCGCTCAACGCGCCGGTACCAAGCGCGGTGTTACTGCCCAGGAACAGGCTGCCGGCATTAAGCACGGTGTTACCGGCGTTGGTGTTATTGCCGGTCAGCGTCAGGCTGGCGCTGCCACTCTTGGTAATGCCGCCCGTGCCGGACAACACACCACCGAGTGTCAAGGCATTACTGCCAAGCACATTGAGCGCGCCGGTCATCGCGATGTTGTTGGCCAGATTGACGTTGGCGGTGCTGTCGAGGCTGGTGCCGGCGGCGGTGGTCAGCGCACCGCTGCCCAGCGAGTTGTTATTGGTCACCAGCAGGCTGCCGGCGCTCAACGTGGTGGTGCCGGTGTAACCGGTGTTGGCACCGCTGAGGGTCAGGCTGCCGGTGCCGGTTTTGGTGAGACCACTGCTGCCACTGATCAAGCCATCGAGGGTCAGTGCGCCGGTGCCGCTGGCCGTCAGTGTGCCTCCGAGGTTGATGGCATTGTTCAGGCTGATCGTGCCCGGTGCGCTCACGGTTGTCGCGCCGGTGACATTGAGGGTACCGGCACTGAACGCCGAATTATTGCTCACCAGCACCGTACCGCCGTTGAGCGTGGTGTTGCCCAGATAAGTGTTGGCGGCGCTGAGGTTCAATTGCCCCGCTCCGACCTTGGTCAGGCCACCGCTGCCGGAAATCACACCGCTCAACGTGGTGGCGTTGGTGCCTTGTACCGTCACGCCACCGGCACCGAGGGATATCAGGTTGCTGATGTTCAAACCGGCGTTGCTTGCCTGCAGAATCCCGCCATTGGAGGTGATCACACCGCTGCCGAAGGTGGCGTTGTTGTTGAACTGGGCGACACCGCCATTGAGCGTGGTCGCACCGCTGACCAACGGTCCCTGCAAGGTCCAGGTGCCGCTGTTGAGGGTCAGGTTGTTGAAGTTGACGTAGGTCGCGCTCGACGCCGTACCGACACCGGTAATACCGCCGCCGACGCCGGTCGTGTTTTGCAGGATCAGGCTGTTGGTACCGCCCGCGCCGCCATCGACGGTGCCGGTCGGAGCGAACGTCAGGTTGATACCGATCAAACCCCCGAGCCCCACCGAGACCTGAACACCATCGCCGACTTGCACGGAAGAGCCGGTCACGGCGGTGAAGGTGTTGGTGCTCGCCGCGCCCATCGACACGCCGCCGGTAATCGCACCGGCGTTGTAGAAGGTGTTGCCCGCCGCCGACGTCTCGAACGCGATCCGGCCGTTGATAATGCCGGTGTCGCTGTTGGTCATGTTGACCTGCGAGCCGCCGTAGACGCCCACCACCGGGGTATCGGCCAGAGTGATGCCACCGACCGAGAGCCCGGTCGAAGTGATGGTGCCGGCGTTGGTGATGCTGGTGGTGCCCGCCGCCGCGTTGTTTACTGCGATGCCCAGGCCACCGATGCTGGTCAGGTTGAGGCCGAGCAACATGCCGGTGCCGCGGATGATCCCGCTGGCGTTGTTGAGCACACTGACCGTACTGGTCGCACCGGTGCCGATGAAGGCACCGCCACTCAACACCGAGACCAGACCGAGCAGCGCCGGGTCGAGGGTGCCGGAGTTGTTCAGGCTGATATTCACCCCGGTCAGGTCCATGACATGGCCGCCGAGGGTCGCGTTCATCTGCGCGCCGCTGTTGACGTTGACCGTCAGGCCATTGGTGGCGCTGCTGAAGTTGTTGAGAAACAACGGCAGCGATGGCACGCCGGTACAGGTCACCGTCGAGCCGGCCGTGGAGCACGTGGCCAACGCAGGTGCGCTGACGCCGCCGAACAACAACCCGGCGACACTCAGATGCACAGCAAGGGAAAGAGGAGAAAAACGCGATACGAGGGCGACACCGAACCTTGCTTCCACGGGCTACTCCTTGTCGTGGCCAATTTCTTCCTTGAAAGCGTGTGAACCGCTGCTTATTCCACACGCGACTCAAGACTTCGACGGTCATCACAAAACCGTTGATTGGGGACAAAGCTAGTAGACGCCCAGCATTGGGGCACGGATTAAATGGTGTTAATACTTTAATACTAGGCCCGTCTGGAATAAGCGTTTCAGCCCGTGACGACGGGCCTGACATGGTTTTTGTGGCGAGGGGATTTATCCCCGATGGACTGCGCAGCAGGTCCCGCTTTCAAGGGCCGCTACGCGCCCCATCGGGGATAAATCCCCTCGCCACAGGAGTCATACCCGCCGACATTTTTTGCGCTTTTGAAAAATGTGATCGTTCTGTCAGAAAAACCGTTGAAATCGACGAAATATCAGCGAATTGAAAACATTGGTACGGCTTGTGCAAACGTTTGCGAAGCGTCAATCCCGGCATTTTCCCGACAAACCCCTACAGGTCCGCAGAATTCGGGCCTCGATCCGCAAAAAAGGACTTTGAATGCGCCCCGCTTCCTCGCTTTGCGCCCCGTTAGCGCGCACGTTTGCTGTTTCCCTGCTACTGACCGGCGTTACCGGACTTCTCAGCCACAGCGCCCTCGCCCAACCCGCATTGCCGCAAGAGTCCGCTCAAGGCGAAGCCCTCAGCCCCGAAGCCAGTCCACCGAAAAAAGGCGCGTACCTGTCGGACTGGTACAACCAGGACTTGATGCTGATCGGCAGCAAAGACATCAGCTTCGGCCCGCAGCCGGCCGACGATATCTACCTGGAATACGAGTACTTCGGCCGCAAGGGGCCGTTCGAACTGTACGGCTACATCGACATCCCGAAGATCTTCAACATCGGCAACAGCCACGACAAAGGCGTGTGGGATCACGGGTCGCCGGTGTTCATGGAGCACGAGCCGCGCATTTCCATCGACTACCTCGCCGGCCGCAGCCTGGCTATCGGTCCGTTCAAGGAATGGTACGTCGCGTTCGACTGGATCTACGACCACGGCAGCCGCAAGGAGAACCGCGCCAATACCCTTTACAGCGGCTTCGGCACTGACATCGACACCCATTCGCGGGTCAACCTGTCGGCCAACCTGTACGGGCGCTACCAGTGGGAAAACTACGGCGCGAGCAATGAATATTCGTGGGACGGCTACCGCGCCCAGCTCAAATACATCGTGCCGATCGACAAATTCAGCAACGGCGCATCGCTGACCTACATCGGCTTCACCAACTTCGATTTCGGCTCCGACATCCACAAGGACAACCCGGCGCGCACCGCCAACGCGACGGTGGCGACCAACGTGTTGCTCTACTCGTTCACCCATTTGCGCTTCACCCTGGTCGGCCGTTATTTCCACAACGGCGGCAACTGGGAAGACGGCAGCGAGCTGAACTTCGGCGACGGCAATTTCCGCGCGCGCTCGAATGGTTGGGGTTACTACGCGGGCGTCGGTTATCAGTTCTGAATCAAGGAGATTTTCATGCAAGCAATGATGCGTTTGACCCTGGCCGGTGCAGCCCTGCTCTCTTCTACCGCGTGGGCGGCCGAGGCACCGATCCAGCCGAAAGTCGTGCTGATCACCATGTTCGCCCCCGAGGCGCAAAACTGGATCGACCGCTTGGAGCTGAAGCAGGAAATCCGCGTACCGGGGCTGTCCGCCGAGTACCCGTCCATTCGCTGCAACACGCAGCAGGTATGCCTGCTGACCACCGGCATGGGCCAGACCAACGCTGCCGCCTCGACCCTGGCATTGGCTTTGTCGCCGAAATTCGACCTGCGCAAAAGCTACTTCCTGATCGCGGGTATCGCCGGGATCAGCCCGAAGCACGGGACCATCGGCACCGCTGCGTGGGCGCATTATCTGGTGGAGTTCGGCACACAATGGGAGCTGGATTCCCGTGACGCGCCGTCGAGTTGGCCGACCGGATACCTGGGCATCAACACCAAAGGCCCCAACGAAAAACCGCCGCTCGACTACAAGACCGAAGTCTTCGAACTCAACCCGAGTTTGCAGGCCAAGGCCTTCGCCCTGAGCCACAAGGTCAAACTGAGCGAGAGCAAGGAATCGGCGGCGTGGCGCCTGAAATACCCGTCAGCGCCAGCCAACCAGCCACCGATGGTCACCCGCTGCGACACATTGGCTGGCAACACCTGGTTCTCCGGCACACGCCTGAGCGAACGGGCCGAAGTCTGGACCCGACTGCTCACCGACAACAAGGGTGAATACTGCACGACCCAACAGGAAGACAACTCGACATACGAAGCGCTGTTACGCGCCAGTCGTGAAGGCCTGGTCGACGTGCAACGCCTCGCTGTGGTGCGCGCCGGTTCCGATTTCGACCGTCCTGAACCGGACGGCAGCGAAGTCGATAATTTGCTCAAGTACGCCGATCAGGGCGGTTTTGTGCCGGCGCTGGAAAACCTCTATCGCACGGGTAATCCGCTGGTGCAGGACATCCTCAAGAACTGGTCGGCGTGGGAAAACGGCGTTCCCGCCTCTTAAGAACAACGCGGATCCCTGTGGGAGCTGGCTTGCCAGCGATGGCGGTGGATCAGGCGCGGAGGAGATTGCCTGAATTGACGCTATCGCTGGCAAGCCAGCTCCCACAGGTTGCGGGGTGTTGAGGAGATTAAGGTGTATCAGGGAATGAGTATGATCTTGTCACCGCAGCCCTGATTCACATCGGCATAGCGCTGTAAGCCTTCGGCCAGCGGGGCTTCGACCAGGCCTTGCGGCAACGGCAGCAGGCCTTCATCGAAGAATCGCCCGAACTGTTCCAGCATCGCTGCACAGGCTTCGACGCCGTAGAGCAGCGAATTGATCCCGACCACCGAACCGCCCTTGCGGTACAGCGCCAGTGCCGGCAACTGCACTTGGCCATCCACCGGCGCAGCGATGATGGCGATGCGACCGAATGTGGCCAATGCCGCCACCGAGGCCGGCAACCAGAAACCGGTAGTGTCGAAGATCACATCCGCACCGCCGCGATATACCGCGTTGACCTGCGCGCCGAGGTCTTCGGGTTTATCCAGTTGAATCGTCTGATAACCCTGCGCCTGCAAGTCTTTGACTTGCTCGGGCCGGCGCGCCGCTGCCAGCAACTGCGCGCCGCGCACTTTGGCCAGCGCCAAGGCTGCCGTGGCCACTGCACCGCCACCGATCACCAGCAAGCGGGTTTCAGCGGTTACCAGACTACGCTCCAGCGCATCCCACGCCGTGGTGTACGGCACGCCGAGGCTGGCGGCCTGGGTGAAACTCAGGTGCGACGGCTTGTGGGCCACGCCGTTGGCCGGCAGTTTGACGAATTGCGCATGGGAGCCGTCGGCGAAAAAGCCCAACTCACGCCCGGTGCCCCAGACTTCCTGGCCGATCAAGGCCCGCGGACCTTCGACCACGACACCGGCGAAATCGCGACCGGGAATCCGCGGCAACGTGGTGTAGGGGAAACGCCCGAGTACGTTTTTCACGTCGCTGGGGTTCAGGCCCGCCGCCTTGATCTGCACCAGCACCTCATCGGCGCCCGGCACCGGCGTTGGCACCTCGACGTAACGCAGGGAAGACAAGTCGCCGGTTTTATCGAATTGCAGTGCTTTCATGGACACATCCACCGAATGGGAAAGAGGAAACTCAGGACAGCCAGCCCGCGACCAGTTGCCGGCCCACCGGCCACAATTGCTCACCTGCCAACATACCGAGCAGACCGACCAGCGCAATCGCCGGAGGGGCTGGAGAACGGAAATCCAGCGCGCCGTAGAGCAGGCCGACGCCGAGGCCGATGGCTAGAGAAATCAGGTAGTTCATGGGAGAACTCCGCCGCGTGAAGGGAATGGGCAGAGTCTAGGGAATCGGCCGCAAAGGCATCGGCCAAGGACTTCTGAATTTCGGCCAAATCTGCCGAAATCAGCGAAAACCCTGTGGGAGCTGGCTTGCCAGCGATAGCGGTATGCCTGTCACGAAAATGCTGGATGTGCGGGCGCCATCGCTGGCAAGCCAGCTCCCACAGATTCGGTGCAGGTTGAGGAAATAGCGTCGTTACACAGTGAATTGCGAGGGGGCCACGCCCAGCTCGCGGCGGAACATGTCGCTGAAACTGCTCGGCGAATAACCCAGTTCACGGGCAATCACACTCACCGCCACGCCCTGGATCAACTCCGCCACCGCCGTCGCCAATTGCACCTGCCGCCGCCATTCGGCGAAGCCCATGCCGAGGCTATCCTTGAACAATCGCGCCAGCGTGCGCACGCTGGCGCCGGCGTTTTCCGCGTGCTGTTCGAAGGGAATTGCCAGCGACGGTGACGCGATCACCGCCTGACAAAGATTCATCAGGCGCCGATCGGAATCATCCGGCAGCGGAATCCTCAACGGCGAACGCCTGGCGCGTTTCAACTCCAGCAACGCCAGCCCGACCAACGCCTCGTAATACGCCGGATCCCCACTGTCGCCCTGCTCCACCAACCCGACGATCAACTCGCGCAACAGCCCGCCGACCTCAATGACCTGCACCGTCTCATCCAGCGTCGCCGCCAGCGCCGGGCGCAGGTAGATATTGCGCATCTGCAGATCCGACACCACGCGAATCCCGTGCGGCACACCCGGCGGCAACCACACCGCCCGCTGCGGTGGCACCACCAATGCCTCGTGCGGCGTTTCTACCCACATCACTCCGCTCATCGCATACAACAACTGCCCCCAGACATGCTCATGCGGCTCGATAAACAGCCCACGCGGATAGGTTCGCGCCAGCGGTTGCACGGGCACATCGGTGTCACTCAGATCGGGGGGTGCGGCGAGGGCCATGGCGAGCATTCATTGGGGTTGGCGGAAGCGCCATGGTAACCAGTGCGCCATTTCGTCGCCAATGGCGAAAACCGTCGGACAATCCGAGTGAATTTTCCACGCGCGCTGCGATCCTTCTATTACCACAGGGAGGAATACGGGCTTTATGAACAACGCAAAACTTTTCGTCATTGAATACACCCTTCACGGCACGCCCAAATCGTTCATTATCCGCTCGGACAAAATGGACAACGCCGAGGCGTGGCACTGGGCGAGTTGCGACGCGGGCGTGGGTCGAATCCCGCGCTTTGGCCGCGAAAAAGTGCAGAAGACCAGCAAACCGATGGCGGAAAAATTCGGCGTCGAAAATGTTATCTGGCGACCCGCAAGCTAAGCTCTGCGTGGCCATCAGGATCATTCGGGGGAGTGCACAATGACCAGCATCAGCAGTCCGGCGCAACTTGAATACGGCCTGGACACGTTGTTTGGGCGCATCACCAAGAGCGCGGAGTGTCGGGTGGGTCTGGAGGCGGTCGAAGATGATCCTTATCGTTTCGCCCTGCGGGTGCCCGCACCGTTACCGGAAAACCTCGACCAGGCGAAAACCGTGGTGGTGTGGGTTGAAGGCAGGCGGCTGCAAGGTACTGTGCGGCATGCCGAGCGGCTGGATGATGAGAGTCTGAAACTGGAAGTGGAGCCTGATTAGGCTCCACTTTTTTTGCATGCCGTTATTTGGGATGCGCGCAATGGCAGCCTTTGCTTGAGCACTCTTCACCGCTCTTGTGGTGATGGGCGCAGGCTTCGCAGCAGTAGTGCTTGCCGTGCACGGCGTAGGAATGGTCGCCTTCCTTGATTGTGCATTTGCATCCTGGACAATCGCATTTTCTATCGGGCATGGGACAGACTCCTTGGGTGGTGGTGGTCTGGGGCTTGAAGGGCAAGCCGTAGGAACCAGTGTAGGAGTTGCCGAAGGGTGCGATCTTTTGTTTTTTTTGGGGGGGTTGGGGGTATATCCGTTGCTGCGGGTGTTGCTGATTTGGGTTCCGCCCTTACGGCGGGTCACTTTTGGCAAACGCCCCAAAAGTAACCAAAAGGGCTGCTCCCTGACGTACGGCACTTCGCTTAGGCTCAGTGTTCCCTCGCTACGGCGTCCATCCGAGGGCATCGCCTCCGGTTTGCTTCGCTGCACCTCCTCTCGATGTGTTTGGCTTCGCCAAACGGCGCTGCGCGCCTGCCCCGGATGAACACCTCCGCTCGGCCTGCCGATGGGCCTGAAGATCAAGAGCAGGATCAAAAGCCAAAGCCAAAGCCAAAGCCAAAGCCAAAGCCAAAGCCAAAGCCAAAGCCAAAGCCAAAGCCAAAGCCAAAGCCAAAGCCAAAGCCAAAGCCAAAGCAGATCAAAAGATTGCAGCCTTCGGCAGTGCCTACAAGGCGTGAGTACAACCGCCAGAGCTTGGTCGACTGTCAGGTCGCCATCGCTGGCAAGCCAGCTCCCACAAGGGTGGAGTACAACCGGCAGAAACAGGTCGACTGTCAGGCCGTCATCGCGAGCAGGCTCACTCCTACAATTGGATCGTATGCAGTCTGCCAGAGACTGGTCGGCTGTCAGGCCGCCATCGCTGTTCAAGCCACACCCCCGCACGCGGCGCATGCCGCCCCACTCAACACAATGAGCGTTAGCTCGAGTACCGCTCTTGATCTTCAGCGCCCGTCGGAAGGCTGAGCGGAGGGATTGATCCGGGGTGGGAGCGCAGCGACCGTTTGGCGCAGCCAAACACATCGAGAGGAGGTGCAGCGAAGCAAACCGGAGGCGATGACCCCCGGATCAATCCCGCAGCGAAGGAACCCGAGCCACAGCGAGGGCCGTACGTCAGGGTAAAGCCTTTTTGGTTACTTTTTCGGCGTCTGGAAAAAGTGACCCGCCGTAAGGGCGGAACCCTAAGCCGCCATAACCGCAGCAACGGATATGCCCCCAAAACCCAAAACCCAAATCACTCAGCAGCACGCGAACTACTGCGATACATAAAAACCAAAGCCAACCCCAAACACCCCATCGCCAAAACCCGACTAGAGGAAAGCTCAATCGCCGGATTCCCCAACCAACCAAAATTATCAATCAACATCCCCATCCCCAACTGCCCGACAATTACCGCCACCGTCGCCACAGCCGTCCCCACCACAGGCACCGCCCCCACCATCACCATCATGTACACCACCCCAAATAACGCCCCAGTCAGCTGCCACTTCGGCACATCCAACAAACTCACCGCATGCGCCGGCTCAAAAAACAAAATTAACAACCCGGTGGTCACCGCCCCCACGACAAACGTCAACAAACTACTGCGCAACACCCCAACGCTCTCACCCAACCGCCCATTGATCGCCGCCTGCACACTCAACACCGCGCCAGCCAACACCACCACCGCCAACAAAATAACCAGACTCATCACTCACCCCCGCGCAATCAAAACAAGTGCCGCCACAATCAACGCCAACGCCAGCCACCGCTCAGCATTGACCTTCTTGCGCGTCGCGCCGAACCAGCCGAAATGGTCAATCAACACACTCTTGCCAACCTGCCCGGAAAGAATCGCGATCATCGTCATCGCAATGCCGATATGCGGCGTCGCCAACGTCAGCACCACCACATACATCGGCCCGAGAAACCCACCGATCAACTGCCAACGCGGCAGATCAGTCAGTGCCGGGCCTTTTTGCGGGCCAGCGAACAACAACAGCAAAAACAGAATCGCCGAACCGACCCCAAAGATGCTCAAGGTCGCCCACAGATGCCCGACCTGCACACCCAACGGCCCGAGCAACCCCGCCTCAACCGACAAGCCCATGCCCGCCAGAATCACCAGCGGCAGCAACAACAGGCGCAATCCCGATTTCGAAACCGGTGCGCTGACACTCACCTCATCCAACGTCTGCATAAACAACATTCCACTCAAGTAAACGATGGCGCGGATTATCGACTGGCGCAGCTGTGCGATAAATGGGAGCATCCGGACAACACTTTTGCGCAACTTGCACAGCAGGATGGTTAATGCACGGGCTCAACGAACTCGGATTCAAGGCACTCAGGCTGTTTGTGGCGGTGCTCGACCACGGCAGCTTTTCCGAAGTCGCCCGCCGCGAAGGTGTCGCGCCATCCTCGATTTCCCGGCAGATCCAGTTGATGGAGCAGGCGCTGAACCAGCAATTGCTCTACCGCCACACCCGCGCCGTGACGCCCACCGAAGCCGGGCGCATGCTCGGTCACCATGCGCGGCTGGTGCTGGTGCAATTGGAGGAAGCCGAACAGGCGTTGCAGGAACAGCAAAGCGAACCTACGGGGCTCGTACGCATCAACGCGCCGGTGGTGTTCGGTCAACGGCATCTGACGCCATGGCTGGGCAAGCTGTGCGCTCGTTATCCGAAGCTGCAACTGGATATTCAGCAGACCGACCATTACGTCGATCCGCTACAGGAAGGCGCGGATCTGCTGTTTCGCATCGGCCCGTTGCACGATTCGAGCATGCAGGCGCGGATCCTGGCGCCGCACCGCTTCCAGGTCGCGGCAAGCCCGGCGTACCTGAAACGTCACGGCACGCCGCAACACCCCGCAGAGCTGGCGCAGCACCAATGCCTGGCCTACAAAGGTGCGACCGGCCAGCAGCGCTGGTTTTTCCGTCGGGGTCAGGAAGACTGGACGCCGTATTCGGTGCGAGGCCCGATCACCGGCAACCACGCCGACACCCTCACCCAAGCCGCCGAGCAAGGCCTGGGGCTGGTGATGTTTCCGTCGTGGCTGATTGGTGAGGCGGTGCGCGAAGGCACGCTAGTGCCGGTGCTGGGGGACTATCAGGTATCGAACAGTCTGGAGCCACAGCAGATTGCGGTGTTGTGGCCGGGGAGCCGGCGGTTGTCGGTGAAGGTAAGGACGGTGATTGATTTCTTTATCGAATGCTTTGGCGAAGTGCCTTACTGGGACAGACCGTAATGGATCGAGCGCAACAATCACCGCAGCTCCCACAGGGGTTTTGTGAAGGCGACAAATCGCGTCAGATCCGGAACTGCCCGACCAGTTTGCCAAGGCGCTGACCCAATTCTGCCAGGCTACGCGACGTCTGCGCGCCCTGTTGCGTCTCATCCGCCACGCTGTCCACCGCCACCGCAATCTGATGCACGCTGCGGTTGATCTCTTCGGCCACCGCCGTCTGCTCTTCCGCCGCGCTGGCAATCTGCGCGTTCATCGAGTTGATCGTCGCAATCAATTCCGCCATCGCATCCAGCGACGCCCCTGCCTGATTGGCCTGCGCCGACGTCCCGTCACCCGCCTCACTGGACCGACGCATCGCCTCGACCGCTGACTGCGTGCCCGCCTGCAAGCGATCGATCATCCCCTGAATTTCCTGAGTGCTGATCTGCGTGCGACTGGCCAGCGCTCGCACCTCATCGGCCACCACGGCAAACCCGCGCCCGGCTTCACCGGCCCGTGCCGCTTCGATCGCCGCGTTCAGTGCCAGCAGATTGGTCTGCTCGGCAATCGAACGAATCACCCCGAGCACGCCGACAATCGAGCTGACGTCCTGCTGCAAACTGTCCAGCGACACACCGCTGCTGCGGATGTCATCGACCAGCGCATGAATCTGTTTGATGCTGCCGGCCACCACACGTTTCGCGCTCTGCCCTTCTTCATCGGTCTGCTGGGCAGCGACGGCGGCGTTCTGCGCGCTCTTGGCGACTTCCTGGGCGGCGGCGGACATTTCGTTGATCGCCGTGGCCACCTGATCGGTCTCGTGGCGTTGACGCTCCATGGCCTGATCCGAACGCTGGGCCTGATCCGACACCTGCGTCACCAACCCGGTCAGTTGCGTGGTCATCTCGGTGATCTGCCGCACCAGACCGTGAATCTTGTCGACGAAACGGTTGAACGAGCCGGCCAGTTCGCCGAGTTCGTCCTGGCTGGTGATGTTCAGACGCCGGGTCAGATCGCCCTCGCCTGCTGCGATGTCATCGAGGTTGGCTTTCATCAGGGTCAGTGGACGCAGGATGGTATTGGCCAGCAGCATGCCCGCCGCCGCAATCACCAACAACACCACCACGGCCACACCGACGATGCTCAGCACCACGCCTTGCATGCGTTCCTGTACCTGCGCTTCCACCAGCGCGACTTGCGCTTCGATGCCGTCGAGATTCACCGACGTACCGACAGCCATGTCCCACTTCGCCAGGTATTCGGTGTAACCGAGTTTCGGCACCAGCACCTGCGCGTTGCCCGGCAACGGCGAGCTGTATTGCAGATAGTGAGTGCCGTCCTTGGCCACGCTGACCAGACCGCGATTGACGTAGACGCCGTTCGGGTCGCGGTTGTCCTTGAAGCTTTTGCCCACGCCTTCAGGGTCATTGGCCTTGAACAGGCGCACGGTCTCGGAGTCGTAGCCGAAGAAGTAGCCGTCCTTGCCATAGCGAATGCCCGAGAGCAGTTTGATCGCTTGCGCACGCGCCTCGGCGTCGCCGGGGGCGGCGGCATCGTAAAGTGGTTTGATCGTGGTCATGGCCACGGCGACGTAACTTTGCAGCGTGGCTTTGGCGTCGCCGAGCAGGCGTTCGCGGGTCTGTTCGACCTCTTTGTGCGCCTGTTCCTGGAGGATGAACAGCGTGGTCAGGCTGATGACCAGCGCGAAGAGCAATACCGGGAGGACGGCAAGGGACAGGACTTTGGCCTTGAGACTCAAGCGCATTTCGGGGGGCTCACTCTTTTGGTTTTATTGGCGTGGTTAAAGGCTTTAACGGCACACCAAAGCAAAAGTTGAGTCGAGCGGGCACCTCATGACCCTGTGGGAGCGGGCTTGCCCGCGATGGCGGTGTGTCAGACACATGGATATTGCCTGTTCCGACGCCATCGCTGGCAAGCCAGCTCCCACAGGTTGCGGTGTTTAGAGGACCATCGCGGCCACCCAGCCGAATGCCAGCAGCGGCAGGTTGTAGTGCAGGAAGGTCGGCACGACGGTGTCCCAGATGTGGTGATGCTGGCCGTCAACGTTCAAACCGGAGGTCGGGCCCAGGGTCGAATCCGAGGCCGGCGAACCAGTGTCGCCCAACGCCCCGGCAGTGCCGACGATGCACACGATGGCCATCGGACTGAAACCCAGTTGCACGCACAGCGGCACAAAAATCGCCGCCAGAATCGGCACCGTGGAAAACGACGAGCCGATGCCGATGGTCACCATCAACCCCACCAGCAACATCAACAGTGCACCGATCGCCTGGCTGTGATCGATCCACGCCGCCGCGCTTTCGACCAGCGAACGCACTTCACCGGTGGCCTTGAGCACTTCGGCGAAACCCGAGGCGGAGATCATGATGAAGCCGATCATCGCCATCATTTTCATGCCTTCGGTGAACAGGTCATCCGTCTCGCGCCATTTGACGATGCCCGACGCCGAGAAAATCAGGAAACCGGCCAGCGCACCGATAATCATCGAGTCCAGCAGCAACTGAATAATGAACGCCGCCGCGATAGCCAGACCGGCAATGCCGATGGTGCGAGGGTTGTAGGCCACGCTGACTTGCTCGACCTGCTCGATCTTCTCCAGGTCGTAAACGCGCTTCTTGCGATAGCTGAAGAACACCGCCATCAACAGGCCGAAGACCATGCCCAGCGCAGGAATCGCCATGGCGTGCATGACGTTGATCTGACTGATGTCGACGCCAGCCTTGCTGACGTTGGCCAGCAAAATCTGGTTGAGGAAGATATTGCCGAAGCCAACCGGGAACACCATGTACGGCGTGATCAGGCCAAAGGTCATGACACAGGCAATCAAGCGACGGTCCAGTTGCAGCTTGGTCAGCACATAGAGAAGCGGCGGTACCAGCAGCGGAATGAACGCAATGTGGATCGGCAGGATGTTCTGCGAGGCAATCGCCACCACCCACAACAGACCGATCAGCAGCCATTTGACGCTGCCGCCACCGGTGCTGTGCTGACGATCGACCATCGCCAGGGCCTTGTCGGCCAGCGCGTGGGCCAAACCCGACTTGGCAATCGCCACGGCGAAAGCGCCGAGCAACGCGTAGGACAACGCCACCGTCGCGCCGCCGCCCAGGCCGCTGTTGAACGCCTTGAGCGTGGCGTCGATGCCCAGGCCACCGGTCAGGCCGCCGACCAATGCACCGACGATCAAGGCGATCACCACGTGCACGCGGGACAGGCTGAGGATCAGCATGACGCCGACCGCAGCAATCACTGCATTCATTTCACTACCTCAAAAACACTGCGGTGGAAAAATCACCGCCAGACAGGATGAGTCCGCCAACGGTTCACCGGCGGATTTGCGAAGAGGGTCTTATTAGAAGGGCGCGCACTGTGCCGCAGAGTGGCGGCGGTGTCAAAGCGAGTGGCTGAACTGAAATGTAACTTTGATCGTTCCCACGCTCTGCGTGGGAATGCCTCAAGGGACGCTCCGCGTTCCATTGGACGCAGAGCGTCCGGGGCTGCATTCCCACGCGGAGCGTGGGAACGATCAAACATTCTCACAGACACACCGCATTGGCGGGTTTCGCGACTGCTGCGCAGCCGGTCGGGGATAAATCCCCTCACCACAGTTTTTGTGTTTACCCCAAACAGGGTTTCCAGCCTGCGCATGCGGCAATTCGCCATATTGTGTTTCAAAGATAAAGAAAGCCGAAACGCGGCCGTTACAGTGCAAAGTCTCAGATATTTATCGAATAAGGACGTCTCCATGTCGCTCAGACAACTTTCCATCCAATGGAAAATCACCCTGCTCGCCGGGCTTTGCCTGGCCGGTATCGTGACCCTGTTGGTGGGTCTTTCGCTGTACCGCATGGAGCACAGCTCCGAGCTGGTGAAGGCCTCCAGCATGGAGATGCTCACCGAATCGGCGCAGGCGCGCATCGAATCCCAGGGCGAAGTGCAAGCCGCCGGCATTCGTCAGCAGTTCATGGACGCTTATCAGTACGGCCACGGTTTCTCGCGGCAGGTGCTGTTCCTGCGGGAACAGGCCGAGAAACGCTTCCTCGACGCCTTCGACCTGCGCGAGGACATGACCCGTCAGGTCAAGTCCGCGCTGCAAGCCAACCCCGATCTGCTCGGCCTGTCGCTGGTGTTCGAAGCCAACGCACTGGACGGCAAGGACGAACTGTTCGCCGGGCAGGCGGAACTGGGCAGCAACGACAAAGGCCGTTTCGCCCTGTACTGGTCGCAACCGACGCCTGGCAAAATCACCTCGATGGCCCTGCCGGAAAGCGATATGGCCGACACCAGCACCGGCCCCAGCGGTCAGGCGGCCAACGCCTGGTTCACCTGCCCGCGCACCACGCTCAAACCGTGCGTAATCGAACCGTACTTCTACGTGATCGAAGGCCAGAACGTGCTGATGACCAGCATCGTCTTCCCGCTGATGGTCAACGGCAAAGTGATTGCCTCGCTGTCGGTCGACATCAACCTCAACAGCCTGCAATCGATCAGCCAGAGCGCGAGCAAAAAGCTCTACGACGGCCAGACCGCCGTGAGCATCATCAGCCCGGTCGGCCTGCTCGCCGGCTACAGCCCGGACGCGAGCAAACTGAGCAAGCGTCTGGACACCATCGACACCATCAGTGGCGCCGAACTGCTGCGCCAACTGGCCTCCAGCACCAGCGTTTCCAGCCTGCACAGCAACGGCCAGTTGAAAGTGCTGTCGCCGTTTCAGCCGATTCCCGGCGGTCCGTCGTGGGCGGTGTTGCTCGATGTACCGGAAAAAGTCCTGGTGGCACGCGCCGAAGCGCTCAAGCAGCAACTGGACGCGAGCAACAACTCGGGCACGCTGATCGAGTTGAGCTTGGGCGTGCTGGCTGCGCTTATCGGTCTGTTGCTGGTGTGGCTGATGGCGCGCAGCGTGACCAGACCGATCCTCGGCGTGGCCAACATGCTCGAAGACATCGCCAGCGGCGAAGGAGATCTGACCCGACGTCTGGCCTACGACAAGAAGGACGAGCTTGGGCAACTGGCCGGCTGGTTCAACAAGTTCCTCGACAAGTTGCAGCCGATCATCGCTGAGGTGAAACGCTCGGTGCAGGATGCGCGCAACACGGCCGATCAGTCCTCGGCCATCGCCACCCAGACCAGCGCCGGCATGGAACAGCAATACCGCCAGGTCGACCAGGTCGCTACTGCCTCCCACGAGATGAGCGCCACCGCGCAGGACGTCGCCCGCAGCGCCGCCCAGGCTGCCGAAGCGGCCAAGGATGCCGACCGCGCCACCCGTCAGGGCCTGACCGTGATCGACCGCACCACCGCCAGCATCGACACCCTCGCCGCTGACATGAGCGCGGCGATGATCCAGGTCGAAGGCCTGGCCGCCAACAGCGAGAAGATCGGCGCCGTGCTGGAAACCATCCGCGCCATCGCCGAGCAGACCAATCTGCTTGCGCTCAACGCTGCCATCGAAGCGGCGCGTGCCGGTGAAGCCGGACGCGGGTTTGCTGTAGTTGCCGACGAAGTGCGCAACCTTGCCCGCCGCACGCAAGAGTCGGTGGAAGAAACCCGTCAGGTGATCGAGCAACTGCAAAACGGCACGCAGGATGTGGTCGGTTCGATGGGCAACAGCCATCGTCAGGCGCAGGGCAGCGTCGAACAGGTTGGCCAGGCGGTCACTGCACTGCGGCAGATCGGTGATGCGGTGACGGTGATCAGCGACATGAACCTGCAGATCGCCAGTGCGGCCGAGGAACAGAGCGCGGTGGCTGAGGAGATCAATAACAACGTGGCGACGATCCGTGATGTGACGGAGTCGTTGTCCGGGCAGGCGAATGAATCGGCGCGGGTGAGTCAGTCGCTGAACAGTCTGGCAAATCAGCAGCAGAGTCTGATGGATCAGTTTCGGGTTTGATTCAGAGGTTGTGGGGTGTCAGTTGGATTGAGCCCCCCTCACCCCAGCCCTCTCCCCCAAGGGGCGAGGGGGAAAGGGAGCCGATCTTCATGCTGTTCAAACCCGATTTCGGCTCAACATCTCATGTCGATGCAATACTTTTTAGAACCTGAGTTCAGCTCGGTATTTCACGTCGGTGTACCTCGAACAAACGCCGCGATCAGTCCCCTCTCCCCCGGGTGTATGTACCGGAGACATGGTGGACACATGTTCGGAGACATGGTGGACGGTTTTAGATCTTCTTACCTGCCGTAACGATCTGCAAGTTCAAGTCGATTCGGGCAATACGATGTCTACTCCAGTAGACATCGTGGATGCCATCTTCCGTCGTTTCCCTGATAGCTACTGACCTCCCATAAAAAGCTTTTCCGACTGTGTATTCACGGTTCCGCCAGTAGATCTCGCCCTTCACCTGAACCTTCCTGACCACATCCCCATCGTCGTACTCCGGCGCCGCGGGCTGCTCCTGATATTCCCGTGGGCTGCTGCTGTAGCGAGTAGCAGGCACCTGCATGTCCAACGCTTGATGTGGACGCTTCTGGTTGTAGATATCACGCCAGATATCAAACGCCCGTTGTGCACCGTTGAGATCAATAAAATGTCGGTCTCGCAGGACTTCATTTTTCAGGCTGCGGTGGAAGCGTTCCAGCTTTCCTTGGGTTTGCGGATGATAAGGTCGAGAGTGCCCGACCTTGATGCCCTGACTCATCAGCCAGACCTCCAGCGCGGTATAAACGCCAGTCTGGTCACCCCAGGGTGAACCGTTGTCCATCGTCATGCGCAAAGGCAGACCATGACGCCGAAAGACCCTGATTAGATGCTCCTGAACGGTTTCACGTCGCTCATCGAGGCAGGCCGCGATACACAGCGAAAACCGCGAATGATCGTCCAGTATCGTCAACGGATGGCAACGTCCCTGAGCCAGGCTGATATGGCCCTTGAAGTCCATCTGCCAAAGATCGTTGGGCGCTTCATGCTCGAAGCGGATAAACGGTTTAATCTCAGCGGCCTTTGAATCAACGCGTGAATGACGCTGTAAAACCGCATGCACGGTACTGACCGAAGGCATTACTGCGCCGCTGTCTTCCAGCACACGTTTGAGCTTGCGAGCGCCCCAAGCCGCGTATTCCTCACTCACGGTCAGAATCTGCTGCTCAACCTCGTCAGCGCAGCGTTTGGGTGACGTCTTCGGTCGTCGAGACTGATCGATCAAGCCCTCTGCACCTGAAGTTTCAAACCTGTTGAGCCATTTGTAGGCAGTGCTTGGGCTGATATTGAATCGGCGGCAAAGCTGCCGGACATTGGCTCCTTCTTGCCGAGCCAAATGCACGAACTCTGAACGAAGCTGCACGGTGGACACCTCTTCCCAGGACACAGGTCATCTCCTTGGTGATGAGCAATGTGTCTATTAAAAAGTGTCCACCATGTCTCCGAACACCTGTCCACCATGTCTCCGGTACATACACCGGGAGAGGGTTAGGGTGAGGGGCTTTCAAAGGCTCACCGCCGAGGCAACTCGATCACCACCTTCAACCCGCCCCACTCACTCTCGCCCAATACCAGCAACCCGCCCCACGTGTCGACAATGTCGCGCACAATCCCCAATCCCAAACCATGTCCATGGGTCTGTTCATCCAGCCGCGTCCCCCGGCTGAACACCTGAGCACGCTGATCCTCGGGAATCCCCGGCCCGTCATCTTCCACGCTCAGGGCATAACCGTCTGTACGCTCAATCACACTCAAGCGCAGCTCGGCATCTGCCCATTTGCAGGCGTTGTCCAGCAGGTTGCCCAAAAGCTCCAGCAAATCCTCACGATCCCATGGCAACTGCAGACCTGTCGGCGCGACGTAACTCAGCGCCAGGTGTTCGCCATGGATCATGTTCAGCGTCGCCAGCAATCCCGGCAGTTCAGCATCGCAGTCGAACAAAGCGCCGGGCAGCGCATCACCGGACAGTCGCGCACGGTTCAGTTCGCGATTGAGCCGTTGCTGCACTTGCTCCAGTTGTTCTTTGAGGATCTTGCGCAGCTCGGGATGGCCTTCGAGTTTTTCGCTCGACGCCAGACTCAGCAACACCGCCAACGGCGTTTTCAACGCGTGCCCCAGATTGCCCAGCGCATTGCGCGAACGCTTGAGGCTGTCTTCAGTGTGTGCGAGCAGATGGTTGATCTGCGCCACCAGCGGCTCCAGCTCCACCGGCACTTGATCATCCAGTTGCGAACGCTGGCCCTGCTGCAATTGCGCAATCTGCTCGCGGGCCTTTTCCAGCGGTTTCAACGCGCGGCGTACGGTCAGCCGTTGCAAAAACAGAATCAGCAGCAATCCGGCCAGACCGAGACCGAGGCCGAGCTGGCGCATACGCTGGAAACTCTCGCGCACCGGGGTGTAATCCTGTGCCACGCTGATCGAAATTGACTGCCCCAGGCGCCGATAATCCGAACGCAGCACCAGCAACTGCTGACCGTCCGGGCCCAATTGCAGATTGCTGTGCAGGCCGGGCGTTTCCAGCAATGGCAAATCCTGATCCCACAACGAACGCGAACGCCAGTGGCTTTCAGCAAAATCGATACGGAAGTAATGCCCGGAAAACGGCCGCTGATAGGCCGGCGACAGGTGTCGCTCATCCAGTTGCAAACCCTGCGGGCCGCGCACCAGTGCCACCAGCAGGCTTTCGCTGTCGTTGCGCAAGCCGGCTTCGAGATAGCGCTGCAACCCCACTTCGAACAACCACAGGCTGGTTTGCGCCAGCACCACGCCGACGACCACCATCACGCTGATCAACCCCAGGCTCAAACGGCGCTGGATTGACCTCACGAAGCTTGCCCGCCGAACAGGTAACCCTGGCCGCGACGGGTTTCGATCACGCTTTTGCCGAGCTTGCGGCGCAGGTGATTGACGTGGACTTCGAGGACGTTGGAGTCACGTTCGGTCTCGCCGTCGTAGAGGTGTTCGGCGAGGTGGCTTTTGGAGAGGATCTGCTCCGGATGGAGCATGAAATAACGCAGCAGGCGAAATTCAGCGGCGGTCAGTTGAATGTCGGCGCCGTCGCGGGTCACGCACTGACGGCCCTCGTCCAGATGCAGGCCGGCAGCCTTGAGCGTCGGTTGATTGGCCTGGCCCTTGGAGCGGCGCAGCAGCGACTGAACCCGCAAGTGCAGTTCTTCGGGGTGGAACGGTTTGGTCAGGTAATCATCGGCGCCGGCCTTCAAACCTTCGATGCGCTCGGCCCAGGAATCGCGTGCGGTGAGGATCAGCACCGGAATCGCCAGACCGCCAGCACGCCACTGCGCCAGCACCTCAAGCCCCGGCACGCCGGGCAGGCCGAGGTCGAGGATGATCAGGTCATAGGGCTCGCTGCTGCCCTGATACACCGCATCACGACCGTCGGCCAGCCAATCCACCGCGTAGCCTTGGCGTTGCAGGCCGGCGATCAATTCGTCAGCCAGCGGCACGTGGTCTTCCACCAGAAGCAAGCGCATCGATCAATCTTCCTTGTCTTTCACGAGTTCACCGGTATCGGCCTTAAGGTGCAGCTCACGGGCGACACCTTCGACGGTCAGCAACTCGACTTCATAAATGTAGACGTCGTGTTTTTCTTCCAGCTCGACTTCCAGCAGTTTTGCACCCGGATAGCGATCCATGGCCTGCTGCAGCACTTGCTCCAGCGGCAAAATCACTCCGCGCTCACGCAGCTTCAGGGCTTCGTCCTGATCGAGGTCGCGGGCCATCGCCGCCGAGCAAAAAATCACGAACGCCAACGCAGTAGAGCTGGTGGCGCGAACATTAACCTTCATTACGTATCCTGATGATCCTTGAGAACCTGCCCGCTGACCGCGTCTAATTCCAGATCCCACTCCAGCCCCTGCGGATCACGCATTTCGACCTGGTAGATGTACTTGCCGTACTCCTCTTCCAGCTCGGTTTCGGTGATGGTCGAACCCGGGTGTCTGGCCAGTGCCGTGGCATTGAGCTTCTCGAAGGAGACGATAGTACCAGCGTCGCGCAGACGCAGGGCTTCATCAGGCCCCAGATCGCGTGCATGGGCGAGGCTGGCGGTCAGGCCGATGATCGAGGCGAGGGACAGGGCAGTCAGGGTTTTCATGGTGTCTCCGTAATTTTTATGTGTTGCGTACGGTGGGCACCTTAACGGGATGAACTTAACTGAAACTGAATGGCCATCATTGCTCTGCCTCAACACATATGCCCTCTGTAGGAGCGAGCCTGCTCGCGATAGCGGTGTGTCATTGAGCAATGATGCGTCTGATACACCGCCATCGCGAGCAGGCTCACTCCTACAAGGTTTTGCAACATGTGCTTATAATTGTTCGCTTGCTAACGATCGAGACCGGTATGACCGCCATCCACATCAAGTTCCCTGCCCTCACCCTCAAGGCCGGCCCGCGGGCCATGGCGCGGATTCGTGCCCAAGGCCTCAACGCTGCCGATGTCGGCACCTTGCCCGGCGCGGCCGGTGGGCCGAAGGCGTTGGGGATTCAGGGGCTGGATCTGGCACTGTTCGGTGAATGGCTGCCGAGCGCGCCGCGCGAGCGTTCGCTGATCGGTGCGTCGGTCGGTTCCTGGCGCTTCGCCAGCGCCTGCCTGCCGGACGCCGCCGAAGGCATCCGTCGTCTCGGGCACTTGTATGCCGAGCAGAATTTCAACAAAGGCGTGACCATGGCCGAGATCAGCCAGAGCTCGCAGCGTATGCTCAATGACCTGCTCGATGGCCGCGACGCGAGCATCCTGAGCAACGCCGATTACCGGTTGAACATCATGGTGGTCAAAAGCCAGGGCCGCCTCGCTGACGATCATCGCGGTCGCCTCGGGCTGGCGCTGGGATCGGTGATCGCCGACAACCTGCGGGGCCGCGCGCGGCTGTCGCGGCACTTCGAACGGCTGATCATCCACGATCCGCGCCTGGCGCCGCCGGTGCATGCGTTGAACGACTTCCCGTCGCGCTTCGTTGCCCTGAATGCCGGCAATCTGCGTCAGGCGCTGTTGGCCTCGGGCTCGATTCCGATGGTCATGGAAGGCGTGCGCGACCTGCCCGGCGCCGGGGTCGGAACGTTCCGCGATGGCGGTCTGCTCGACTATCACCTCGACCTGCCCTACAGCGGCGACGGCATCGTGCTCTATCCGCATTTCACCGATCGGGTGATTCCGGGCTGGTTCGACAAGACCCTGCCGTGGCGCCGCGCCTCGACCGAGCGCTTGCAGGATGTGCTGCTGCTCGCGCCGTCGAAGGAATATCTGGCGCGCCTGCCCTACGGCAAACTGCCCGACCGTAACGACTTCAAGCGCTTTATGGGCGATGCCCCGAGTCGACAGAAATACTGGCACGCGGCGATGGACGAGAGCCGCCGACTGGGCGATGAGTTTTTGGAACTGGCTGCCAACGGTCGCCTCGCCGAGCGCTTGCTGACCCTTTAGTCAGTGTTTTGCGCAGAGCTCTGGTAAACTCGCCGCCTGCCCGAATCGCTGCGGCGAACGCCATCTGAACAGAGCCGAAATCACTGTGGAAATCTTCAAAGAGTTTACTTTCGAATCCGCCCACCGCCTGCCGCACGTCCCGGACGGCCACAAGTGCGGGCGTTTGCACGGTCACTCGTTCAAAGTGGCGATTCACCTGAGCGGCGACCTCGATCCGCACACCGGCTGGATCCGTGACTTCTCCGAGATCAAGGCGATTTTCAAGCCGCTGTACGAGCGTCTGGATCACAACTACCTGAACGACATTCCCGGCCTGGAAAACCCGACCAGCGAAGTGCTGGCCAAATTCATCTGGAATGAAATGAAGCCGCTGTTGCCGGAACTGAGCGCAATCCGCATTCACGAGACGTGCACCAGCGGTTGCATCTATCGCGGCGAATAACGCAACGCGAATACCCCTTGTAGGAGTGAGCCTGCTCGCGATAGCGGATTGACATTCAACATGGATGACGACTGATAGATCGCTATCGCGAGCAGGCTCACTCCTACAAGGGTTGGTGTTTTGCCAGAAAACAGCCTTCACGGCTGTTTTTTTATGCCTATGCTTTTTGGCTCTCCACCCGCCAAGAGGACAGGCCCATGACGGACTGGCTGCTGGATCAGGTCTTTGCCTTCAACGGGCGACAAGTACGCCATGCCGTGCGCGGCGACGGTCCACCGCTGGTATTTGTGCATGGCACGCCGTTTTCGTCGTATGTGTGGCACCGGATCGCCCCGCACTTTTTCGCCACACACCGAGTGCATTATTTTGATCTGCTCGGCTACGGGCGTTCTGAACAACCGGACGCGGACGTGTCCCTTGGCGTGCAGAACGAGCTGTTGGCGCAGTTGCTCGATCATTGGAATATCCAGAACCCCGATGTCGTCGCCCATGATTTTGGTGGTGCCACGGCCCTGCGCACGCACCTGCTCAACGGCAAGGATTACCGCAGCCTGACGCTGATCGATCCGGTGGCGCTGACACCTTGGGGCTCACCATTCGTGCAGCATGTACGCCAGCATGAAGCGGCGTTCAGTGGATTGCCCGACTACATCCAGCGCGCCATCGTACCGACCTACATTCGCGGGGCGATTCATCGCGATATTCCCGATGAAGAACTGGCGCCCTACGTGCAGCCGTGGCTCGGCGACCCGGGGCAAGCGGCGTTCTATCGGCAGATTGCGCAGATGGACGAGCGTTATACCCGTGAGGCCGAAAACCTGTACCCGAGCATCCGTTGCCCGGTGCAGATTCTCTGGGGTGAAGACGATCAGTGGATTCCCATCGAACGGGGTCGTGCCTTGCATCAGATGATCCCCGGATCACAGTTCCACCCCATCGCCAACGCCGGGCACCTCGTCCAGGAAGACGCCCCGGAAGCCATCGTCGCCGCCCTGCTGCGCTTTCTCTGACAGCTCCCAAACGCCCCTGACACCGATCGTTCCCACGCTCTGCGTGGGAATGCCTCAACGGACGCTCCGCGTTCGGCTTTGGAGTGGGACGCGGAGCGTCCCGGGCTGCATCCCCACGCGGAGCGTGGGAACGATCAACCAAAAGATCGCAGCCTTTGGCAGCTCCTGCATGGTGCTTCTGTGTGTTCAAGTGCACTGCTTTCGGGCCGAATATCGCTGTCTCGTCTATACATACCCGCAACTCCCGGTTTGGCACGACCACTGCAACCTCCCCCGCGTCTTCCCTCTCCCGCAAAGGACCGCCCCATGACGCAGAACGATCCCGGCAACGATTACCCCCTCAGCGAAGTCCCGATGCACGCGCGAAAAGGCCTGGCCTCGACCGCCATGGTGTTACTGGGATTCACGTTTTTCACCGCGACCATGTTTGCCGGCGGCAAGCTCGGCGTGGCCTTCAGTTTCGGCGAGATGATGGCGGTGATCATCGTCGGCAATCTGCTGCTAGGTTTGTACGCGGCAGGTTTGGGTTACATCGCTTTCAAAAGCGGCCTCAACTCGGTGCTGATGGGGCGTTTCTGCTTCGGTGAGGTCGGCAGCAAGCTCAGTGACCTGATCCTCGGCTTCACCCAGATCGGCTGGTACGCCTGGGGCACCGCGACGGCAGCGGTCGTGCTCGGCAAATATTTTGATCTGGATGAAGGCACCGTGCTCGGCCTGATGGTGCTCTTTGGCCTGGTGTTCTGCGCCACGGCGTACGTCGGTTATCGTGGTTTGGAGATTCTGTCGTATATCGCGGTACCAGCGATGATGTTGCTGCTGATGCTGTCGATGTGGGTGGCGACGGTGAAGGTCGGTGGCTTCGAAGGTTTGCTCAGCGTCGTGCCGAGCGGTTCGCTGGACTGGTCGACCGCGATCACCCTGGTGTTCGGCACCTTTGTCAGCGGAGCCACGCAAGCGACCAATTGGACGCGTTTCTCGCGCTCGGCGCGGGTGGTGGTGCTGGCCAGCCTGATCGGTTTCTTTATCGGCAACGGTTTGATGGTGCTGATCGGCGCGTACGGCGCCATCGTCTATCAGCAGCCGGATGTGGTTGAAGTGTTGCTGCTGCAAGGTTTCGCCATGGCCGCGATGGCAATGTTGTTGCTGAACATCTGGAGCACCCAAGACAACACCATCTACAACTTCGCCGTCGCTGGCTGCAATCTGCTGCGCACTGGGAGACGAAAAACGGTGACCCTCGCTGGCGCGGTGATCGGCACCCTGCTCGCCTTGTTGGGCATGTACGACATGCTGGTGCCGTATCTGATTTTGCTTGGTACGGTGATTCCACCGATTGGCGGGGTGATCATGGCCGACTTCTTCTACCGCTGGCGCGGCCACTACCCACGCCTGGCCGACGCACGGCTGCCGGCGTTCAACTGGCCGGGACTCGGAGCTTACGGGGTCGGCACGGTTGCCGCGTTCAGTTCGCCGTGGGTCGCGCCGCTGGTAGGCATTGCCGCTGCCGCGCTAACGTATGTCATCGTCACCGGCCTGCTCGGCGCCCGCCGCGCCAGCGCGCCACTACAAGACCTATAAGAAGGATTCGCCTGATGCACATCATCAACGCCCGACTGCGCAACCAGGACGGTTTGCACGAATTGCACCTTGAAGACGGGCTGATCCGCAGCATCGCCCGCCAGACCGAAGCCCCTACCCTGGGCCCAGACGACCTCGACGCCAGCGGCAACCTGGTAGTGCCGCCCTTCGTCGAACCGCACATCCACCTCGACGCCACCCTCACCGCCGGCGAACCGCGCTGGAACATGAGCGGCACGCTGTTCGAAGGCATCGAGTGCTGGGGCGAGCGCAAGGTCACCATCACCGAAGAAGACACCAAGACCCGCGCCAAGAAAACCATTCAGACCCTGGCCGCCCACGGTATCCAGCATGTGCGCACGCATGTCGATGTCACCGACCCGCAACTCACCGCACTCAAAGCCATGCTCGAAGTGCGCGAGGAGAGCCGTCACCTGATCGACCTGCAAATCGTCGCGTTCCCGCAGGAAGGCATCGAGTCGTTCCGCAACGGCCGTGAGCTGATGGAAGAAGCGATCCGCATGGGCGCCGACGTGGTTGGCGGGATCCCGCATTTCGAATACACCCGTGATCAAGGCGTCAGCTCGGTGAAGTTCCTGATGGACCTGGCCGAACGCACCGGTTGCCTGGTCGATGTGCATTGCGACGAAACCGATGATCCGCATTCACGCTTTCTCGAAGTGCTCGCCGAAGAAGCGCGCAGCCGTGACATGGGCGCCCTCGTCACCGCCAGCCACACCACGGCGATGGGCTCTTACGACAACGCCTACTGCGCAAAACTGTTCCGTCTTCTCGGCCATTCCGGGATCAGTTTTGTGTCCTGCCCGACCGAGAGCATTCACCTGCAAGGACGCTTCGACAACTTCCCAAAACGCCGTGGCGTGACCCGCGTCAACGAGCTGCTCGAAGCCGGGATGAACGTGTGTTTCGGCCAGGATTCCATCGTCGATCCGTGGTACCCGCTGGGCAACGGCAACATCCTGCGCGTGCTCGAAGCCGGGCTGCACATCTGCCACATGCTCGGCTACCGCAACCTGCAAAGTGCGCTGGATCTGGTGACCGACAACAGCGCCAAAGCCATGCACCTGGGCGAGCGTTACGGGCTGGAACAGGGCCGCCCGGCGAACCTGCTGATTCTGTCGGCGGACAGCGATTACGAGGTGATCCGCAGCCAGGGCCTGCCGCTGTATTCGATTCGCGGTGGTGAGGTGTTGATGAAGCGGCAGATGCCGGTGGTGGAGTTCAGTACCAATCTGAGCTGAAAATGTTGTCGGGGCTTACGGCCTTATCGCCGGCAAGCCAGCTCCCACAATGATTTGTGATGGACAGGAAGCCCATGTTCAATACAAACCCTGTGGGAAGCTGGCTTGCCAGCGATGGCGGCCTGGAGTTCAGCTCATGAGCTGAGCCGTACCGAATAATCTGACTCGCACTAATTCTCCCTGCTCTTCCTCAAGCAAAATCGGCGCAGTGCCACCGGGCATTACAACCTGCACCTCTCCTGCATCGACCCAACCGACCCGCCACGCGGCCGAGGCCACTGCGCTGGCGCTGGTGCCGGAGGACGCCGTCGGGCCTTCGCCGCGCTCAAACACACGCGCGACGATACGTTGCTTTGATTCGCGCACGGCCCATTGCAGATTGATGCCCGCCGGGCAGGGTTGTCCGGCGCCGGTCGGCATGGCGTAGGCGATTCGGGTCAGGTCTTCGTTCAGTGGTGATTCACGCATTCTCTCGTTAGTGGGCAACGCGGTCTTGTCGCCGAGCAGTGTCACGCAATGCGGATTGCCGATGCGTACGAACTGGCTGTGGGTCCATGCGGGATCGAGTTGCGCCAAGGGTTGCACATGACTCACCTCCCGACCGTTTAAGTCGACACTTTCGACGTTCTGCGCGCCCACGCAAAACGGCCCGAAACCGGGCTGACCGAGATCCAGCCAAAAACCTTTCATCCCTTCTACCTCGGCAGGTTTCACCGAGGTCTCCACCGGTTGACCCTTGTCATGATGCACGCGCAACAGTGCGCCCTCCTCCGGCAGTAAACCTTGCTCGGTCAGCGCCTGAGAAAAAATCGTCAGGCCGTTGCCACTGCGCTCGGCAAGCGTGCCGTCGGTGTTGACGATCAACACGTCAAAGGGCGGCGAGGTCTGGAAAGGGCCGATCAGCAGGCCGTCACTGCGGTGGGATTTGCTGTTCGCGGGCCGTTGACCTTCGGGCCAGTCACAGCAGAGTGCTACGGCCAAATGGCTCCACGTTTGTCGCAATGACGCGCAAGCGGCGGCACTCGCGGCCAGATCGATACCTGCCCCGCGCAGCGCTTCGGGCGAAACCACGCCATAGATATTGCCCCGTGCGTTGTAGAACTGCGTCATGAACCGGCTCTCGTTTTCGAATATCCAAAGGCGCCACTGTAAAACGCAATCCCTTGTGGGAGCGAGCCTGCTCGCGAAAGCGCGGGGTCAGGCAACATTTTTTCTGACTGAAATACCGCTTTCGCGAGCAGGCTCGCTCCCACAGGTTAGGATGTCGACTGCACAGCCCCGAGACCTGCGATCGAACCTCGACGCACAATCACTGTCCTTCGGGGACGCGATGTTTTTTGCCAAGGATTGATATGACCAGCCTCACTTCCCAAGACACCTTCGTCCCCGGACGCCTGCAACAGATGTCTACGCGCATCGCCTTCTTCATCGCCGGACTCGGCATTGCCGCGTGGGCGCCACTGGTGCCGTACGCCAAGGCCCGGGCCGGGCTCGATGAGGGCACGTTGGGTCTGTTGCTTTTGTGTCTGGGGGTCGGTTCGATTCTGGCGATGCCCATGGCGGGGATTCTTGCGACCCGGTTCGGCTGTCGTCGGGTCGCCACCGGTGGCACCTTGCTGATCTGCGCGGCGTTGCCATTGCTGGCGACGGTGTCGTCGATCCCGGCGCTGATCGCCACGCTGTTCATGTTCGGCGCCGGGCTCGGCACGGTGGATTCGACGGTGAACCTGCAAGCGGTGATCGTCGAGCGCGCCAGCGGCAAGAACATGATGTCGGGCTTTCACGGCTTGTTCAGTCTGGGCGGGATTGTCGGCGCGGCGGGCGTGAGTGCCCTGCTCGGCCTCGGCCTGTCACCGCTGGGTGCGATGCTGGTGGTGGTGGCCGTGCTGATTGCCGCGTTGTTCAAATGCGTGCCGCACATGTTGCCCTACGGCAGTGAAAGCTCGGGCCCGGCGTTCGCGGTGCCTCACGGCATCGTGCTGTTTATCGGTGGGATGTGCTTCATCGTGTTCCTCACCGAAGGCGCGGCGCTGGACTGGAGTGCGGTGTTTCTGGCGCAGGAACGTGGGATCGACACGGCGTATGCGGGGTTGGGTTACGCGGCATTTGCCCTGACCATGACGGCTGGGCGCTTGATGGGTGACCGGATTGTGCGGATTGTCGGTGCGACGCGGATCATTTTGTTTGGCGGTCTGTTGGCCGCGGCCGGGCTGTTTCTGGCGACGTTCGCGCCGAGCTGGGAAGCCGCGCTGGTCGGTTATGCGCTGGTCGGTGCGGGATGCTCGAATATCGTGCCGGTGCTGTATACGGCAGTGGGCAAGCAGACGGTGATGCCGGAGAGTATTGCGGTGCCGGCGATTACGACGTTGGGTTATGCGGGGATTCTGGCGGGGCCGGCGGTGATTGGGTTTGTTGCGCATGCGAGCAGTTTGAGTTTTGCTTTTGGGCTGATGGCGGTGTTGCTGGTGGCGGTGGCTATTGGTGGGAAGGTGTTGAGGGTCTGAATCGTTGGGGGGTTTGGGGTTTGGGGTTTGGGGTTGTGAGCATATCCGGTGCTGCGGGTGTTGCTGATTAGGGTTCCGCCCTTACGGCGGGTCACTTTTGGCAAACGCCCCAAAAGTAACCAAAAGGGCTGCTCCCTGACGTACGGCACTTCGCCTAGGCTCAGTGTTCCCTCGCTACGGCGTCCATCCGGGGGCATCGCCTCCGGTTTGCTTCGCTGCACCTCCTCTCGATGTGTTTGGCTTCGCCAAACGGCGCTGCGCGCCGACCCCGGATGAACACCTCCGCTCGGCCTGCCGATGGGGCTGAAGATCAAGAGCAGGATCAACAGCCAGATCAAGAGCCAAATCAAGAGCCAAATCAAGAGCCAAATCAAGAACCCCTCACCCTAGCCCTCTCCCGGAGGGAGAGGGGACTGACCGAGGTGTTTGGGAGAGCTACGCCGACATGATGATGCCGCGCGCGTAAAGCTTGGGCCTTAGCGCGCGGTATTTGTAGGTGGATTCTTTTGCACTGGGTGCAATGGAATTGCAGGATGGTAGCGGGAACTGGGTTCCCGCTGGTGGGGTTAGTTGGCTTTTATTAGTTTTTCGGCGATCCATTGGGCGATTTGCGGGACGACGGCGTTTCCGGCAGCGAAAGCTTCTGCAAGGTTGGACGCATCCAGTCCGAGGCAAAGCCCATCATGTTCAGACGCTCGCTGCCGCTCAGCCATCTGATGCCATCCGTTCGGGTGAGCGACGAAAGTGGTACAGCCCATAGCGATTTGGGAGCCGGCTTTGTTTGCCAATAAAGTATTGGCAGCCCATGCATCCGCGGGGCGTGGCCATTGCTGCGACTGAGACGCTGGAGGTATTGCTTCCACTGGCGCGGCGTCAGCCAGCAGCTCGATGGGGGGCATTCGTTGATGACCTGCGACCAGGAATATTCGACGACGTTGTTGGGGGACTCCGAAATATTGAGCATTAAGCACTCGCCAGCATCCCACATACCCGCTGTCCGCAAGGGCCCGGATGACTGTTTCAAAGTCTTGGCTATCGTTGATAGCGAGCAGGTTAACGACGTTCTCAAGCACCACCCAGCGAGGTTGTGTCTCTTGGAGGATGCGTATGACTTGCCAAAACAGGCCGCTGCGTTCGCCGCGTAGGCCCCGGGTGTTTTGGTTGCCGGGGCGGCTGCCGGCGATGCTGATGTCTTGGCAGGGAAACCCTGCGGTGATGACGTCGACGGGGCTGAGGTTGTGGGCGCCGCAGTGGCGTACGTCTTCGTGCTGGGTGGCGTGTGGAAATCGGTCGGTAAGGACAGCCCGGTTGGTGGGGTTGAGTTCCACTTGCCAGGCGGTGCGGTAGCCTGCGTTTTCGAATCCTGCATCAAATCCTCCTATGCCTGCGAACAGGCTTCCGATGGTGGGCTGGGGCATGTCTGCGCTCGTGTGGGCAGATGCTCAGGGCATTCGGATAGGAGGCTCGGGGCCTTCAGGTGGTTGAGTGTCCGGCAGCGCGGGCACTTGATTTGTAGGTCGGTGAAGCCTCGCGCGGTGGCGAGTTTGCGGTGGCACTGGCCACAGCGAATGTCTTGCATGTTTATGTCCCTTTGGCTGTGGGCCAGCCGTTGTAGGGTGTGTCGGAAGCCCCTGATCGGTGCATAAGAAACAGTTCCGCGGCTGTTCGCCCGCGCGTAACTTTCACCATTGAATGGTTACCCGTCCGTCAGCGCCATCCGGTGCTGCGCTGGAGGTGCGGCCGCCACCTCCGTGTCCTGGCGTAATGGGTTTGCGGGTATCGTCCGAAGAGGCTCCTGACTCGCCGCCCCCGCCGGCACCTCCTAGAAAACCGGTGTTTGAAGCGTTGCCGACAGGGTGACCCGCGACGCCGATGCAATCGTTTTCATTTCCCCCGTAGCCGGTGCCCCCATGTGGCGCTTGACCATCGAGCATTCCGCCCCTTCCAGCGGTCGCGTAGACAAACGTTCCGAAAAGAGTCGTGCCGCCGTCTCCTCCTTTGGTGTCGATATCGGACGCCCCCTTACCGCCCGCGCCTACAGTGATGGTTACCGAGGCAATGCCGCGTAAGTCGACGAGCTTTCTAGCGACGCCAGCGCCCGACCCACCTGAGGGTCCGGGTAATGTTTTGGACCGAGCGCCACCGCCGCCACCGCCAATGACGACGACCCATGCTTGAGTGACGCCCGAAGGCACGTCCCAGACGTGGGTGCCGGGGGTAAAAAAAACGGCGCGCCCACGGAACGGGTAAAGACTGGCGAGCGTTTTGGGCGTCACAGTTGTATTGGTCTCTGTTCCGGCTTTGACGGCGTTTTGTGAGGCGATGCGCGCAATGCCGGCGGCTCGCTCGGTGGCCTGGATCACTTTGTCGGTGATGGTTTTCAGTGATTCGATTTTTTCTTTGAGCCACAGCGTGCGGTTGGTCAGTTGTTTTATTGGGAGGTTGGTGACGCCGTCCGGGCCGCCGACGACGGGGTCGGAGGTTTCGATCTGGTAGACGCCGGGCGTCCATTGATTGGCTTCGGGTAGGTCGGCCATTAGCTGCTTCCGTGGTTGTATTGGCCGTCGTAACGGGCGACTGCGTTGTAGCGGATCGCTACGGACTGATAGTCGAGCGAGACCAGGCGACAACGTGCCGGTGCGACGGATAGGAGGACGCGGCGCAGGAGCACCGCTTGGTCGTTGGTGACCGGGCGTTTGAGGATGACGCGGTACAGCGGCCAGATCGGCTTTTTGCTCTGTTCAATATCGGGCTGTGTTGCAGGCCCCTCTTGAAGACTGACCTCACCAAAACCCAGTAGGCGGATGACTTCTCGAATCGCCCAAGGAGTGCCCTTGAATCGGTGCAGTTCGATGGCGTTTTTGATGAGGTTGCGTTTGGCGTGTTCGGACTCGGCGAGTTGCCAGGCGGCTTCGTCGAGCAATGAGAATTGGTCGGCCAAGTGTGGCAGTAATTTGGGCTGCACCAAGTCGATCAGGTAGACCAGCATGGTATTGATGTCGAGCTTGGCCAATGATTGGTCGAGCAGTTCGCTCAGCAGTGTGAAACGTTCATCGCCGGCCAATGCGGGGGGCAGCAATGAGTCAGCCATGGGCCACCCCGGCATCGGTCAATTCGATTGAGGTGCAGTGGGCCCATTCGTTGCCGCTTAACTCGCGAATTTTCTGCGGCACTGTCAGGTCTGCACGGTAAACGCCGGGGACTTGCAGCGCGGCGGTCAGTTGCTCTGGGACCAGATCGTGACCGAGTGTGGCGCTGCATTCTTGCGCGTAAGCGTCGGCAGCCGCTTGGGCCGCAGCCATTGTTGCGCCGCGGTCGACGGCTGCGTAGAACGTCAGGTTTGCTTTGATTTGGAAGCTGACTTCGACAGGGGCCAGTGCATTGACGGTGTCGCACAGAGGACGCAGCTTTTCGCCGCTGATCTGGCGCGTGATGTCTTGAAGCAGTGAGTCTGTTGGCAGACCGTCGAGGGTCAGCGCATACAGCGCGACATGACCGTCCGGTTGACCTTCGTCTGGGCCGTGAACGGCGACGTCGATGATGGATTGATGTACAGCCAGTGTGTGGTAGCGGTACGCCGCGCGGCTGCCAGCATTGCTGAAGGCTTCCGGGGCCAAGATGATTCGTTCGCGGTAGTGCTCGTCATTTTCGTGTGCGGCACCGTCAGCGGTTGTTGTGGTGTTGCTGACCGTCAACGCGGCGACTGGCGAGTTGCCCAGCACGTTGATCTGGCCGATGGTCCAGCCATTGCCTTGCTCGCCGACGGTCAGGCATGTTGCCGTGACGGTCACGTGTGTTTGGTCAGAGGGGATGGTCACATCGCGATCGGTGATGAAGGTCAGTTTGGCATCTTGGGTACTGACCCGTGTGCCGGTCGGAATCAACACCGGCTGGGGTGGTTTTGCCGGCAGGTTGAAGCGCAATGTGCACCGGGCGGCTTTTGCCAGCAGGCGCGGTGTGGCGACCAACTCGCCGAGGTAGTCGAGGATGGGACCGCGGGCGAAGCGCACCAGGAGTTGTTCGCCGGCGTGCTGGATGCTCATCTGCAACCGGGAGACGGCGTAGGCGATCTGGTCGATGTACAGGCGTTCGATCTGGGCCGGGTATAGGGTTTTGCCGGATTTTTGTTCGTATCGGGCGATGAGTTCTGCTTCTAGTACGGCGGGGTCGATTTTGATGAATTCGGGTTTAGGGAGTTCGCGCATAGGGGACCTCGGTGCGCTGGGGTACCTACAGCGTGTTCGGGGACACGTTGACGGTCTACTTGCCCAACGGTGACGCGCGATCGACTGAGTTAAGTGGGTTGCCTGTTGAGTCGGCTGCGTTGGTGCATCTGAAGGGTTACGCGCGTCTCGCCAGTTTGAATAAAAAATAAGGAGAGTTAGGTATGTCGGCGAGGAATATCGAGTGCGATCGTGCTACTGAGATTCGACCTCATCTCGCAGGTGTAGATGCCGAAATTCTTGACGTCTTGCGTGAAGCCAAAATCCTCGCCCGACGCTTTTATTTGCTTACCGGAAAACCATTAGGGATCACTGGTGAGGTGGCTGAATACGAAGCCGCCACGAAGCTGGGATTGACTTTGCATTGCGCTAGACATGCGGGGCACGACGCTACCATATTGCGGAATGGGCACGAAGTGCAGATTCAGATCAAAGGGCGATGCGTCTCTAATCAAACCAAACTGAATGGTCGCTTGGGAAGTATTGACTTGGATAAATCCTTTGATGTCGTGCTGCTAGTTTTGCTCGATTCGGAGTTCGATGCTTTCGCTATGTATGAAGCCAGTCGTGAGGCAGTAGTTTTGGCACTGATGAAACCCGGCTCGAAAGCTCGTAATGAACGTGGTGCGTTGGGGGTGAAAAAATTTATAGCTATAAGCGAGTGTTGTTGGAAACGATCTTAATTTGATAAAAGTTCGCACCAAGTACCTTGATTAAACTGGAAAATTATGCAGTTTTCATTTCGGAAAATTTGGCGTTTATTGCGCACAAGTAAAGCAACATCCTATGCTCTGCTAATGCTGGGGCCAATGTTTATTCGCCCACTGGCCTTTATTAAGGAGCCAAAACAACCTCAGCCTGCTTATGCGAAACTTCCTGGTTTGTTGCATACTCCTTTATTGGTGGCAGGTGTAATGGCTCCTGCGTTTCAGTCTATCTATCAATGGTTATTTTGGCGGGAAGCGAGTAAGGAAAATTCCGCACAGTCATGTGCAGATCTGATGTATCGACTTCACGAAACCGAGGGGAGATATTTTTGGGGTGGCTTCATTGTTACTGTTTCATTTTTGTACGCGATAGCGTTCCTCCGCTGGGCATATCACAAAGGAGCTATCTCTTTAATCCGAAGATGGCTACCGGAACTTTCTAATCCGCCATTTAAGTATTTCTTAGTGACAACAGCTGCTTTTGGATTTTGGCTGAGTCTGTGCCTTACAGGTATTGTGTATGGATTATGGCACTGGAAGTTGAATGAGGACTTGGTAATTATCATTAACGATTACGCATCGCGCCACTTGCCAGGAGCTACTGTCGTGTTGCTTTTTTTGGGTGGCTGCTTTAGGTTCTCGGGAAGAAATAGTGAGTTAGGGATGAAGGCGTTATATGGCGGACGAGGTAAGTTGAGCACTTTGGTGAGCATGGTGGCCGTTGGTAGCATGGCAGCACTATCTATAGTTATAATTAAAGCATAATTCATCATCCTAACTTGCGTTGTTCATGACTTTCGCTGTTGAGTGCCCCCCTAAGACTTTTAGTTAAGGGGGGGCAGATTTCAACAGTCCCTGACTTCTATTGCGGTCGTGCCGGGTAAAAAAATAGCTTCTCGAAACTTCACTTCTTTGCCTAGCGAAACTGAGACAATATCACGGTATCTATCTCTGGTTTCGGCTGGGCACTTTGCTCCGAAAATCACTTCACATATCGGCGCCGGAAGATCGTAAGAGCCTGCTGCCTTCCTTATATATCGCCACTCTTTTTCATAAGCCCAGTCGTTAGTTTTTGAGAAGAACGCCCGCTGAACCTGTTCATCATTAAATGAAATAAATGATTTTGGTTTGTCATTAGCATAAAACGTAGTAGATGCGCTAAACCCCCTTTCAAATGAGAACTCACTTAGCTCATCTGAATAGACTACGTTTCGGCATTTTTCAACATCAGCCAGATCTGACCCATCTACCACGTCGAAACCAATCGCGATTCCGCGGTGACTATCTCCGTAGTGTGACCACATCAATGTGTTGGCTGGATCTTCAGTTAAACTAAATATGCCAACTTCATTAAGGAGTTTGGACAGGGAGTTGAAGTATCCATCAGGTGAGCTAAATCCGGCTACCCCTACTTCCTGATGAAAGTCGCATATTATTTGATATTTTTTATCAAAGGTTTTAGCTGATTTTATTCTGTTGAGTAAATATTTAAGCTCCTTCCCACTGCGGCCATATAAAGAGGATCCGCTTTTTTTCCTCATAAAGGCATGCATAATGAATCCCGAAGCTTGCGCACTTTTTACTTCTCGCGCATGCTCTCTTAGTTTTTGAGGTGTTATAGGCTTGATTTGACATTCAAGCGGATCATTCAATGTTTCTGGCTTTGCTAGCCAGATTGATTTCTTTGTTATTATGTCTTCGGTTCTATCGCTGGCAGCTCTGTATTTATAAAGTGTCTTATGACTTTTTTCTTCAGGCTTTGCTTGGGTTGCATCCGATTGCATTGGTAGTGATCCGATGAGCAGTTATAGTTTTTATTTAAATTGGCAGCCTGTTATAGGGTGCGGAGTTTAAATAAATGGGGGGTGTAGAAAGCACAAACACAGCGACCTTACTCATACCATATAGCAGCGATCACTGTCATCAAAATTGCAGTCGTTTTTTTGCCAAGAGCATAACGACGCTTTCGTGCCTATCAAAAACCTGCTAGAAACTTGATTTCTATCACCAATACAGATTTCATCTGAACTTCAACTCGACAGTCAGGACGTCAGGTATGAAGCAATACGATTGGTCGGCATGGACTGACCGAATAAAGAGCTTCACAGGCAAATGGGCTCTTGAACGCTGGTTTTTGATGTACCTGCACGAGCAAGACAACATCGATGCACTGGCGCTGGAGATAAAGGCACGGCTGGCTGCCGAAGGTCGTTTTGCTGAGGTACGGGTACAGTCCATTTGGGTCGATGGAACACCGCAGGCAGAATTCAGCCCTAAAGGTCATCTACCGGGTGGCAAAAAACCACAGTGTGAGTTGGCCGACCTGCTCCTTTGCGTGCGCTGGGAATCGCCTAGTGGTTTGCTGCAGCGTGAGCAGGCGATGCTAATTCAGGCCAAAATCGCGATTAAGTACAACGAGTTGCCTGGCGGAAAATCGACACGGAAAGAACGCCTGCTGTTTGAAACCTGCAACCGGCATAAAAACATTACGTTGTTCCCCGGCGTTAACCGAGGAAATCCGATTGGTACTTATCAGCTCGGCAGCAGTACCACCGGCCAAAGTTATGGGCTACGTGATTGTGCGAGTTTTTTGTTAATGGCGAAAGGAACTTGGCCCGTCGCAACTGCCCCCGTGGGTCCACTGCAGGTTGGCTGGCCTGTGGGTAAGACAAAAGTTGAGCTTACTCCTCCCGACTCTTACTTGGATGCTGTTATCAGCATGGTATCTGGATCTGCACCTACGATGGGGCGCGAGGTGAAAACGGGGGCCTCTGCCGTAAATTGTGTTTGGACCAAAATGGTGAACGATCTGCGGGGGAAATACTGGAAGGTGAATATGAGTGGCTACAATGAACAGGCCCGTGTGACTTCGGCAAGTACTGCTTCCGCTTCTTATATTGTGTACTCGCTGCTCGATAAGTTTGAATATTTCAGCGATTTTGTTTCGCGCCTGCAGGAATATTTTCTTTGCGAACCAGTTTTTTTGCGTTGGTTCGATGAAAGCGATTGGTGGCTCGCGCGCAGGCTTAAGCTCCGGATTGATCCAAACGACTCAAAGGGACCGGACTTTATCTGGGAGTTTATGGCGCGTTTTGACTTGGCAGACTTGGATGACTTCGATCTCTGGAGACGCGATCCAGTCGATCCACCTCCTCAAGACTGGGACTTTAAAGATGACAATGGCCCGTACATTTCTACTCAATTGATTACCATTCGAGGCGGTGATGAATACCGCCGTCGAGACTAAACAGTGATGCCATATCACCCGTTGGGAAAGCCGCTTAATCGAGCGGCTTTCACTGGATGATAATCAGGAAATCCCTAGATTCCTGTTGTACCTCCCCAACTGATCCTCACCCCCCACCCGAAAAATATTCGCCAAATAATCCAGCAAAACCACCTCTTCACCATTGATCATCTGCCGCACATACGTCGCCGAAAACGGCGTCTCGTACTTCGTCGGATCCCGCGGTTTATGCGTGCCCAACTGGTACTCCTTCCCGGTGATGGTCATGGTCGTCACCAATGGCACCTCGTTCACCAGACCGCCGTTGTTGAACACCTGCACGTTTGACCGGCACTGCAACTGCACAGTTTTGAACGGCGTCACCAGCTTTCTGGCGGCTTCGACATACAGGCTGTTCCAGGTGATTTTCCCTTCCAGCTTATCGATGCCATCCGGCAGTTCGATCAGCCCGACCATGCCCAGCCCTTGAAAGTCGCTCATGACGGTTTTGATGGTGCCCAAGTCGATCTCTTCACACTTGCCAAAGTAGCTGGCGCCATCGAGGTAGAGGTTGGCGTTGGAGATGCGGTGTGCGCTGAAGCCTGCCATTTATACGGTCCCCAGGTTGACGAGGTAGTCGCCGGTGATTTCGGTTTCGAAGGTGCCGCGTTCGAACGGTAGCGGCACGGTGAGTTTGTAGTTGAACAGTGCGTGGCCCTGTTCGAGTTCGGTGCTGGGGTTGCGCGCCGGGTCGTACCAGCATTCGCCGCCGACCAGGGCGCCGTCGCCAATGAGTTTGCGCAGGAACAGGTTGACGCTTTCGGTGAGGCTGGTGATGAGCGCGGTGGTGATGGGCTGGTCGACGAATTGCAGGGCGCTGTAGCGGATGGATTCGTCGACGACGTCTTTGGTGCGGCGCACGTTTTCGAAGTTGCGCATGTGGGTGACGCCGGGCCATGCGGCGGTGCGATTGCCCCACAGGCGCAGGCCAGTGCCGTAGGCGTTGAAGACGGTGGTGATGCCGTTTTCGTTGAGCAGGTTGACTTCGCTGTGGGGGTCGTCGATGCGTGCGGTTAATGGGCGTTCGAGGCCGATGACGCCGAGCAGTGGCTGGTTGGAGCTGCTCCACCAGTAGCCGTGGTCGTTGTCGATTTTGGCGCGCAGGCCGGCGGCGCGGATGGACAGCGGTTGCAGGCGTTCGCCGTTGCTGGCGGCGTCGTAGACGCGCACGTGGGGGTAGCACAGGCGCACGCGATCGCTGCTGGTGTTGAAGTTGATGTCGCCGGCCGCACCGCGCCCGGCGAGTACTTGTTGGACGGTGGCGCCGATGGGCGCATCGATGTAGGCGACGCCGCCGACTTGGCTGGCGGCGACGGTGAGTTCTGCCGTGACGGGTTTGAGGGTGCTGAAGCCTGGGGCGATGAAGAGTTTGGGGAAGAAGCCCAGGCGGTTGTAGCTGTCTTGGAAGGCTTTGAGGCCGGTGCGTCGGCCGGCTTGGTTGATGCCGCCGATGATGTCGGCGGCGCTGACTTTGGCGGGGTCGGTGTAGGTGTAGTTGACCTTGATGGGGGCGTTGGCGGGGATGGTGCCGGTGGCCAGTCGGGTGATGAGGCCGGTGGACATTGAGACGGTGTAGTCGGTGCCCTGCAGGTAGGCGTCGGTGCCTTCGGCGGGCATGAGTTGCAGTTGTTGCAGCGCGGTGTGTTCGAGTTGCAGTTGGTTGTTGTCGGCGAACTGTTTGCGGCCGGTGACGGTGCTGTGGTGGATGGCCGGGTCGAGGACGTTGACGACGAGTACGGTGCCGGCGCCGAAGTCATAAATGCCTTGCAGGGCTTCGGGGATGCTGTGGCCCAGGGTGTGTGGGCCGAACTGGATGGCGTGGGTGTCGTTGAGGCACAGGGTCAGTTCGTTGATGGGGCCGGTGGGCGCGGTGCCGATCAGGGCGATGACGGCGGATTTGACGACGCGGATAGGACGCGGGCCGCGCTCGATTTCGGTGGTTTCGATGCCGTGCAGGTAGTTGGCGGGCATGGGTTATTCGTCCTTGGCGGGTGGCGTAGTCCTGGGCGTATTGCCAGACGCCGTTGCTGTGGCCAATGAAGTGTTCGGAGAGCGGACGGCAGGCTTGGTCGGTGTGTGGCGGCACCCACCCGGTGAGGCTGGCGCGCAGTTGGTCGAGGTGGCTGATGACGCCGTCGGTGCCGTTGAGTTGGCGAAAGATGAGGGTCAGGCGCAGGACGATCTGGCGGGCCTGGACGGTGGCGTCGAGGCTTTCGGTGTGGCCGAAGGTGGATTTGCCGTAGGCCAGCAGGACGGCGCCGCGGGGGTGGTTGAGGCGGTATTGCTGGGGGTTTTCGGGGAAGCGTTCGACGATGAGTTGGTGGCCGAAGTCGGTTTGTAGTCGGCCGAGCATGGCGTCCATGAGTTGTTCGGTCTGGGTGTTGGGCGTTGGGGTCATGGGTAGCCGTCGACGAGTTCTTCGGCCTGGCGGACGCTGTTGGTGATGACGTTTTCGTCGGGCTGCCGGGCGGCCGGATCATCGTTGGAGAGCTGGGTGAGCGTGATCAGCGGGATGGCGTTGCCGAGGTCGGCGCGGGTGCAGTAGCGCATGGTCAGCCGGCCTTGAGTTCAACGAGGGCTTCGGGGAATAAGCACAGGGCCAAGGGGTTGGCTTGGGCTTCGAGGTCCCAGCCTTTGCCCATCTTGCGCGGCTCGGCTTTGCTGTAGTACGGCTGGCCGAGGGTATTGACGGTTTCGTTGTAGTTGGCCGGGGCGTTGAACAGCCGGAAGACGCCACGGGCGACGGGAAAGACTTGGGCGACGTCGGCGGGGATGAAGCGTTGGCCGCTGACGGTGACGTCGTATTCGATGAATTGGATGCCGCCGAAGGTGAAGCCGTTGCGAAGGTCGCCACCGATGCGGTCTTGGGCTTCTTGGTAGTGGGCGAAGGCTTCTTTGACTTTGGCGTGGTCGGTGAAGGCGTCGAACCAGTCGGGCCCGCAGAAGGATCGGAAGCCGGTGACCATGACGCCGCCGAGTTTGGATTCGGCGTGGCGCTTGGCGTCGAGGCAGGCTTTGCGCACGTTGGTGCCGGGGCTGCCGAGGGCGACGGTGACGCTTTTTTGTTGGACGTCGAATTCGTCGAAGAGGTCGAAGAGCAGCGAGCCGTCGGCGTCGAGCAGTTGGCCGCGCAGTGCGCCGACGCGCTGGAATTCGCGGGTGGTTTCGATGCTGTTTTTGAGGTCTTGCAGGTGGTCGTTGATGACGGTGGCGATGGGCGCGGTGGCGCTCTCTTGGCCGAAGGCGGCGATGCCTTGTAACTGGCTGGGCAGGATGGGCCGGCTGATGGGCAGGTGCAGGGTTTCGAAGGTGCGGCGTTTGCGTTTGTTGCCTTTGACGGGGGCCGGGTCGTCGTTGCGTGAGGTGTTGGGCACGAGGACGAGGCGGCCTTCGCGCTCGTCGATGATGACGCTGGTGCTGGTGACGCCTTTTTCGTCGAACAGGCCCATGGCGCCGACTTTGCCGGGGATGGCCGGGAGTTTGTTGACGGCGGCGGTGAGGTTGGCGACGGTGAAGAGGTCTTGCAGGTTCATGGGGTGGCTCCGTTAGAGGGTGGCGCGGGCGACGATGCCTTGGGCGTTGAGGTCGTCGAGGGCGGCGGCTTTTTGTGGCTCGGTGATGCCGGGCGGCCAGACGAGTTCGGGCTGCGCGAGGACGGCGCCGCGGGCGATGACGACGGCGGGTGTGTCGCCGGCGCTGGCGTCGATGTGTTCGGCGAGGACGGCGACGGTTTTTTTGGCGGGGCCGGTGCCGGCTGGGTCGAGGGCCTGGTATTTGCCGGCGACGTTGGCGAGGACTTGGCCGAGGGCGTAGTCGCTGCCGCCCAGCAGCGTGATGCGGTCTTTGGTCCAGCCGGGGCTTACTTGTACGAGTAGCAGGTCGCCGAGGTCTTTGGGTTGGTTGAAGGTGGCCATGGTTAGCCCTGCCTTTTCGTGCGCGCTTCTGCGTCGGCGAGTAAGGGATTGGTGGTTGGGCTGGGGCTGTTGTTGGCGCGGTGTTGGGTGGCGACTTCGGTGAAGCTGATGGCGCCAGTGAGGTCTTTGAAGAGGGTTTTGAGGCCTTCGGCTAACGGTTGGCGCTGCTCGCCTTCACCGAACTGCAACGGTGTTGCACCGGACTGGGCGGCGTTGAGGGCGGCGATGACGACGGGTGCGTGCAGGGGCTTCATGCCGGCGGCGACGAGTTGTTCGGCGTAGGCGACGTTGGTGGTGTTGATGGCTTGTTGGGCGGCGGCGCGGGCGGTTTGGTCGCGTTGGGCGAGTTCGGTTTTGAGGCGCTGGTTTTCGGCCTGGAGGGTGTCGGTGTCGGGCACCTTGGCTGTGGGCGTTTGGGGGCTGGGTTGTGCTGGCGGCGCTGCGGGGGCGCTTTCGCTGAAGTGGATGACGCCGGGTTCGGCTTCGGCCAGTTCTATGGGGCGCAGGCCTTTGACGGCCGGCGGCTGGGCGCCGAGGAAGCCGACGTGGCGCAGGTAGTAGACGCCGGGCACGGGGTTGTTGGGCGCGGTTGGGTGGTAGAAGGAGGCGGAGATTTTTTTGTAGCGGCCGGCGGCGAGTTGTTCGGCAAAGCTGGGGTCGATTTGTTGGGGGGTGCCAAAACCCAAAGTAGATCATGAAGAATGGGACTGGTAAGCGGTGCGTACATGAAATTCAGCGCTGAATTGGGATGTGCGGTTTTATAAAGACTTTAGGAATGGCTTTCGTCGGCGAACCCACGTACCCGAAGCCTTTAAGGCATAGATGGCTTTAAAACGCTTGAGAGGCGTGTTGGTCAATGATGTGTATGCGCAATTCGAGTACCGATACTCCGTGCATGATGAATATCAAAGTCTTAGTCTTCCCAAGCCGGCTGTCGACCGCTTGGTGTCGCGGAATAAGAAGTGGTCGAGCCTTCTGTGGCTCGACCACTTTTTCATGCCTAGCGACCACCGTTTAATTTTTTGTTGCCTGAGCGACGGCCTCCATAAGATCCGCGATTGCCAAATCGAGCTTACGCGCCAGTTGTGCACGGACTTCATCCGATTCGCCGCTGGCCTTCTCAAGCTCGCCTTTGGCTTCGTTAATCGCAGCCTTAAGCTGCGTCAATTTGGGGTTGTTCAGCTCACCTTTAAGTACCCGACGCATAAGCCAACGTTGCATCTGAAATGCAGCGTGATCCTGCGCGGCCCCTTGGCTGGCAGCTTCCCATTTTTCGATTGCACGAATTACGTGCGGATTCGATTTCACTTGGAAACGCTGGCGATGGACCTCTGGAGCTCCAGATTGCCGGTTAATGCCATACGACGCGATTAGCGCGGTCGCACCGTCATCGCTTATTGCATAACCCGCGTAGTTTCCGCTCGAGACCACGTCAAGAGGCGTCTGTTGCTCGCTCAAGACAACCACCACTTGCTCGTTTTCATGGTCGAGCTCCGCGAGCAACTCATGTACGAACAGCCGCCACCGGGAGTCCGACATGACTTGAGCTCCGCTTTCTACGGACGAGATCGTGCGGGTGCTTACTCCTACGTGTTTCGCAGTTTCACCAACACTCCAGCCGACCGTGGTCCGCCATTTCAGTACCAATTTGCCCCGATCCTCCGGAGCGACACCTTCAAATTCAGACATAAATCACCTCTATATTCAGCTTCAGGCTTGAAGCTGCTGCGACTATGAAACGCTAAACTTCCGACATCGGAAGTTTGATTATTGGTCGGAAGTAGGCATCTGTCAAACATTTTTTGGTGGGAGGTACTGCTTGATCGAGCGGTCGTCGCGCGCAAAGAGATATGACCTGACATTTGTTTGCGTCGCCCCCAACCAGACTCAGGCATACGGGTACTGATCTCGATTGCCCCAGCGTGAGACTATTAGAGTTTTACGCAATGATTCCTGGTGCTTGATCCTGCTAGGAATTTTCTTTGCCAAATTTTTTGACGGTGTGTTTCATCTTTTCGAAGGAAATAGGTGTTAATTGCACCGAAAAAAATCGACCAATAGGAGCAAGTTGTAAATGGGAACTGGCAAGCGAGGAAAGCCCCCTACGCAGAAGGCAAAATCTGGCGTCGTTCGGGTAAGACGCCGGGATGATTTTCTAGAATCGACAATTCGAACCCTCCGAGATATGGCAGGCAATGTTTGCTCGTTTCCTGATTGCTCTGTTCATACCCACGGGGCCAAAGGGTCCCTAGATGGAGCATTCAGTATCGGTGTCGCTTGCCATATCACCGCTGCGGCTCCAGGAGGTCCTCGCTATGATCAGAACCAAAGCGCCGCAGAGCGTAGAGACGTCAGCAATGGTATCTGGATGTGTCAGACGCATTCGAGGCTCGTGGACGCAGACGACTCCCCATATCCTGTTGAGTTGCTTCGCGAGTGGAAGCGACAAGCCGAAATCCGTGCTAACCAAATGGTTAATCAGCGGGCATTTACAGAGCGAGAGCTAAAGTCGGCAGTAAAAGACGAATCCGTCGATATATTGGGAAGATATATCAACCGATTTACTGATCCCCTTGGAACACCTGTCAATGAGATGCTAAGCACCTATGAGTCTGGCATGTCTGAAATTGACCCGCGATTCAAAGTTCGGGTTAATAAGAGTGCGAGCGGAATAAGTCACGAAATATTCGCAGTGGCGCCAGACGCGAAATTTAATTTACTCATCCGTGGTGTTGATGAACTTAAGGATTTTGAAGCGGCCGAAAGAGCATTTTTTGAAGAGGGGCGAGAACTGAGTATCCCGAGCTCGAATTTTGAATTTGCTGGTTCCAAGTTATTCGAGGCAATCCACCAGCGACTTGATACAGATCGCGTCGGAAGCATAGTCCTAGGTGGGATCAAGAAAAAAATCAACGCAAACCTATTCGCGTGCGATGGAGAAGGACACGAACACTTTATTGATTCATTTGACGCGGAGTACTCCTCCGGGACATTAAGAACCATAATTCAAGGAAGTTGCCTTGGTGGCTTTCTTACGTTTGAGCATAGACTTGAACATAATGGTGGCAGCCTTCTGAATATGAGCATTGACGTTAAGGCTTGGCAAGGGCTTGATGTTTTAGAACTACCACTATTTGGGCGATTGACAAAAGCACTGCAATACTTGGAAAAAGGCAGCTTCGTTGTAGAGTTTGAGGTGGCCAATCGACTCGTTCGAATAGATACGAAGCAAAGCCCAGAATCAAATGGTTTTGCAGAGCATTTTTCCTATTTTATAACCATGATAGATCAGTGCCGCAAAATTGCAGAGAAATGCGAAGACAACATATTTATGTTGGACATTAATTTTACTGAGGAAGTGATTGTTTTTCTCAGAAAGCTCACCCGTCTAATAGACAATAAAATCATTGGCCGAAGGGCTCCATCAATGCTCTGTCGAGGGACTTTCGATTGGTATGATGGCTATTCAGTTGAGGATTTAGATGATAAGGTTCAGCGAATTACTCTTCAAAATGAAATTCGTCCGGAAATAAATCTGCTTGGTCAAATGGTGAAAGCACCTAGAATCTCAAGTACTTATACGGGTGTTGAGGCGGTTTTGTATTGTGACTTAGAGGAAAGAGAACAAGTCAAAATGGAGATAGTCACCACGGAGAATACTTTAATTGAACACCAATTTAACGATGTCGATCGGTGGGAAGTGCTTGCCTTGCCAAGCTGAATGTTTTAGAAATGCAGGATAATAAATGCACTTTCTGAAACGGCGTAACAATGTTCAGCTGAAGCATTTTTAGCTTTGAAAGCATGTCTTGCTAACGAAAGCTACCTAAGATTTACTGGGGCTTTGTTCCGTTTCCCATGGAGGGATGAATTTATCGTCAATCAAGTCTGTGGCCTTCAGAGACGGTCGATACTCACCGTCTCCAAGTGACGCCGAATTAATATCTCTAATGCTCCTATTGTACGTATTAGCCAACGATTTGAAATCGTTATCAAGGTACGCTGCTTCACCTAGTAATCCACCCAGTTTGTACTCCAGCTGAGTTTTGGTAAGGCCAAAGCTATCGCGCTTTCCTTCGAGGGCCAGTTTAATTAATCTCATTTTTCTAAACCTAGCATTGGGGACCCTCAATGCCCCTTCAGAAACCACGGTGCCAGTAATATGCTTGGGAACCTCTGCGCCGAAAAGACGTGTTTTCTTGGCCGCGGTCAAATGTCCATATTTTTTCACTATTTTTTCGACTTCCCATAGGAACCCGTGGGTTATGCGAGCGCCCGAAAATGTCAGGTCGTCAACATAGCAAGTAAATTTTAGGTTTGAGTTTTTCGCCAAGACACTCAGCTCGTCAAATAATGGCTTGTTAGAATAAAACGACAGTAGAGGGCTTAAGGGGCTCCCCGTCGGGATGCAGTCATCACAAGTAACGAGTTCAGCATAAAGATTGGCGATATCACCTGGGCACTCAAGCCGATCCCTGAAGAAGTTAAATACCTGAGACTTTTTAGTGGAACGAAAAAAATTGCTAATATCGAGCGTCGCCACCATGCAGCCGCTCAAATGTTGTTCGGCATTCCTCTTGTATGATGTTCCCTTTAAAGCTGATTGCATGTATTCAGGCACTTTGACACAGCGCAGTAACTTCAGAATACGCTCGTGAATGGCTATTAGTTTTCCTTTAGGCTTTTGCACCCATCGGGATTTAGGTGGCTTGCCAATTTTGAAAGGGTCAGGTTTGGGAGTCATCTCAAAGCGTTTGTAATCTCCTATGCTGCATAGAAGGTCATGGATGCTGAGAGAGAGAATAGCTGCTAACTTCGATCGTGAAGTGGTTTTGTACAACGCGCTTTGTGATATCTCGTAGGACTTTTTCTCTTGCTTAGCCTTTTTTACTCGCTTTGGCTTCATTTTTATTTTCAATCCATTCGAGAAGATGAATTACTTTTTTTGCTACTCCCAGGCGCAATCTGTTCGAAGGCTTAGGCGCGTCAAGATTCTCAGAAAAGAACAGTATTGATGACAACGGAATATCGAAACGATTGCTGTACTTTCCTAGCAATTCGATAGTCGGTTGCTTTTTGCCTGACTCTAGCTCGGAAAGGTGGGAATTTGAGATTCCCAGCTCCTTACTCAGCTCTGTTTGCGACAGATCGTGGTAGGTTCGAATCAAGCGTAATGCCTGGTTCAGCATCACAGCATCCTCATTAATAAGTGACAACAGCGGGGGTTAGGCATTAGAAGAGCTCACGAAGATTTTCCATTAGCTTTGGCCAGTGTTTGTCGATCAGAGGAAACAAAAATCCGACCAAACGTACAACACACATCATCAGCCTTAACCACTTAACAATCTTTCGTTTTCTAACAACCGGACGTCGTTTGGCGGGTTTTGCAATTTTCATGGGTTTTACCTCAGTTGCCCCTCTCAGACGTTGAGAAGGTCTCGCATGCAACTGGATAGAAAATTGGAGCAAACGACGCTTTTCCCCCCTTCTGAGCACCTGCTTCCGACTCGCACGGAAGCAGTATCCCCGCGTCTCCGGATCCCTGTGCTGCCGGGTGCCGAAGCGCTTGGGAAAGGGTTTAGAGGCAAGCCTCCACTGGACCGAAGCCCTCACAACAGCGAGATGATCTCCTTACCGCAGATGCAGGCTAACTGAGGCTTCGCGACAAGTCAAAAATATTCGCTAATAGCGAATATTTTTAGTCCGAAGGGCTGCGGCTTGCTCCAGCTACAGGTCAGGTAAAATTTGCCTTCCTCTCTTTTCTCCTGTCCTTCAGCCGAGCGCTGCGCTTTCTAAATAACTGAGAGCCAGCAATAAAACAGCACTTTCGGCTTGCGGTTGCAGGTGGCCTTCGCTGTCCATCGGTAAATATGGCCTCGCCGGTATGTCACCCCACAGCTGCGGAAAGTCTGCCTGGTCTCCTCCAAACTGCATCATCGCCGCATACGGTTTGTTACTACCGACCATGGCCGAGCTGGCCTTTGTGTGGGTGGTAATTGAGGCTGCAAGGCCTGCGGCGCTGACCTGCAGGATCTGGCCCGGCCAGTGGCCGTGTTTGGCTCGGTTTTCGGTGGTGACGTCGGAGAGTTCTGGCCATCGGGGGCGGCCTTCGTGTTCGAAGTTTTCTTCGGTCTGGCTGGCGAGTTCAGTGGCGATGGTTTGCATCAGGGGGTTGAGGTCGCCGACGGCCGATTCTATTTCGCTGAGGGTTTGTTGCAGACTTTGTTGGTTTATTTCGATGGTGAGCATTTTGGGTTTTTGTTCCGGTAAGGAAATTTTGTGGGCTGGTAGGCCGCGATCGCTGGCAAGCCAGCTCCCACAGGGAATTGGGGTGGGTCAATGGGTGTGGTTTTGAGTGACGGTTTGTTTTTGTTTTAAGGCTTGGGTCAGGCCTGCGCCTGGGGCGTGGTTGAAGCCGGGGTCAGGACGGAATGTGATGGATTGGTTTTGGCTGGTTTGGACGGCCAGGCCTTTGCGTTTGACGGCGGCTTCGGTCAGGGCGATGACGCGGCAGCGGCAGTTGTAGCCGTTGGGTGGGTAGATGGTTTGCCAGATGGGGTCGTCATGGCGGTAGACCTGGCCGTGGAGTGCGCGGTGGCTGGGGCGGGTTTTGCTGTCGAGGATGGCGACGAACATCCAGTACGGGTGGGTCTGGGTGGTTTGTTCCATGGCGGTTTTGCGACCGGCCATGTAGGCGCTTTGCAGGTTGGTTTGGTAGATGGTTTTGAGGCGGCGTGGGCTGCCGAGTTGGACGGGTTGGGCGGCGCCTTGGCTGTCGACGATGATGGGTTTGCCCCACCAGCCTTGGTCTTGCAGGGTCGGCTGGAGGTTGTTGGTGAATTGTTTGAGGGTGTGGCCTTGTTGCAGGGCTGTTTCGAGGGCGGCGCGGATGTCGGACAGCAGGTCCAGGTGCATGGCTTTGGCGACGGTGAAGGCTTGGTCGTGGGCTTGATCGAGCATGTCTTGCCAGTGCCAGGTGATGGCGTAGCCCTTGGCTTTGAGGTAGGCGATGGCGTTAGCGGGTTCGAGGCCGAAAACGGCTTTGAGGTCGATGGGGTTTACGGGTTGGGTCTGGGTGGCCATGTCAGTCTTCTTTGTCGGCGGTGGCGCTGAGGTGGCCCCAGGTGTTGGCGATGAAGATGAGGTGGGCCAGTTGCTGTGGGAGGGCTTGGCTGTCCATGTGTGGGTAGGCTTCGGCCAGCAGGCCTAAGGCGTCGGTGTCGTTGTGGCTGTGTTGCAGGGCTTGGATCAGGGGCGTGATGGCGTGTTCGGTGTGTTGTTGCAGGGTGGCGGCCGGCAGGCTGTTGATGGCTTGGTCTAGGGCCAGTTGGTCGAGTGCGAGGCTGGTGGTGGGTTCGGCGAATGCGGCTGAACCGGTGGTGGCTGGTGGTGGTTGCAGGTCGCCGTCTTGCAGGTTGTAGGTGCGTTGCCAGTAGGCGTTGCTGAATTTGACACCGGATTCGGTGAGGGCTTTGTCGCGTTGGGCGAGGCTTTTGTCGATTTCTTCTTGTTGCCACAGGTGGTAGTCGGGGGCAGCGATGTGGGGGCCGAAGTTGAGGTCGACGACGTGGCGGATGCAGGCGTTGAGTGCGGCGGCGACGATGCTGGCGTCGCCGTCGCGGATGTCTTGGGTGACTTCGGCACCGGCGGTGGCGCTGGCGCGGTTGCTGTCTTTTTCGGTGGTCTGGTTTTGGCCGAGCATGGCGACGTTGATTTCGCTGCGGCAGTACTCGAGCAGTTGGCGGTAGACGTCGGCGCTGCCGGCTTTGCCGGCGGCTTCGATGATTTGGACGCTGGCGTCGTCGGGGATCGCGGCGACGGCGTCTTGGACCATGGCTTCGAGGCTGTCGAGCAGCAGGTTGGTTTCGTCGTCGGTGGCAGCGCATTGGGGTGGGCAGAATGTCTATTTTCCGATGGGGCTGGCGGGGAAGCTTAGTCGGCGGGATCGGCAGATTTTTGAGGAGTTCAACGGGACGAATCATAGTGATCTGGCGCGGAAGTATGCGGTGTCGTTGCAGTGGATTTATAAGATTGTGAAGGCGGTGCGCAAGGATGAGGTGGCGCGTCGTCAGGTGGATATGTTCGCCCCGTCGGTCGAGGACTGATGGGGCGTTTTTTTGTTGCGGTGGGCGCAATGGAATTGCAGGGGGGTCCCGGTTTGTGCCAAGGTAGCCCGGCATATGTCGGGTTTATCTCGCTTTTTGGGTATGATTTAGGTCACGCGTTAACAACATGAAATACCGAGTCGAACTCAGATTCTGAAAGGCTCGCAAATCGGCTCCCTCTCCTTGGGGAGAGGGCTGGGGTGAGGGGCAAATCCAACACAAAACCAAAGCCGACCGCACGCTTCTCACCACTCATCAAAATGAGCGTTAGCTCGAGTACCGCTCTTGATCTTCACCACTCATCACAATGAGCGTTAGCTCGAGTACCGCTCTTGATCTTAAGCGCCCGTCGGAAGGCTGAGCGGAGGGATTGATCCGGGGTGGGAGCGCAGCGACCGTTTGGCGCAGCCAAGCACATCGAGAGGAGGTGCAGCGCAGCAAACCGGAGGCGATGACCCCCGGATCAATCCCGCAGCGAAGGAACCCGAGCCACAGCGAGGGCCGTACGTCAGGGTAAAGCCTTTTTGGTTACTTTTTCGGCGTCTGGAAAAAGTGACCCGCCGTAAGGGCGGAACCCTAAGCCGCCCCAACAAAAACAACGGATATGTACTCAGTCAAAACCCCAAACTGGCCTGAACAAAGAACGTCCGAGGCGCCCCCACATACATCCCCGAATTGTTATCGCTCGAACGCGTAAAGTACTGCTTGTCAAAAACGTTCTTCACCCCCGCCCCCAACTTCAAGTTAGAAACCTGAGGCCCAAAGTCATACCCCCCGCGCACGTTCCAGGTCACATACCCCGGAATATCGCCGTACTGCCCATCCGCCGTGCCGTCAGTGATGTAATTGCCGTTAAAGCTGCCATCAGCATTCACCCCAGTACCCGGCGAACGCTGTTTCGACTGGGCAAACCCATCAATGTTGTAAGTCCAGCGATTGACGTCATACCGCAAACCAACCGTCGCCACCTGACGCGAATAAAACGGCAGATCACGCCCCTTGAACCCCGGAATCTCGCCTTCATACGTCGCGCGGGTGTAAGTAAAACCGGCATTCGCAGTCAAGCCATCCAGACGCGGATCCAACGCCGCCATATCGTAATGCACCGACGCCTCAATCCCCTGGTGCTTGGTCGCACCCAGATTGGTCCAACCCACATCGTTACTGATGTACTGCAGTTCGTCGTCGAAGTCGATGTAGAACAGCGTCACTTCCCCGCCCCACACGTCATCGTTGTAGCGCGTACCGATCTCGTAAGTCTTGGCCTTTTCCGGCTCAAGACCGTTGGCCGTCTGGTCGCCCGAGCCGCCCTGCCCCAGCTGGAAATACTGCAGGCTGCCAAACGACGTTTCGTAGTTGGCGAACAGCTTCCACGCATCCGACAGGTGATACATCACGCTCAGCGCCGGCAGCGGTTCGTTGCTTTCGATGCTGCGGTTTTTCTCCTGAACCGGTTTGCCCGCCGTATCGAGCACGGCGCGATCGTGCCAGTCAGTGCTGATGTGTTCAAAGCGAATACCCGGCGTGATCGTCCAGTTGCCGACGTCGATCTTGTTGTCGATGTAGACCGAGTTGGCTTCGGTGCCGCCCGTGCGGTCCTGGAACACATGGCCATCGGACGTTGGTGTGAGCACCGGCTGATTGTTGACCAGCGCCACACGGCTCGACTGCTCGTGCATCGCCTCTTTCAGATAGCGATAACCGACGCTGACTTCCTGCGTGGTCGGGCCGACATCAAAGACACGCGATACGCGCGGCTCGATACCCAGCGTGTAGTACGAACGCGGGTACGAGCTGAGGGTTTTCTGGTCGCGGGCGGCGATGGTGCTGCCACGGAAACTGTCGGTGTAGTAGGTGAGGATTTCTGCCTGGGTGCGTTCGTCGATCTGGCGAATCCACTTGAACGACACGTCTTTGCGCCGCCCCGTGAATTGGTCGTAGTCACGCACCGAGTCGTACGGTTTGTCGTCGTACTGCTTTTGCGTGAGACCGCCGGGCATGTCGGCGCTGGCGTCGTAGTAATGGAAATTGAGGCTGAAATCGTCCTGATCGGTCGGAGCCCAATGGGTCTTGAGCAGTACGTCGTCGATGTCGTTGCCGTTATTGCGCTCACGATAACCGTTGCCGTTGACGCCCGAGTACAGCAACGCCACGCCCATGCCGTTATCGGCAGTGCCGCCGAGGAATGCGGTGTCGATGTGCTTCCAGCCGCCGTACCGAGTGGTTTCCAGCGTGGTGCCGATTTCACCGGTGGCTTTTTCCGGAATGGCCCGAGTGACGAAGTTGATCACGCCGCCGACGTTTTGTGGCCCATAACGCACGGACCCGGCGCCGCGGACCACATCGATGCTGTCGAGGTTGCCGGAGGAAATCGGCGCCATCGACAGTTGTGGCTGGCCATAAGGCGCGAACGCTGCCGGCACGCCGTCGATCAGCACAGTCGAGCGTGGCGACAGGCGCGAAGTCAGGCCGCGCACGCCGACGTTAAGGGAGATGTCGCTGCCACCGGTGCCGTTGGAGTCCTGCACCTGCACGCCCGGCACACGCTTGAGCACGTCACTGACGTTCATCGCGCCCTGCTCGACCATCGCTTCGCGGCGGATCACCGTGCGTGCGCCAGGGTGGTTCTGCACCACGGCGGCATTGGCGTCGCCCAGCCAGTCGCCGACCACTTTGATGTCGGTCACGCCCAGTTCCAGCGGGCCATTGCTGGCAGCGGAAGTCGCCGCGGGCGACAGGGTCACCGACCCTTCGTTGATCTGATAATCCAGACCGCTGCCTTGCAGTAATTGGCGCAGCGCCTGTTCCGGAGAGATGTCGCCATCCACCGCTGGGGCTTGTTTACCGGCGACCAGATCGGGACTGAAAAACACTTGCAGCGAAGTCTGCTGACCCAGTTCGCTCAGGGCCTGGCCCAGTGGCTGGGCGCGGATATGAATGGCGTCGGCAGCGTATGCCAGAGGCATGGCAGCGTTGACCGCCAGCGCGAGGGCCAGCGGCAACCAAGGGGATTTCTTGTTGTTGGCAGTGGTGGTTTTCACGTCGAACGTAGTCCTGTGGATCGCAAGAGTGTGCGGCTGTTAATGCAAACCAGTTGCAGTTGAACAGGAAGACGATGAACTCGAAAAAAACCTGAATTTTATTTTGAAATTATTTCCTGACTGCCATCGGCGAGGGTGCGAACGGCCACCGGCAGGATGCTCGGCAACGCCTTGAGCAAGGCGTCGGTGTTGTCGGATTTGAACACGCTAGTCAGGCGCAGATTGGCCACGGTCGGGTTGGCGACGGTCAATGGTTTTTCGCGATAACGCGACACTTCGGCGGCGACTTCGCTGAGGCTGGCGTTGGTGAACACCAGTTTGCCGCCGCGCCACGCCGTCAGTTCGGCCGGATTGACCGCATAGGCTGCCGCGACTTTACCCTGCGCATCGACATAGCTGCCAAGGCCCGCAGTCAGGCTGATGAACTCATTGTCCGGCGCATGACGCCCCTGCACCTTGACCGTGCCCTGCTCCACCGCGACCCGGGTTTGCGTGACATCGCGACGTACATCGAAGCGCGTGCCGGTGACCGTGACCTTGCCGCTGCCGGCCTCGACCACGAAGGGCCGGGCGCTGTCGTGCTGGACGCTGAACATCGCCTCGCCTTCAGTCAGCTCGATCAGCCGGTGATCCTTTGCATAGCGCACCTGCAAGCGGCTGCGGCTGTTCATATCGATCACCGAGCCATCCGGCAGTGCTACATGCTTGCGCTCACCCAGCGCCGTGGCGAATTCGGCGCTGTAGCCGCCCGGATGATTCAAACCGCTGAACAGCCCGAGCCCAAGCGCCACCGCCAGCACACTGGCCGCCACTACGTAGCGCAGCAGCGGACGCCGTTCGCGACGGCTCGGTGGCGTATCGATAAGGGCTTTGAGGCGTGGCGCCGGCAGCAGATCCGCCGCTGACCACAAGCCTTGCAACAACTGAAATTCGGCACGGTGCTGCGGATGTTCATTCAGCCAGGCATCGAAGCGCTGCTGCTCGTCGGTACTGACAGCCGACTCCTGCAAACGCACAAACCAGCGAGCCGCATCATCGCGCACCGTTGTTTGCCCGCACGCGCAATCACGAGTATCCATCATGGAATGTCCTGTTTGGCTGGGGATGAAAAAGCACGGTCGCTCATGACTGCAACCCGTCGAGGCGATCACGCAGATGCCGCAGGGTGCGGATCATATACTTTTCGACCATGTTCTTGGACAGCCCCAGGCGTTCGGCGATTTCCGCCTGGGTGAGCCCTTCAATCTTCTGCCAGACGAAGATCTTTCGGCAGTTGACCGGCAACTCGGCGAGCGCGCGTTCGATGGAGTCGGCCAGCTGGATCGCATGCATGTAATGCTCCGGGTCGCCGGACGACGACTCACCATGATCGATTGCCTCCGACTCCATGGCACCGCGCCGGTCCTCACGCCGATAGCCATCGACCGCGATATTGCGTGCGGTCTGATGCAAATACGCCCGGGGCTGCTGCACCGCTGTCGAATCGGACTCAAGCACCCGCACAAAGGTGTCGTGCGCCAGATCCTCGGCCTGCGCGCGATTGCGCAGGCGACGAGTCCAGGTGCCGATCAACTCTTCGTAGTGCTCGAAAAAGCCGGGTCTGCGGGGACGCATGGGGGTATGGGTGGCGTGCTGAGGAAAGGGCGTGAATAGTAATGCTTCCTATTAAGCCCGGCAATTTATTCCTTGGCGCACCGCAACGAGAACAGATCGCCGCTCATTTGTCCTGATCAGGATCGACAATGCCGAAACAGCCAGTCGGCGGCTGCAAATACAAATAGAGCGGATTGACCAACAAGTGCGCATCGCCGCAGGTGATCAAGTGCATGTGGTCGCTGTAGGTGTTGATCAGGTGCTGGATCCTCGGGGCGATGTGCTGGTGAATACCCGTGCGCAATTCCATCCCGGCGCGGTAATACGTCGAGTAGAGCTCCTTGAATTTGGCACCGTCGGTGGAGGGAATCGGCTTGACCGTGGAGGAGGAACTGACAAACGCCTGGAATTTCTCGAACGCGGATTTTTCCCCGACAAAAGGCTTGGCGAAATCGACGATGGCCTGGTACTCGGCTTTGAGAAAACCCATTTCGGCCACTCGTGCGCTGTCCCCCAGCACGCCCTTGATCAAACCGACGGACACCGCACTGGGAAAGCAATTGGCGTTGTTCATGTAGTTTTTCATCAGGTTTTCGATGATAGGGAAAACCTCATGCTCCCAACCAAAGACCTTGCCATTTGTGAACACTGGCCCGAACAGCGGCGGTACCGATTGCAGCGAGACCGCGCGCGGATACTGCTCGACATGGCAGACAATCTTGTTGGCCTCAATCAGCGGCTGGAAGAAATTCGCCCAGACACCGCGAGCCGCCCATTGAAAAGGCGGCTCACGGTGAGCATCCCCGGTGAGAAAAATCATCGGGTCATACTCATCCGGAAATTGCTCGGCGGCTGCGGCAAGCTCCTCCGCACGCTGATCCGACATCAATACACCTTTGTCGATCCACCAGTTTCCTTTCCGATCGCCCATGAGCATGCCCCTGTCAGTCCATTGTGGTTTGCGCCCGCTCTCTCACCCTAGTCGGCCTCCGACGGCTTTTCCATCGCGAGGCGTAAAGGGTCGAACAGGGATGAGTGAATGACCACAGACAAATGTGGGAGCGGGCTTGCCCGCGAAAGCGCTGGGTCAGTCGACATCTCTGCTGACTGACACGACGCCTTCGCGAGCAAGCCCGCTCCCACAGGGTTGGCTGGTGGTGGATGCAGATTCGGGTGCAGCCACCACCGATGGTTTTTAGCCTTTCTCGTCGATCCCGGCTTGCAGAGGCTGGCCATTCAGATGGCCGCTCAGGGTGACCGGGCCGACTTTCAGGTTGCCGTCTTCAAAGGAAACCTTGGGTGCGTTTTCCTCCTTCTTCTTCTTCTGCGGCAGATCAAGTCCGGCTTTTACACCGTAATCGAGGTTGCTCAGATCAGTGCTGCCGACCTTCGAACCACCGAGATCAACCTTGCCTTCAGACGAGGAAATCCGCGCGCCGGTCAGTTGCGTGGCGCCGCCGACGTTGAGGTTCACGCCCTGGCTGGCACTGATGCCGGAGGCTTGCTTGACGCTGTCCTTGTGCGCGTATTCGCCCTGCGCTTTGAGGGTCGGCTTGTAGTCGGTGCCGGCGAGTTCTTCCTTGTCGCTCGGTGGATTTTTCTTCGCGGTCAGGCCTAGATCGACATCAACCTTGGCATGGGTCTGCGAGTCCTGACGGCTTTCGACAGTCATGTCACCGGCAACCTTGCCGCCGACATTCTGCGCCTCGATCCGCGCACCCGACAGCTGTGCATCACCCGCGCTGTTCAGCACCACCGTGTCAGCCTTGATCTGGCTGTTCTGCTGTGTGGTGCCCTGCAGGTAATCCACCCCCACCTTGGCTCCGGCATTGAAACCGTGGTCGCTGCTGGCCTTTTCATCGGCCGCGGTCGGAGTTTTGCTGCTCAGGTTGCCACCGGCATTCAGCGCCACATTCCAGTTGTTGCGGTTGTCGGTGGACTGCGCCGACTCCTGCACGTAGCCGCCCTTCTGCGCATCAACGTTTACGCTTGGCGCTGCGACTTGAGTGCCTTGCAGATGAACCGCATCACCACTCAGGGCGATACCGTTCTGGCTGCTGAGTTGGCCACCGGTGAGGGTTTGCGCGTGCTCGTTGACCCGACCGATGTTGAAGTTGCCACTCAGATTGCCGCCCTGATCACGGCTCTTCTCGCTGCTGGTTTTGCTGCCGCCGCCCTTCAAGCCGCCGCCGAGATTGCTGCCGGTGGCGTCGTGAGTATTGGTGGCGGCTTGCAGATCGAGTTTGCCGTCGGCGTGCAAATCGATGGCGCCAGCGCTGTCGATCTTCGTGCCTTGTTGAATCTGATTGCCGCCGCTGCTCAGTTGCACGCCGTTACCGCTGATGCTCGCGACATGCGCCTGAGTGTCAGTGGTTTGCTTGCCCGTGTGATCGAGCTGGAAGCCAGCGCCGAGGTCGACGTTGGTGCCGTCGGTGCCCGGCAACGTGCCGACTGTGAGCGAGGCATTGCCGCGCAGGCTGGACTCGTTGCTGTGCTGGCGGTCGGTAGCCTGATTCAGCGCCAGATCGCCGCCGGTCTTGATGTTGACACCGCCCTGCCCGCCGTCGAATCGACTGCCCTCAAACTGCGCGTCACCGGCGGTTTTAATGTTCACGCCCTGGCTGCCGGCATAACCGCCAACCACCGCGCTGGAGCTGTCCTTGGTCGATTGGCTGCTGCCGCCCGCGCCGCTGCCGGCGACGTTCACGTCTTCACCGGTTTTGGTGTAGACGCGCACATCGACCTTGGCATCGACTGCATTGTCGCTGCTGCTGTGGGTGTTGCTGGCAGCATCGGCGACCAGTTTTTCGGCGCTGATGTTCACTTTGCCGGCGCTGGCGTTGTACTGGGTGCCTTGGTCGCGCAAGGTGCCGGTGACGTTGACATCGACGCTGCCGCCGTCGAAACGGCTGACTACCGCGTTGCTGCTTTGCTCGGTTTTATCAGCGCTGCCATGGCCGATCGCAACGTCAATACCGACGTTCGGTTGACCCAGATCGCTCAGCGCATCCTTGTCCGGCACCTTGCCGTTCAACACCTCTTTGACGACACCGGCAATCGGTCGGGCGATGTCTTTGTACTCGACGTTGGCGCCGATGTCCGCCGACCAGTTGCTCTCGGTGTGAGTGCTGCTTTCAGTGTTGCTCGCCGCGCGGTTGTCGACTTCTTTGGCCGCGATGTTCAGACCGTTGCCAGCTTTGACCTGCGCGCCTTCGGTGACGAGTTTGTCGGCATTGATGGTCAGGCCACCGGCACTCTGCACACTGCTGGTTTGCGCAGTGGTTTTGCTCGTGGTGTCCTGCGAAGTGCCGTGGGCGAAATCGACGCCACTGCCGGCGCGGTCGAGGCCGCCGGTGTAGTAGAAACCGCCGCCGGTGCTGGTCTTGTCGGTGGAGGATTTGTGGCTATCTTCTTCCGCCAGCAACGAGACATTCTTGCCACTCAGGCTGGTATCGCCAGCGGTGGATTTCACCTCGCCGCCCTTGATGGTCAGATCGCCGCCGGCCTTCACCTGTACGGTGCCGCCGCTGAGGCTTGAGCCCTGCTGAGTGACATCGTTTTTAGTGACGGTTTGCTGCTTGTCTTCGTAATGAATCCCCGCGCGATATTGCTCCGGCGTTTGCTCTTTGGCGTAAGCATCGAAGCCGCGTGTCTGCGTGTTGTCAGTACTGTCGTGGCTGTTCTGCGCCGAATGCACGTTGACATCCCCCGCCGCGTCCGCCGTCAGCGCGCCGCCCGCCTTGACCGTCGAGCCGGCCACCTCGATGTCCTTGGCGCTCTTGAGCTTGAGGTTGCTGTCGGACACCAGTTCGCTGCGCACCGTGGTGCTGTCCTTGGCGTTCTGGCGTGACTCGTCCTTGGTGATGCCGAAGAACTTGCTGTCCTTGTCATGGTTGTTGCTGTGCGAGGTGTCCTGCACGCCGTCGATGACCAGCGAACCCTTGTGACTGATGACACTCGCTTCGGTGTCGCCCCGGACCTGGCTGCCACTGATGCGCACATCGTCAGCCTTGACGATCAATTTGCCGGCGGCGTTGATCTTGCTGCCCTGATGCTGGGTCTGGCCCTTGTCGGCATCGCCGGTCTTGCCGAAGAAACCACCGCCGACCAGATCACCGGAATAGCGGTTGTCGCTGCTGCGATTGGTGCGCGTGGCGGTGGTGATTTCCACCTGTTTGCCGGCCAGTTGCAGGTCGCCCGCACTGTCCAACTCGGCGCCTTCGGAGCGCAACAAAGCGGCGGTTTGCAGGGCGATGTTGCCGGCCTTCAACTGGCTGCTGATGCTGCGCTGCTCTTCGCTGCTGGTGTTCCAGTCGGCTTTCCACAGGTGCTTGCGGTGATTGCCCTGATCAGTCTGGGTGTGGCTTTCGGTGGCGGCAGTCAGGCGCAGATCGCCGCCGCTTTTCACCTTAAGATTCTTCGCTGCTTCAACCTTGGCGGCCTTGAGTTCGGCGTCCTTGCCGGCGGACAGTGTCGCGTCGCGGCTGGCAACGATCTGGCTGCCGTGCTGACGCGATTCGCTGTCGGTCTGGGTGCGGTCGTAAGTTTCCCAAGTGATGCCGATGGTGCTGTTGTTCCAGTTCTCGCGCTTCTCCTGGAGCTTGCGGCTCTCGACCGTGCTCAGGGTCAGGTTGCGTTTGGCATCGACGGAGACGTCGCGGCCACTGACATCGGTGGCCGCCAGGGTCAGGTCCTTGCCGCTGTGCAAACCGACATCGCCCTGGCTGCTGCGGATGCCTGCACGGGTTACGTCGAGGCTGTTGGTCACGGCCTCACCACTGACATTGAGGTCACCGGCGGAACGAATCTGCACGCCATCACGCCCGGCCACTTGCACCGCGCCGACCCGCACGCCTGCCCCTTCAGCAGTGCTGACGATGTTGATGCGTCCGGCCTGCATCGCGCCGAACAGGCTGGCGTCGATGCGCTGATCGCCAGTGTTGCCCGCCGGGTCCACGGTTTTCACTTGGCCGCTGGCGTAATCGAGCTGATTGCGACCGACCGTGATGTTCAGTTGATCGCGGGCAGTGAGCGCGCCCTGGCTGTCGATACGCGGGGCGATCAGGTTGATCGAGCCCTCGGCGTTACGCAGGCCGCCGCTCTGGATCTGCAACTGACCACTGGCGTCACGGGTGTTCAAACCTTGCAGTTTGCCGTCGTTCAATTCCGGGCGACCGACCACCAGATTGGCGTTCGGCGTGTTGATGAAACTGCCGCCATTGACCGAAATTCCGTTCGGGTTGGCCAGCACGTAATCGGCAGGACGACCGAAGATTTCCTGTGCGCCGTTGATCGCCGACGGGTTGCGACTGATCACTTCGTTGAGGATCACGCTCGCGGCTTGCCCTTGCAGTTGCGGGTTGGCCGCCAGTTGCCCGGCAAGTTGCGATTGCCCGGCCTGCAAGGCGTTGTTCAGCACCAGCCCCTGACGGTCGACGTTGTAGTCGAGGAACTGGTTATGCGACAGGCCCGAGCCGTTGGGCGCGACGATGTTGACGATGGGCACACCGCCCTGGGTCTGCAATTGCGCAGTGCCGCCGGGGCCCGGCGCGACCACGACGCCGCCGGCCATCGCGTTCGGCAGGTGCACGGCGAAGAACAGGCTGGCAATTGCCCAGCGCAATTTGCCCCGAGGCGAAAGATGAAATGCAAAGGTGTGTGCTGGCATAAAAACGTCTCCATGTGAGTACGGCATCACGTCGCGCGATTTAGTCTTGGCCGTGGCTGTCACGCTCAGATCCAACGGCTGTTTGTTCACTGCATTCTTGGTTTATGTAGCGCTCATATTTGCAAACCGACGCGCATCAGCCAGGTTTCAGGCTCATGTTGCAGACCGTTCGGCGTGTTGAGTGCACGCTGGTAATCGACATCGACACTGAAGTTTTTCCAGCCCAGATTCAGCCCGACACTGGCACTGCTCAGGCGTTGGCCCTGAGCGCCGTGATCGGCCTTGATATAGCCGTGGTCGAGGCCGATACGCGGCGTCATCTGCACAGGCCACTCGCTGCGCAACGGCAGCCGCAATGTGTTGCGCCAGATCGCGCCGCTGGCCCCGGACGCGCTGCTGACGCGATAGCCGCGTACTGCCGAATCGTCGGTGCCGAGCAGTTGTTCGATGGCCGGCAACGGGTCCGGGCTGTACTGCAAATTCAGTTGGCTCTGCCACTGCCAGGTCTGCGCGCCGAACTGACCATTGCGCCACTGACTGAGGCTGGCGCGGTACTTGTGGAACTGCGCCTTGGGCAGGTTGTTGATCTGCTGCCGCGAGTCGTCATCGGCGCCGAACCAGCGCAGGCCCTGGGCGTAGTTGACGTCGAGGTTCCACACCGCACGGTCGAGCCAGAACAGATTGAGCCCGGCTTCGGCCACGGTCAGGGTCGGGCTCTGAATGCCCAGCCGCACGTTTTCCAGATAGCTGTCGACGTCCTTGTGCGCCAATTGCAGGTTGGCGCTGAGCTGCCGGCTCTGGTCGCGCCACAACACACGGTCGGCGCGCAGGCTGACCTGGTCGGTGATGCCGGTGCTGTGAAAAGTCGTGCTTGGCAGTTTGAACGGCGCGCGGTATTCGGCGTGGCTGGCGAATACGCTGTAGGTCCAGTAGCCGTAGGGAATCGCGTAATACAGGCTGGCGTTGCGACTGTAACGATCACCCTGATTCAAGGTGTCACTGGCGCTGAGGCTCAACAGGTCGTTGAGTTCCAGCGGGCTGTCGAGGCTCAGGCTGAGCGTATCGCGGTCGCGCCCGGTGCTGGCGCTGCCGAGGTTGTCGAACCCCGCATTCAAGGCCCAGCGCGACTGCCCGGAGGTGCGTGAACGCAGAATGATCCGCGAGGCGCCGGGCTGACTGCCGGGGGCGATGTCGGCGGTCAGATCGACAGAACGCAGGCGGTTCAACTGGTCGAGGCCTTGCTCCAGATCACGCAGGTTCAGCGGCCCGCCAAGCATCCCCGGGAACGCACCGCCCAGCGACACCGGCAGACTCTGATCGGCCAGTTCGATGGACTCGATGTAGCCCTCGTCGACCATGATGTCGAGCGATTGGCCTGCCGCCGGAGCGCTTGCCAGATACGGGCGGCTGGCGATGTAGCCCTTCTCCACGTAGATCGCGGTGATGGTGGCGAGCAGATGATTGATCTGGCCGACGCCCATGCACGGTGCCAGCAGCGGTTTGATGCGTGCGTTGAGTTTGTCGCTGTTGATCAGCGTCACGCCGCCGATACGCGTGCCGCTCAACGGCCAGCAGCGTTCATCGGGGGCGACGGTTTGCGGCATCGTCGGCGTGGCAGGTGCCGGACCGAACGAGCCGCGTTCCAGTTGGCGCTTTCTTTGTTCCAGTTGCAGTTGTTGCAGATCGCGCTGTTGCTGTTGCTGCTGGCGCAACACTTCCTGGCCCGGCGCGACAGGTTCGGCAGCTTCAAGCGAGGAGGCACACACACTCAACACAAAGGCCGACAACAGCGGGCAACGCGTGGAACGACGACGAGAAGCAGCGCAAAGCGAATACGGCACGCAATATCCTTGCGATCATCAAATGGCGTAATGCCACCCTATCAATGATCGTGATAGTCGGAGCCCTTATTCACAAATGCAAGACGCTTCCTACCGTGCTTACACTTCTTAAACAATTGATTAAACAGGGTCTAGGCGCGTCTCAGGGTTTCCCCTATGAATTGAATTTGCGCTAGGTAAAAGGCGCAGCGAACCGATCTGACGATCGGTGCCAAAAATAAATTGCCACCAAATATTACCTGCGTCATATTACAGCCGTAATAACGACCCGTTTCCGCAGGTATTACGCCATGACCAACATGCCCACCCTCGAACCTGACCTCGCTGTCCCGGTCAAGACTAAACCGCCGCTGCTTAAACGCTTGTTGATTCCCGGCATCGGTTTGATCGCGCTGGTGTTTGCCACGGTGTATGCCGTGCACTGGTGGGGCGCCGGGCGTTTTCTCGAGGAAACCGACGATGCCTACATCGGTGGCGACGTCACAGTGATCGGGCCGAAAGTCGCCGGTTACATCGAAGAGGTGCTGGTCAGCGACAACCAACACGTCAAGGCTGGCGATGTTTTGATCCGCCTCGACGCCCGCGACTATCGCGCCAACCTCGCCAAAGCCGAGGGCGCGGTGGCTGCCGAAGAGGCGCTGCTGGCCAACCTCGACGCCACCGAGCAACTTCAGCAAGCGGTGATCGGTCAGGCCCGCGCCGGCATCGATGCGGCAGGTGCCGAAACCGCGCGCTCGCGGGACGACAACGCTCGCTACAAACGTCTGGTGACCACCAATGCCGTCTCGGTAGAAAGCGCCCAACGCGCCGACGCCACTTTCAAAACCGCCCAAGCCTTGAGCGCCCGCGCCCAGGCTGAATTGCTCGCCGCACAACGCCAACTCGCAGTGATCGATACGCAAAAACAACAGGCCCGCGCCGCCCTCCAGCAAGCGCGCGCCGAACGCGATCTGGCGCAGCTGAACCTCGGCTACACCGAACTGCGCGCGCCGGTTGACGGCGTGATCGGCAACCGCCGCGCACGGGTCGGCGCCTACGCGCAGGCCGGCTCGCAACAACTGTCGGTGGTGCCGGCCAGCGGTTTGTGGGTCGATGCCAACTTCAAGGAAGACCAATTGGCGCGGATGAAACCCGGCCTGCGCGTGAGCATCCGCGCCGACGTGCTGGCCGGCCAGGAATTCCATGGCCGCCTCGACAGCCTCGCCCCGGCCACCGGCTCGCAGTTCAGCGTACTGCCGCCAGAAAACGCCACCGGCAACTTCACCAAAATCGTCCAGCGCGTACCCGTGCGCATCCTCCTCGACCCGGCCGATGGCGTGCTCGGCCACTTGCGTCCGGGCCTGTCGGTGACCGCCGAAGTCGACACCCGCGCCCAGCCTGAAACCAGTGCTGTGGCCGTCGCACCATGAGTGCTACCCTCGCCGCTCCCGCGCAGCCGTTCAACGCGGCGGACATGACCACCGCGACCAAGGTGTTCGCCTTCGCGACGATGTGCATCGGCATGTTCATTGCGCTGCTGGATATCCAGATCGTCTCGGCGTCGTTGCGTGATATCGGCGGCGGCCTCTCCGCCGGCACCGACGAAACCGCGTGGGTGCAGACCAGTTACCTGATCGCCGAAATCATCGTGATTCCGCTGTCGGGCTGGTTGTCGCGAGTGTTCTCCACGCGCTGGCTGTTCTGCGCCTCAGCGGTGGGTTTCACCCTCGCCAGCCTGCTCTGCGGCGTGGCCTGGAACATCCAGAGCATGATCGCCTTCCGCGCACTGCAAGGTTTTCTCGGCGGTTCGATGATTCCGCTGGTGTTCACCACGGCATTCTTTTTCTTCACCGGCAAACAACGGGTGATTGCTGCGGCGACCATCGGCGCGGTGGCGTCGTTGGCACCGACACTGGGCCCGGTGATCGGCGGCTGGATCACCGATATTTCCTCGTGGCACTGGCTGTTCTACATCAACCTGGTGCCAGGGATTTTCGTCGCCGTGGCGGTGCCGATGCTGGTGAAAATCGATCAGCCGGAACTGTCGCTGCTCAAGGGCGCGGATTACCTGAGCATGGTGTTTCTCGCACTGTTTCTCGGCTGCCTGGAATACACCCTCGAAGAAGGCCCGCGCTGGAACTGGTTCAGTGACCAGACCATCCTGACCACCGCGTGGATCAGCGGCCTGGCGGGATTGGCTTTCATCGGCCGCACCTTGCACGTGGCCAATCCGATCGTCGATCTGCGCGCATTGAAGGACCGCAATTTCGCCCTCGGCTGCTTCTTTTCGTTCGTCACCGGGATTGGCCTGTTCGCGACGATTTATCTGACGCCGCTGTTTCTCGGGCGGGTGCGCGGCTACAGCGCGCTGGACATTGGTCTCGCGGTTTTCTCCACCGGGGTGTTCCAGATCATGGCGATTCCGCTGTATGCCTTTCTGGCCAATCGCATGGATTTGCGCTGGATCATGATGATCGGCCTGGGCTTGTTCGCGGTGTCGATGTGGGAGTTCAGCCCGATCACCCACGATTGGGGCGCGGGGCAATTGATGCTGCCGCAAGCCTTGCGCGGGATTGCCCAGCAATTGGCGGTGCCGCCGGCCGTGACGTTGACGTTGGGTGGGTTGGCGCCAGCCCGTCTGAAGCATGCGTCGGGCTTATTCAACCTGATGCGCAACCTCGGTGGTGCGATCGGGATTGCCGCGTGCGCGACCATTCTCAATGATCGCACCAACCTGCATTTCACTAGGTTGGCCGAACACCTGAACAGCAGCAATGAGGCGCTGAATCAGTGGCTGACGCAGGTCGGCGGCAACCTCGCGACGCTGGGCCAGATTGGTGATATTGGCGTCACCGCCAGCCTGCGCCAGTTATGGCTGCTGACCTACCGCGAGGCGCAAACGCAAACCTACGGCGACACCTTTCTGATGATTATGGTGTGCTTCGTCATCGCCACGGCAATGGTGCCCTTGATGCGCAAGGTACAACCACCGGCCGCGCCGAGTGCCGACGCACATTAACTTGAATCGCAAAGCTGCTTGACCCTGTGGGAGCGGGCTTGCTCCCACAGTTTTGTTTTGCGGTTTGGCGTCAGATCTGTGGGGTTTTGCGAAAGCCTACCGCCAGCCGGTTCCAGCTGTTGATGGTGCTGATCGCGACGGTCAGGTCGACCATTTCTTTCGGCGTGAACTGCGCGGCGACGACGTCGTAGTCTTCATCCGGGGCGTGGGTCAGGCTCAGTTGGGTCAGCGATTCGGTCCAGAGCAGCGCGGCGCGTTCACGCTCGCTGAAGAACGGCGCTTCACGCCAGGCAGTCACTGCGAACAGACGACGTGGCGTTTCACCGCCCTTGATCGCGTCGGCCGTGTGCATGTCGATGCAGAAGGCGCAGCCATTGATTTGCGAGGCACGCAGTTTGACCAGTTCGATCAGAGTCTTTTCCAGCGGCAGCTTGGAGACGGCGGTTTCCAGGGCAATCATCGCTTTCATGGCGTCCGGGGAAGCGGTGTAGAAATCGGTACGAGCTTTCATGGCGGGTTTCCGGGGCAAGTGAATGTGTGACTACGTTAGTCCCGGCGAGTGGTTCGGCAAATAGCCAATATTCCAGAAGATCAGGAGGCCACTCGATTGACCGCTCGTCACCCTGTCGGCACCAAGTCTTCGGCGCGTCAGACCAATATCAGGTAAATCCCCTTTTTGGAGACGCACCATGATCACGCGCAAACTTACTTCGTTATTGCTCGCCGGCCTGCTGGCCACGGCCTCCGCCGCTACCTTCGCGGCCAACGACGGCGCTGACGCCACCGGCACCAAATCCGGCGCCACCAGCGGCTCGACCATGCCACCGGACAACACCCCGGGCGCGCCTTCTGGCGGTAACAGTGGAAGCGGCGGCACCGGCACCAATGGCGGCGCCAGCGGCTCGGGCTCGGGTGCCGGTGGTGGCACCGGTTCGGCGGGTGGCGGCACGGGCGGTGCAGGCGGTGGCACGGGCGGCTGAACGAACAAGAGCCATCCGTGGTGAAAATCTCCCACAGGTTTCTGAGTTACCAATCCGGACTCAATGAAAACCCCTGTGGGAGCTGGCTTGCCGGCGATGGCGTCGGCTCAGCCAGCCTCTTCTCATTGTGACCCACCGCTATCGCTGGCAAGCCAGCTCCCACAGTGTTTGTGCTGGTTTGTCATTCAGCGGTCAGAGCGCATCAATTCCCCGATGCCGCCATCCAGCGACAGCACCGCCGCCCGATTGCGCCCGGCATTTTTCGCCTGGTACAGCGCCGCATCCGCCCGTTGGATAAACACTTCCGGGTTGTCATTGCCATTGGGGATAAACGCATAGCAGCCCAGGCTTACGGTGAGATAACCGGTGGGTGAACCACTGTGGGTGATGCGCTTGTCGATCACACTGCGGCGAATCTGCCCGGCAATCGCCAGCGCGCCGTTGATGTCGGTATCGGGCAACAACACCGCAAACTCCTCGCCGCCATAGCGCACCGCCAGATCCGACTTGCGTTGACAGCAATTCCTCAGCACTTGCGCAACCTGGGTCAGGCACTGATCGCCGGCCACATGCCCATAGGCGTCGTTGTAACGCTTGAAAAAATCGATATCGAGCATGATCAGGCTGACCGGGCTGACCTGCCGTGCGCCCCGGGCAAACTCGATCTCCAGCGAGCGTTCGAACAGGCGCCGATTGGCCAGCCCGGTGAGGCTGTCGTGGGTCGCGATCTGTTCCAGCGCCCGTTGCGCCTTGCGCAGGTTCTTCTCGATCCGTTCGCCATCGCGCACCTGATGGATGAACACCCAGCCGAACAGCCCGACGCCAAGAATCACCAGCGCCACCAGCACGCAGGACTGGAACGCACGCTCGTACCAACCCTTGAGAATCGTGTCCCGCGAAGTCGCGGCAGACACCACCAGCGGGTACGACGCCAGTTGCCGATAGCCATACAAATGAGTGATGCCATCGACCACCGAATTGATCATCGCCGTACCGGCCGCGGCGTTGGGCAACAGCTTTTTATAGATCTCGCCCTGGGTCAGTGACGTGCCAATCAATGACTCATCAAACGGCCGCCGCGCGAGCAATGTACCGTCAGTCAAACCAAGGAACATGATGCCGTTGTCGTCAAGGCTGAAGCTTTCGAAGAACTGGTCGAAGTACGCCATCTTGATCCCGGCCATCAGCACGCCCTGAAAATTGCCGGCGCGGTCATTGACGCGTTTGGAGATCGGGATGATCCACTCACCGTTCTCGCGGCTGCGAATCGCCGGGCCGATGTGCGCCACTGTCGAGGCATTCTGCTGATGAAACTTGAAGTACTCGCGATCAGCCACGCCATTGCCACGGGGCAGATCGGCAAATGAGGTAATCACCCACTGACCCTGACGGTCGAACAGAAACATGCCGTGCAACTGATTCAATTGCTGCACGCGACGGGCAAGGGTCTTCTGCAGACGCGGCCGCTGCGCCGCGCCGTAACCGTCGTCCTGAATCCAGTCGACCAGGCTGGTCATCACCAGATCCGCCGCCAGGAACGTGTCCTCGGCCTGCTGCGCCATCGCCCGGGTCAGATTGCTCGAAGCCATTTGCGCCACCGCCAGATCCTGGCGCCGCGACTGCTCCAGTTGCAGATACAGCAAACCGAACAGGCACAGACACACCGCAACGATAAACAGCGCCGCCGCTTTGCGTAGCGGCAGACGTTTAAGCGTGCCGGGAGCCTGATGTGGATCGTGAATGGGGATAGGCAAAACCGTGTCCTGGGCAGGTACGACAAGGGCGTGAGCCCGAAACCCTTATTTTTGTGAGCGTAGTTCACGCGGATGTACACGGCAAACAAGTGGCATCGGCACACGCCCAATTCCATACCTATCGGCGCGGTGAGCATTTGGATGATTGTTTTGAACAACTTTTTTTGAACGTATGCCGTCAGGCTCGCGAAAACCCGGAGCAAACACTGATAGAGTTTTGACTTCTTGCCGCGATAACCACTTCAAGGCGTCCCTTGTTCAGCACACTACGGCCGCCCTGCTTATGAGGTCTCTGATATTTTTTGCAGCGCTCGCACTGGCTGCGGCACTGTTCGTAGGTTATTACGAAAAGATGGAAGATGCCGATCCCGAAAAGGTCTTCTTTCTCAAGAAACACCCGACACTGAAAATGCACTTTGTGAACATTTTTGCGTATGAAAGGGACGACAAGCACTTGTCCGAACTTGACGACGAAGAGAAGCGCCAGGTTATTGATTACTGCAAATATCGGTTAGGCATTGCCACTGACCTGAAAGATCAGCAAGCGCTGGACGCCTGTAAACAGCGCTAAGAGCGGCAAAATACTCCGGTATACCAAAACCCTGTGGCGAGGGAGCTTGCTCCCTCGCCACAGGTTTAGTGCTTGTCTTCTCGACTTTGAGTCAAATCAACGCGACGGCGGCACTCGAATATCCCCCGCCCGGCACTGAGTCTTCACACCCTTGCCGCACGCGCCAAACTGCAAATCCTTGCCCATGCACACGCGCACTTCCGACAACTCCGGACCACTGCAAATGACTGCAATGCCGTCCGCCGGTATCCCCGGATTGGCTTTGCGGAACAAATCGGAAATTTCCTGCGCCTCGAAGTAATAGGAAGTGCTGAACGGTTGCAGCTCTTGAGGAATTATCACCGCGCCCACGGCTTTATCCGCCGCATCCAGATAACCCATCGCACCGAGGCCGCTGCAGGTGCCGTGCTTCGACCATTCGTGATCGAGCAGCTTCTTGGTCGGGAACAGCGTCAGGCCTTTGCTGCTTTCTGCCGCCGACAGCGTGGTCAGCGGCGGGCAGGATTCCGGCCAGCCACCCTTGGCGTATTGCGGCCACAAACCGTGCAGGACAAAGCCGTAACCCTTGCCGGAACATTGCACATCGTCCTTGTGGGTGAGGCAAAAGGTCGGCGACCAGGACAACGTCAGCAGGTAGTAATCGAACACCCCCGCCACCGATTCCGCCTGCGCTTTGCTCGACTGCGATTGCCGCGCCGAACTCAGGCCGATACTACCGGCCGTCAGCGCAATCACCGCCAAAATTGTAAACAGCTTTTTCATGTACCCGCTCCTTGGGACGCCTGCGTCCGTGGTTTTCGTTGCTGACCAGACGTGGTCAGCGGTGATTTGGACACGCTTGTGTTGCAGGCGCATGACGCAAGGCAACGCCCTACCCCGTTGAAACGTCTACGATTAACAGGCAGACATCAAACACAGGGATCTGAAATGAGTAAAGCAGACGAACTCGCCGCGAAGCTCAAGCAAACCCGGCACACCCACGCGGACGACATCACCTGCGCGGAACTGGAGATCGATTGCTGGCCGGCGCAGGTCTACGACCTGTACCACCGCATCGAAGCATGGCTGCAACCGGTGACCGAAGTCGGCCTGAAGATTCGACGCAATCCTACGCACATATGCGAAACCTCCCCGGATGGCGAATCCCACGATTACGCCATCGACCAACTGGTCATAGAAGCGAACAACCAAAGCCTGACATTTGATCCCATCGCCCGCTTTACCGAAGATGGCGCCGGACGCGTGCAAATCACCCTGCCAGACAGAAACACTTACCTGCTGCGCACCGTCGATGAACACGGCGAAAGCCATTGGTGGCTGCAGACCGTTGAAACCGGGCAGGAACTGGATGCGATTGCGCTGACGGAAAACAATCTGCTGCAGGTGGTGCAGGAAGGTTTGGGCTTGTAGGCGCACTTCGCCGATAGGGATCAGCGCCGAGAACGTGGTTAACTTCTCGCTCCGATCCCTTTGAAGCCCGACGGACATGACAAAAACCACACTCTTGCTCGGTACTCTGCTGGCCCTGCCCCTGACCTTCAGCGTTCAGGCAGCAGAACAGACCTCACACCTCGACAGCATCCAGCAACAAGGCCAATTGCGCGTCTGCACCACTGGCGACTACAAGCCCTACACCTTCAAGCGCGACGACGGTGATTTCGAAGGTATCGACATCGCCATGGCCCGTTCGCTGGCCGACAGCCTCGGCGTCAAAGTCGAATGGGTGCAGACCACCTGGAAAACCCTGATGCCGGACATGCAGGCCGGCAAGTGCGACATCGGCATGGGCGGGATTTCGGTGACGCTGGAGCGGCAGAAAAAGGCTTACTTCGGCAACACCCTCGACACCGACGGCAAAATCCCGCTGGTGCGCTGCGCCGATCAGTCCAAGTACCAGACGATTGAACAAATCAACCAGCCCAACGTGCGCCTGGTCGAACCGGCCGGCGGCACCAACGAAGCCTTCGTCCACGCCTTCCTGCCCAAAGCGCAACTGGCCCTGCACGACAACGTGACGATCTTCCAGCAACTGCTCGACAACAAGGCTGACGTGATGATCACCGACACCTCGGAAGCGCTGTATCAGCAGAAGCTCAAACCCGGTTTGTGCGCGGTCAATCCGCACCAATACATGCAGTACGGCGAGAAGGCTTACCTGCTGCCACGCGATGACATCAGCTGGAAACTCTACGTTGATCAGTGGCTGCACCTGAGCAAGGTCACCGGTAAATATCAGAAAACCCTGAGCGAATGGATTGCGCTGCCTCAGTGAGCTTTTTCAGCGATTCACTGGCCTCGCTGCCCGGCGATAGAGAAAATGGCAGGTTTCTTCAAACACTATCTGTAAGAACACTGAACCTGTGGCGAGGGGATTTATCCCCGATGGGTCGCGAAGCGCCCCCCCCCTTTTTTTCAGTGAAGCCACCGAAACTGTGGCGAGGGAGCTTGCTCCCTCGCCACAATTCATCCGTCTACTTCAATCGTCATGCAGCATCCCGGAGCTGTACTGATTGAGACTGCTGCCAATACTGTTCCCGCCGAACTTCAGCGTCGTCGCATTACTACGCCCGTCCAGCGACTGACAATCCGCCGAAAAACAACTGGTCGTCGTTAACCCGCCTGCCCCCGAACAAGCACTCAACACCGACACCGCAGCAGCAATCAACAGCACTTTGACGATATTCAGGCGCATGGCACGATTCCCCTCGGGATAAAAAGCGACGATCTTGTGCCAACATCCTAGGCCTGCCCCACACACCGCAACATGAAACTTTCCTGATCGACAGCGCCGGTTCAGAATCGCCAGACCGCCAGACAAGGACATCCCCATGCAACTCCTCCCCCTCACCGACGCCAGCCCCGCCATCCAGGCCCATGTGCGCACACTTCGCAATCAGGAAGACGTGCGCAAGTTCATGTACACCTCCCATGAAATCACCGAACAGGAACATGCGAACTGGCTGACTTCTTTACAGGGCAATCCACGGCAACAAGTGTTTGTGGTGATCAAGGATGAACAAGCGGTTGGGGTTGTTTCGTTGAACGCGATCAACGAACTGCATAAAACGGCGGACTGGGCGTTTTATCTGGACGTTGGGTTGCAGGGTAAGGGGCTGGGCAGTTTGGTCGAGTTCTGGATGCTCGATTACGCGTTTGATGTGGCGGGGTTGGAGAAGCTGAATTGCGAAGTGCTGGCAGTGAATTCGGCGGTGGTGAAGATGCATCAGAAATTCGGGTTTGAAGTGGAAGGTGTTCGGCGGCAGAACGTGGTCAAGGAAGGCGTTCGGATTGACGTAGTTTTGTTGGGGATTACCAAAGCTGAATGGCAGAACAAGCGCCCGACACTGGCCCCTGTTATCGAACGTCTTAATAACGTTTAGCGCATGGAGCGCCCGAATTTGCGACGTGAACTGAGCCCTGCCGAGCTCTACAAAATCCGCGACGCCCTGTCGTGGATCTTTGTCGACACCGCCGTGGATTACCCCTACATCGCCAGACAAGTCGAAGGCTACGACCCGGAACAGATCAAAGACATCCTCTATTCAGAAGTCGCCGTCATCTGCGCCTGGAACCTCGCCGGCCCACTGCCGCCGATCTGGACAGGATTCAACGCCGACGAGTTGAATCAGGACATCGAGGACATGCTGCTGGCGAAGAAAAACAGCTGGATGCGACGGCAGCTCCATCGACTGCACACCGCTTGGTTGCGGTTTAACTATGGGGACGCGTGGAAAGAGCTTTCGGCGCACCTCAAACAATTGAGCTGAGCCCCCCCTAACTCGCAGCCGATGAAATAGCCCGCACACGACACAGTTGATCGAATCGATAACAGTTTTGATCGTCGATCCGCTCGAAAACAGACATTGCGCCTTCGCCATTCACGCCGCGAATCAGCGCTTCATGGGCAAAGGTCGTTTGATCGCGCAAGTCCACAATAGGCTGAAAGGCGAAGGCGAAATCCATATCCGGCACGCCTTTGTTTTTACAGCCCTGACACGCCTCGGGAGCGGAGAATGATTTTGCAAAATAGCTCATGCCCCCCGATAACGGGATAGCACCTTCCTTGGTTATCAATAAAGAAACTGCTGTTACGGCTAAAGCCCAACGGCGCGGTCGCCGCGGGCTCATCCGCTAATCAGGTGCGGAAATGCGCGGTCATGCGTTGCAAGTCCTGCCCCAGCGACGCCAACTCAATCGTCGCGGCCGCACTTTCTTCGCTGGCGACAGCCGACTGGTCGGCGACATCACGCACACTGACGATGCTGCGATTGATTTCGTCGGCCACGGCGCTTTGCTGCTCGGCAGCAGCAGAGATCTGCAGGCTCATTTCCTGGATCGTACCGATGGACTGGTTGATCTCGGTAATTGCCAATTCGGCTTTCTGCGCCAACACCACCGTATCGAGGGTGCGCTCGCGGCTGGAGGTCATCAGCGTAGAGGCTGCTTGCGTGCGTTGTTGCAGGGTGACGATCAGCGCTTCGATTTCCTTGGTCGAGTCTTGCGTGCGCTGAGCCAGTGAACGCACTTCGTCTGCCACCACGGCAAAACCACGCCCCTGCTCGCCCGCCCGCGCTGCTTCGATAGCGGCGTTCAACGCGAGCAAATTGGTCTGCTCCGCGACGGCTTTGATCACATCGATCACTTTGCCGATCTGCTCACTGTCCTGAGACAGCACGTTCATCGCGCCGCCTAACTCCTCAATGGCCACAGCGAGCTCACTGATCTGCACCGTCGCCTGCTTCACCACCGTACTGCCGTGGCGCGCCTGTTGATCAGCCAAGGTCGCGGCAGCAGAGGCATCGGTCGTGTTACGCGCAACTTCCTGCACAGTCGAAGCCATTTCATGCATCGCTGTGGCGACTTGATCCACTTCGCTTTTTTGCTGACGCACACCCGCGCTTGTCTGTTCGCTCATGGCCGAGAGCTTTTCCGCAGAGGTGGAAATATGTGTCACGCCATTGCCGATACCCTGCACCAGCGTATTGAGGTTCTGCGCCATGTCCTGCATCGCATTTTGCAGATCGCCCAACTCATCCTTGCGCGCAGACTTGGCCTGTACCGTCAGGTCGCCTTTGGCAATACGTCGAGCCAGTTCAACCGTCAGCGCCAGCGGCGCAGTGATCTGCCGCGAAATGACCACCGAAGCAATCAGCCCGATCACCAGCGCCAACACGGTCAATACGGCGATCTGAACAAAGGCTGAGTGCTGATCTTCAAGCGCCAGACGCTGCTGGGTGTCCATCAGGCCATTCATGATCTTGTCCATGGCCTTGCTTTCCTGGTCGACCTGCTCGCGCATGTTCTGCTTCTGCTCAAACAGCCCGGCCACTTGCACCAATACTTCGCGATAACGCCGCATGCCGGCGTACGCTTCTTCCAGTTGGCTCGACAGGGCCGTCGGCAGGCTGGTACGCGCCTTGGTGATATCACTCAAGAAGGTATCGATGGTCTCCATCAGCAGGTTTTTGTTCACGTCGTTGGGCACCGCAATGTAACGACGCAGCATCAGGCGAAACAGGGTCATGCCATTGCGCAAGTCGGCCACCGTGCGCAGCTCCCGAACGCGCTCGCCATCGGCAGACGCCAGCGCACTGGTCGTGGCGCCTTCAAGCATGCCGGCAAAAGTTTGCGCGTACTTGTCCGACAGTGCAGTCAGCGGTTTCAGGGCATCCGTGGTCGACTGATCGGCAGCAATCAGCCGCTTGACCTTCTGGTCGTAGGCAACAATCGTGGTTTGCAAAGCCTTCAAGGCTTGCTGGTTCTCAGCGCGGGTCAAGGTGTCCAGCGCCTTGCTCACAAGGCCCTGCAAGACATTCAACTGAGCGTTATAGGATTCAGCGAATGCGGCGTCAGCGGCGGCTTCGTACTGTTTCTCGGACAAACGCATATCTTGCGTAGCGTCATTCAACTTGCCGATAAGGCGCGTCGTACTCAAGCGATCAACCAGCACGCTGTTGCTGTTATAGCCAATAAAGGCAACCGCCAAAACCGCCAGCAAAAGAATGCCGAAACCGGTTCCCAGCTTGCGGGAAACTTTGATGTCACCCAAGAAATTCGATGCTACTGCCATATTCAGCCTCAAACGCCCTGACGTGAAACGCCAGGCACAAAAAATTGATCTCCGGTAACCACAGTCACCGTCCAGACATTCGGGGGTCGTCATCCAAGGCGTAATACGGGACGCTCCAGCTGTCCCGGAAATGCAAAAAGCGATGCTGTTGATGCGTCGAAGAAAAATCCGACGCGAGCATCGGCAGACAAATCCATCACGTCGCAAACGGCGTCTGCACGCGGGATTTATCGATTCAGCAAAGGTGTCTGGAGGGATGCTATAAATTTTACGAAAACTTGTACAACTTTATATTTTTGTACAATCGTTGAACTTTTAGAGCGACGTGATGACGCATTGACATCACGATTTATGGCACATCGCTACTGGCGCAAAACGCAGCTGAAAATGCGGATTCAAAAGCCTGGCGACTCAATCCTTTGCCGGCTTGGGAATCGCGATACGACTACCGGTCTTGACCTCGCGCAATGCCAGGCTGGACTGAATGGAAGCAATCCCCACCTGACGCCGGAGTACCTGCTCGATAAAGTCGCTGTAACTATCAAGATCCTCCGCCAATACCTGCAACACATAATCGGCATCGCCAGTGATCTTGTGACAGGCCACCACCTCCGGCAATTGCGCAATCACCGCCTCGAAGGCGTCAGGCGCGTGATCGGCGTGGGTGGAAAAACGAATGTGCACGAACGCCATGATATCCAGCCCGAGCATTCGCCGATCCAGATTGGCCTGATAGCCCTTGATGACCCCGGCCTCCTCCATGCGCTTGCGCCGCCGCCAGCACGGCGTAAGGCTCAGCGAAAGCCGCTCACTGAGTTCAGCGTTGGAAATACTGGCGTCCTCCTGCAATAACTCAAGAATCGCCAGGTCGGTCTCGTCGAGGCTGATGCGTTTGGATATTTTTTTCTGCATGACGCCATTCCTGAGTAAAAACTCCCGAATAATCGACTGAATCACGAACACAAAGCAAAGAAAGCGCAGCCCGGCCGGAACAGAATATTTGCACTGGCTCACATTAACGGATGCGCAGAATGTTTACAGTTTTCAGTGATTCCCACCGTTTGCACCACGGCACCGAATTGAAAGACGGCGTGCTCAAGCCCTCGTTCGAACAACCGAGTCGCGCCGACACCGTGCACAACCGCGTCAAACAGGTCGGCCTTGGCCAGATCGTCGAACCGCGCGCGTTTGATCGCTCGTGCTACGTCAACGCGCACAGCGAGCGCTACGTCAGTTTTCTGGAAACTGCCTGGAGCGAATGGTGCGCAACCGGTCGCACTCACGACGCCTTGCCACTGGTCTGGCCGGTGCGCGATCTGGCCAACGAGGACGTGCCAACATTCATCGACGGCAAGCTCGGTTTCTATGCCATGGACGCCGGTTCGCCGATCACCGCGACGACCTGGCAAGCGGTGAAAACCAGCGCTGATATCGCCCTCACTGGCCTGGCCCTGCTTGATGAAGGCCACGACAGTGCCTTCGCCCTGTGCCGCCCGCCTGGCCATCACGCCGCACGCGAATACATGGGCGGTTATTGCTACCTCAACAACGCCGCCATTGCCGCGCAACGAGCCATCACCCAAGGCGCCAAACGTGTCGCGGTGCTGGACGTCGACTTCCATCACGGCAACGGCACGCAAAACATCTTTTACCAGCGCAGCGACGTCATGTTCGTGTCGCTGCACGGCGAACCGGCGGTGTCCTACCCGTATTTCTCCGGGTACAGCCACGAAGTCGGCGCGGGTGTCGGCGAGGGTTACAACCTCAACTATCCCCTGCCGAAAAACACCACTTGGGAGAGTTACCGCAACGCCCTGCTCCACGCCTGCAAAAAACTCCAGCAGTTCGCGCCTGAGGTGCTGGTGATTTCCCTCGGTGTCGACACGTTCAAGGACGATCCCATCAGCCACTTCCTGCTGGAAAGCGAGGATTTCATCGGCATCGGTGAACTGATCGCCAGCGTCGGCTGCCCGACCCTGTTCGTCATGGAGGGCGGCTACATGGTCGATGAAATCGGCATCAATGCGGTCAACGTGCTGCACGGTTTCGAGAGCAAACGCAGCTGAGCCAGCCCGCGCTTTACAACCTTTCAATGACTGGATCGGAGAATAAGAACATGACGCTTTTTATTGATGTCGATGATGCTGCACGCCTGTTCACCCAAGTCGGTATCCGCCGCGCCCTCCGCGAAATGGCCGGCTACATCGAAGCGGACTACGCACGCTGGGCGCAGTTTGATAAATCGCCGCGCACGGCCAATCACTCGGCAGACGGCGTGATCGAATTGATGCCCACCGACGACGGCCAGCAGTACTCGTTCAAATACGTCAATGGCCACCCGAACAACGGCCAGCAGAATTTGCTCACGGTCATGGCCTTCGGTCTTCTGGCGGATGTGCAGAGCGGCTACCCCACCCTGCTCAGCGAACTGACCCTGACCACCGCCGTGCGCACCGCCGCAACCTCCGCGTTGGTCGCGCAATCGCTGGCTCGTCCGGGTGCGACTTCGATGGCCCTGATCGGCAATGGTGCGCAAAGTGAGTTTCAGGCACTGGCCTTTCATGAAATGTTGGGCATCAGCGAAATCCGCATCTTCGATATTGATCGAGATGCGTCACTCAAGTTGAAGCACAACCTCGCGGCGTTCCCGGACATCGAAGTGATTCTGGCCAGCTCGGTGAAGGACGCGGTCAAGGGTGCGGACATCGTCACCACGGTCACCGCCGACAAAGCCTACGCAACCATTCTGACGCCCGACATGATTGAGCCCGGCATGCACATCAACGCGGTCGGCGGTGACTGTCCGGGCAAAACCGAACTGCACGCCGACATCCTGCGCAACGCCCGGGTCATCATCGAGTTCGAGCCGCAAACCCGCATTGAAGGCGACATTCAGCAACTGGCAGCCGATTCCCCGGTGATCGAATTCTTCCGGATTGTGCAGGGCGAAGTGGCCGGACGCGAAAACGATACGCAGGTGACGGTGTTCGATTCGGTGGGTTTTGCCCTGGAAGACTTTTCGTCACTGCGCTACCTCAACGACTTGGCTCAGACGCAGCAAATCGGCCAACGCATCCACCTGGTGCCGACGCCGGCCAACATCAAAAACCTTTTCCAACTGCTCGATCCACAACCGGCCAAAACCTCGCGTCTGCGTACCGTCGGTTGATTGGTAAACGCCGCCTCATTTACGAGGCGGCCATTCACCCTCCAGGCACAGCTGTGATTAGCCGCTGCCTCTCTAACAAGAACGCTCGCCACCTACTTTCTGCCAAAACTCAAAAACATAAAATCAAGAGGTTTTGCAATGAAATCGAACCCTTCCGGGCTGCTTGAACAGCCCGCGCTGCAGCGCACGCTGAGCAATCGTCACATCCAATTAATGGCCATGGGCGGCGCCATCGGGACCGGCCTGTTCATGGGCTCCGGGAAGATCATCGCCCTCTCCGGGACGTCTATCATCCTCATCTACATGATCATCGGACTGTTCGTGTTTTTCGTCATGCGCGCCATGGGCGAAATGCTCCTGTCCAACCTCAACTTCAAAACCTTCGCCGACTTCGCCGGTGCCTACCTCGGCCCGCGCGCGGCGTTCTTCCTCGGCTGGTCGTACTGGCTGAGCTGGAGCGTGGCGGTGATCGGCGACGCCGTCGTGGTCGGTGGATTCTTCCAGTACTGGTTCCCCGACGTACCGGCGTGGATACCCGCCGTCGGCATGCTGGCAACCCTGTTCGCGCTAAACGTGCTGACGGTCAGACTGTTCGGTGAGGTGGAATTCTGGTTCGCGATCATCAAGATCATTGCCGTCGTGACCCTGATCGGCGTCAGCACCGTGCTGATCGCCAGCTCCTTCGTCTCGCCAAGTGGCGTCACCGCGTCCCTGAGTCACCTGGTGGACAAACAGGCTGCGTTCCCTAACGGCTTGTTCGGTTTCTTCGCCGGATTTCAAATGGCGATTTTCTCCTTCGCCGGCACCGAGCTGATCGGCACCGCCGCCGCTGAAACCCGATCGCCGGAGAAAACCCTGCCCAAAGCAATCAACTCCATTCCGCTGCGGATCATCCTGTTCTACGTGCTGGCGCTGACCTGCATTATTGCCGTGACCTCGTGGCAGCAGGTTTCTCCGGTCAAGAGCCCCTTTGTCGAACTGTTCCTCGTCGCCGGGTTTCCCGCAGCGGCCGGTATCGTCAATTTCGTGGTCCTGACCTCAGCGGCCTCCTCGGCCAACAGCGGCGTGTTTTCATCGAGTCGCATGCTGTTCGGGCTGGCCAATCAGGACAACGCTCCGGGTATATTCCGCCGACTGTCGAGCAACAGCGTGCCGCTGCTGAGCCTGGCGTTCACCACGCTGTTGATGCTGGTTGGGGTGCTGGTGCTGTTCATCGTGCCGGAAGTCATGACCGCCTTCACCATCGTCTCGACCGTGTCGGCGATTCTGGTGATTTTCACTTGGTCGACCATTCTTGCGTCTTACATCGCCTACCGCAAAAAACGTCCGGATCTGCATGCGAAGTCGACTTACAAGATGCCCGGCGGTGTAGCGATGGCTTGGTTCTCGTTGGCGTTTTTGGGGTTCGTGCTGGGATTGCTAGCGTTGCGGCCTGACACGCGGATTGCGCTGATGGTCATGCCGGGGTGGTTTGTCTGGTTGGCGATTGCTTACCAGTTGACGCGGTTGAGGAAGCCGAAATCTGCGGTTGAGTCGGCGAGTCAGTTTGGCTAGATCTGTAAGTGAAAGCCGTCACCTGAAAGTGACGGCTTTTGTTCTCAGTGAAAGACTGTGCCAATCCTCGAACGATCGGATGAAAACCAGATTCCGGTGACTTTGCCAGTAATGTCTTCGACTGCGACCTGGCCCATAAAGCGGCTGTCGTTACTGACATCGCGGTTATCACCGAGCAGATAAACATGATCTTTCTCGACTACCGTCTGCGGCGTTTGCAGATAACGAGGATCCTTTACGCGCTCTGGCGGTGCGAAGAATAGCCCCATGTTTTCACCGTTGCGAATGACCTTACCGTCAACAATCGACAAGGTATCGCCACCCACAGCCGCCACACGTTTGACCGCCTCCGTGCCGTTGTAGCGATACACCACAATGTCGCCCACCTGCGGCGCGTCGATGCGCATATTGGTGACGATATAGTCACCGATCGAAAGGGTCGGAACCATCGAGCCAGAAGGGATCAAGTAAGTTTTGAACCCCAGTGTCGGGCCTCGCAATGGCCCGAAAAGAACCAGCGTGAGAATGACCAGCGCCACCACGTAAAGCACATGGAAACGGGTGCTGGGACTCGCCGCCGAACGGTCGCTTCTGCGTACCGATATTGCTGCTGCCGCGGCCGAGCCGAGTTTCACCACGACAATAAACGTAGCGAAGACATACAGGCCGAATGGCGTGGCAGGCACCCCGCAGACACCGAGTAGAATCACCCCCAGATAAAGCAAAGCGGCAACACGCACCGCCCACTTCACCTGACCGGCATACACCAGACCCCAGCCTACCACCAGGCACGACATCACGAATGCTTGCAGCGGCAGCTTCGGCTTATCAGGAGCAGACATAAATTCTCTTCACGTAAATAGCTGACACTCAAGCGCCCGGCCTATTCAGCCACTAGGGCACTACGGGCAATACGAATGGCCTCATCGAGCGGAAAAATAACCCGTCGTACGCAATTGCAGGCTGTACACCCAGATACCAAACACCAGTGCATATTCTTTGAACATTGGCAGGGTAAGCAGATGCACAACCGAACCGCTGTTCATTTGCGACAGAGAAAAGGCAATCCCCAGAATCAACGCGAGAATAAAGCACAGAGAACTGATCTTCTTTCTCGCCAGCAGCAACAAGCCGCCGACGAACATCAACAACGCCACTACACAAATATTCAGCAGCATCAGAAACGAAATATCCCCTTCCCGCGCTTGCTGAAACCCGTCATGAGCCACCCACAGGCCGGCCTGAATCAATACGACAAAGCAATAAAAAACGGCCATGAAGACAACGGCGGGACGCGTGTTGTACCAAGCTTGGGACGATGTAGCTTCCATGATGCGGCGACTCCTGAGTAAAGGCGCGGCATGCTACTAAATAGCCATCACCCTGTCCATTTGCCCGCCCTCCTCCCGGCGGCTTTACTCAGCGCCAACAGCCCCCTCCGTGGCAACGGCTGAGCCGTTCGCCACAAAGGGAGCTGATTTACGCCTTCACCTCAACGTTATCCAACGCCTGATTCACCGCCAACTCACCCAGCATCACCACCTGCGCAATGCCCAGCGCGGTTTTGCGATGCGAAGGGTCGAGTACTGCGGCGAAGTTGTTGAGCATTTCCGAGGCGGAACTGAGTGTTTCACTGGCGTTGGCTAGCAGGGATTCCGAGTCGTACTTCGGGTTGGCGAGGTACATGCGCTCGGGTTCGTTGACGCTGGCCATGATGTGGCCGGCGGGAAGGAGGTAGTGATCGAGCGCGCGCTCGGCGGCTTCGTGGAGCTTTTTGGAGTTTGGGGATTGGTACGGGGATGCCGGATCAGTTTCCGGCGGGTTGGGCGTTACCTTGAACATAGATGGAACCTCTAGCGCGATTACTAAAAAGAGCCATCACCCTCGCTACCAAACGAATGGGTGGCGGCCATACGCGGGTTGGTAGACCGGTCGCACTAGAACCCGGCGCCCACGAATGGGCCCCACGCATGACCACCATGAAATCCGAGTCCTGGGGAAGCGACTGAAATTGGTGATGCAATGCATCTAGTCACGAAGCGGGCTACCAAACCCGATCACTGGTTTTCAGTGATGTGGGGACGATAGAACCTGCGGGCTAGACGCACAAGCCGGGGGATTCTGTCTTAGGTGTAGGGGGAGGCGCAAGGTGTTGTAGGTCTTGGACGACACCGCCTCAACTTACTTAAACAAGCGCAGCCTTTGCTGTTTAAATTCACGAAAATCCGAGCGCCTCGCCGTCAGACATCGAGTAAAGTAAGTCTGATACAGCCGCAACGGTTAATTCGATGACAGGAAGTCAAACATGGCAAAGCTTGTTGTACATATCACATTGAAATCCCGGCACCTTTCGTATAGACGAGATTCAAGATCCTTGGCGGCGTTATAGCGATGGAAAACAATAAAGCTAATTTGAATCGCGCGATCACTGCAAGCGAGCGATATGACGTCTACTGGGCATTATCCGATGCGTTTGTCGACAACGAGGTAGATTACGAATCCATCGCTCGACAGACTGAAGATTACGACCCACAAGAGATAAAACGAATTCTCTACGAAAAAGTCGCACCTGTCTGTCATACAAACCTCGAGACAGTGATACCAATGATCTGGTCTGCATTTAACCGAGAGCAACTAAATTCCGACATTGCGAAAACGCTGGATGCCCGAGCACAAAGCCGCTTACGACGGCAGATAGACAAACTGGTGATACGTTGGCTTGAGTTCCGATACAAATACATTTGGAGAGAGATCTCCAAGTACTATCGACAATGAATTGGCCTGAGTGGAGATGGGCACAAATCACGATATTCAGGCCATCATTGCCAGTATTATTTCGAGCACGTTGTATCGGCAATGTCGGCCAAGATCTTCGGCAGCGGCACATCTTCCCAGCTTCAGCTACGATCTTGCCGCTGCCGCACATGTCGCAGGCCTTGCCCTTGATCATAATCGCATCCGGCGGTCCGGAAACCTTAACGGTGTCTACCGTGTAACGCTCCATGCAGACCAAGGTCGCTTCGGCATACCCATGAAAATCTCGATTAAAGCACCACGTTAAAGCAACACGACAGCGCCGTCTCGCTCATCAATCTGAAGTTCAAACTTATTGGATTCCGTTCCGGGTTTATGGGTGGTTTCCAGCTGCAACAGACGATCATTTACCAGCGCGGCTGATGTCAGCACCGTGAGCGATGATACGAAAGGAGTGGATCATAAAACGTCCAAAAAAACCCGCACTGAACGCGGGTTATCTTGAAAGTCATCGCGTATTTTTAAGTATTTGTCAGTCGCGCTTCAACTTTCGACGCTCTCTACAAAATCCGCAGCTCTTAAAATAGAAACCAGTGACTCCGGAATCAACGCAGAAAACCCCAAAATTACTCGATATTCTTGCTCGATTTTTCCACCTCGCTTGACTATTAATTTTTTCAGTTCATCTTTCAAACCATCATCGGTCCCATCTTTTAGAATGACTGTGTAGCTATTCATACCCTTACCCCACGTTAAATTCAGTTCTGTCAACACCGTTGGTGACTGCATACAATCACTCAGGACACATGCAATAGGGGAAGGCTAATCCTCAGCATGCTTAAGGACACCTGTAACAAATGACAGTTTTTTAGCTTTATTTGCTATATGCATTATCACGAATGACCGTAAACGGTTAGTCCCGAAGCCTTAGTTCTTAGTCTGTTGGTACAAGTAAATCCGGCAGCACAATCACCCAACTCGCCCGTTAAGGCTGGGGGGTTAGGAAGCAAATAGGGGCCAGACCACAATATTCAGTCGATTCGTCTCGCCTCATCCACAAACAAGAGCACGTAGTAACGACGCGTAAGCCTCCGTCCTATCCCATTCCTGATAAACTCCCCCACCTTCGCCCCTCTGATCCAGATTCCCCCAATGCCTCTACAACCCGCCCCACTCTCCCGCCGCTTCTCCGTCGCTCCCATGATGGATTGGACTGACCGCCATTGCCGTTTCTTCCTACGCCTCCTGTCGAAGAACGCCCTGCTCTACACCGAAATGGTCACCACCGGTGCGCTCCTCAACGGCGATCACGAACGTTTCCTCCGTCACAACGAAGCCGAGCACCCTCTCGCGCTGCAGTTGGGCGGTAGCGTTCCGCTGGATCTGGCCGCCTGCGCCCGCATGGCCCAGGAACACGGTTACGACGAGGTAAACCTAAACGTCGGCTGCCCAAGCGATCGTGTGCAAAACAACATGATCGGCGCCTGCCTGATGGGGCACCCGCAACTGGTGGCGGACTGTGTAAAGGCAATGCGTGATGCGGTATCGATTCCAGTAACGGTAAAGCACCGCATCGGCATCAACGGTCGGGACAGTTACGAGGAGCTGTGTGATTTCGTCGGCACAGTGCGCGATGCCGGGTGTACGAGTTTTACCGTGCATGCGCGGATTGCGATTCTGGAGGGGTTGTCGCCGAAGGAGAATCGTGACATTCCGCCGTTGCGTTATGACGTGGCGGCGCAGCTGAAGGCGGATTTTCCGGAGTTGGAGATTGTGCTGAACGGCGGGATCAAGACGATGGAGGCTTGCCATGAGCATTTGCAGACGTTCGACGGTGTGATGTTGGGGCGTGAGGCTTATCACAATCCGTATTTGCTGGCGGAGGTGGATCAGCAGTTGTTCGGCAGTTCGGCGCCGGTGATCAGTCGGGCTGAGGCGTTGGCGCAGTTGCGGCCTTATATTGCCGCGCATTTGCTGGCGGGCGGGGCGATGCATCACATCACGCGCCATGTGTTGGGCTTGGGCACCGGGTTTCCAGGGGCGCGCAAGTTTCGGCAATTGTTGTCGGTGGATATTCACAAGGCCAAGGATCCGTTGGCGTTGCTGGATCAGGCGGCGGAGTTGTTGGCGGGTCGTTGATCGACGCGTTGTATGTGCGGGCAACGAATGAGCGTTGCCCGGAGTGTTGTTGTACCGACAGGATGTCTTTTGTTTATGCCCGCGTTTAGCTGTGTTTTATTCAAGCGATTCACCCTCCTCGCTTTACTCCTTACCGTCCCTGCCACCGCCTGCGCCAGTTGCGATTTTTTGAAAGGGTGCGGTGATGGGGAAGATGGCCCTTTTGAATCAACCCAGATGTCCGGCTTTCTGGTTTTCACGACGACGATGATCACGGTCGATGGGATGTCGGACATGTCCGGACTGAAAAAACGTGTGTATTCGGTAGAGGAAATCGAAGCGGCGCGGTATTTCCTCGCCAGCGACGGCATGCTGCAGGCCGCGTACTTCACGTCGGCTTTGCAGCATTTTCGTCAGGATTTGCCCGACTCGGAATTGAATGACCTCGCCGTCGCGGCACTCATCAGCACTCAGTGATCAGCTTGCCGCTGCGGCGGTCCAGTTCACCCAGCCGAAAGCCCACGTCGCCAGTATCAGCAAGCCAAACGCGATCCGGTACCAGGCGAACGCGGCGTAGCTGTGATTGGCGATGAACTTGAGCAAACCGCGCACGGCGATCATGGCGAAGATGAATGCGGTGACAAAACCCAAGGCGAAGACCGGCAGGTCGCTTTGCTGGAACAGGTCTCGGTACTTGTAGCCGGAGTAGACCGCCGCACCAACCATCGTCGGCATGGCCAGGAAGAACGAGAACTCGGTGGCGGCTTTGCGCGAGAGGCCGAACAGCAGGCCGCCGATGATGGTCGAGCCGGAGCGCGAGGTGCCGGGAATCATCGCCAGGCATTGTACGAAACCGACCTTCAACGCGTCAGACCAGCGCATGTCGTCGACATGCTCGACGCTGATCACATGGTTACGCTGTTCGGCCCACAACATGATGATGCCGCCGACGACGAGTGCGACGGCTACGGTGATCGGGTTGAACAAGTAGTGATGAATCGCGTCAGCGAATAACACGCCCAATACCACTGCTGGGAGAAAAGCGATCAACAAGTTGAGGGTGAAACGCTGAGCATTGCGCTGAGTCGGCAGGCCTTTGACGATTTCGCAGATCTTTGGCCGGAACTCCCAGACGACGGCAAGAATGGCACCCAGTTGAATAATGATGTTGAACGCCATGGCGCGTTCGCCGCCGAACTCCAGGAGGTCGGCGACGATGATCTGGTGACCGGTACTGGAGATCGGCAAGAATTCGGTGAGGCCTTCAACCGCGCCTAAAATCAACACCTGGAAAAGCGTCCAGAAATCCATTAATCCTCCGTCAGAGCGCTCTTGGCGGGCGACTGGTTTATAACACTCAGGGATTGAGTATCTGAAAAAATACAAAGGCTGCGAGCTTTTGTTCTTATTGGCCGAGGAGATTACGTCTTATCAAAAGACACACTCAAGCCATGTTAATAAACGTCCGCCTACGAACTAATGTGAAAAAATTTAGGCACTTAGTAGTAAAAAGTTCATCTAGACAATAAAGTGTGATCTGGCTCACACTATGCGGGATGGCCAGACAGTGGCCAATGGACACAAATATAGCTGTCGCATTGAGTTCAAAATAGTGGCACAATTTCATATTGCCACCATCTAACGACTAGTTCACACTCCCGAAAAAATCAACTAAAAGCTTGAATTGCTTAATTATTGTTAGAAAACTCGGGAGCCACGTCTAAAATCCGCTTAAATGTTACCAATTGTCAGTCACAGATGAGAACCGGTGCTTTAACATCCAGATGTCAGCACCTAATTCGAGTCAATGCATGATGCTCTCAGGGAATTTGGCGACTAGTAGTCCGCGCCCGACAAATGACGAACCAGGTGTTCTCACTCTGGGCCGTACCCGTGGCGTGGCTGAACATTTCAGGTCGCTACTCGCCAAGCACGTGCGAACCGATATGGCACTTGAAGTCGATTCGTTCACTAGTTCATATAAGCAGAATGAACGCTCTGGTTCGTATCGCGCCATCTTCATTGTCATCGACAGCCCACAGGCCCTCGAAGATAATCTCGCGCTGGTGGAGAACCTGCGCACCGACAACTTGAAACCGATTATCTGCACGGTCATTACTGGCCGGGGCGCCTTCAACAAGATCAAATATTATCTTGCCGGGGCGGACTTCTGTATCAAGTTCAATACCTTATCCGACGACAGTGCCGAGTTGCTGGGCGAGTTCTTCAGCAGTGAAGAATGGCAGCGCGATATCAGTCTGACGCTTGATCCCACGCGCATTTGCCTGTTGGGCACCAGCCAGAAACTCGACATCTCGTTTGCCGAAATGAAGATTCTCGAAGCGTTTGCGCAAACCAGTAATCACATTCTCAGCCATGATGAAATCGCCACCATCATGGGGCTCAATACCAATTTCTACGACCCGAGGGCGCTGGAGAAATCGATCAGCCGCTTGCGTGGAAAAATCAAGGACATGTATGGTACAAACGCGATTCAGAGTATCCGCGGCTATGGCTATCGCCTGATGCGGGGCCTGATATCGACTGCCTGATCAAGGGCAGCCACCCTTTTGCATACGAACGAAGGATCGTCTGATGCAACCATATAGCTCTCGTTGTACTTCATATCTACCTATAACAAAGCACTTGAATGAGCGCGACACCATAACAATAAACTCAACAACATAGCAGCAGATCGAGTGGAACTTATCGAGGGCCATTTTCGGGCCCAGACCCTGCCTGTCGATTACTTCCAAGGAAGTCATTGCTCGCCTGCCGAATGACCTTTTAGCCAATTTTTGGTACGCAGTTAAGGAGAGAGACATGGAAACTAGTACAACCCTCCCCAGAAAATATTTTGTCGTCGTGACTCACAGTACAACGTCGCAGCGTGAACTTGAGAGCATTCTGTCCAGCGAGCGTTTCAATTCGTTTGGCACTTCTCAGGCGCAAATGTTTATTGAAGGTGCTACTTCACCCTCTTCCGCTCCGATGCTGATGGAGTTCACTTACCCAAGCGGCACCCGCAAGAACGTCGCCCGCACCATTGAACACGACACCCAGCGAATACTGGCCACGCTCGAGTCCGAATGGCGCGCCGCACAATCGACGAATCCATTTCAAAGCGTTCCGGCAATGACTGGGGAAACCAGCAACTTGCCTCAAGCTATATTAGGCGATACACCTGGCACCGAAACCTGGCACCTGGACAATGATCAAGGCGCACTGGTCAAGGAAGATGTGCAGATCAGTCTTACCGGACTAGAAACCGCATTGGTCAGGAAAATGCTCCATCATGAAGAGCGCGTTGTCAGTCGAGATGACTTGATCCTCAGCATTGGCCGAGAGCCCGAACAGTATCGCGGTCTGGAAATGTGCCTGAGTCGCCTGCAAGACAAATTCAAAAGCGCCAGTAATGGTGAGCGGCTATTTCGCGCCGTAAGAAACCGCGGTTATTGCCTCATTCAGGACATCGTCGCGTAAACACTGCGACCGCCGCGAACAAAACAAACAGATAACAGTGCGATTACAAAAACAACAAGAGCACTCTGTTTGAACTCACCTCCCTTGATAGATTGAAACTCCCTGCCTCCACCCTTTCAACAGTAACAAATACAACATCACTTATTCACCTCCTTCTCCACGACCTTTTCTAACAAGCCAATATTTAATTATTAAAAAGTTGGCAATGTGCCATCTTGTTAGAACTCGTCAGACACCATTCTCCGACAATAACTTAGTCTATTGACTGACGACAGTTCGGCATATCGACGTTGTTACCTCAGAACACTCGTTAGAACAAAAACAATAATCTGACTAACAACTCGGCTTTCAACTGTTGAAACCTGAATGGACGTCTTTTGGGGATATCGTATGGATCTTTCTCTCAGTATCAATCGAAGCACGGGCCTCAAGGGACTGACCTTTTGGGGCCAATGGGCGCTGGCGCAGGGGTTTATTGTTGCTCTGCTGTTTGTACTGGCCGAACAGCACACCGGAACCGTCGCGTTCTATTACCGAATGTGCGCAACGCTAGCGGTACTGGCCTCAGTACCGGCCTATACGTTCAGTGGCGTTTATCGCAAACGCGACAACTACCTGACCGGACTGGGTCGGCTGTTCATGGGTTGGTCGATGACCATGGCGGCGCTGGCGTTCATCGCATTTGTCTGCAAGGCCGATGAGCTGTTTTCCCGGCAGGTGATCTTGAGCTGGGCGGTTTATGGCTTCCTTGGTCAGGCGTTGCTGTACGCGCCGCTGCATGCGTTCTCGAAGTTCTATCAGCGTTCGCGCAAAAGCGAGCACAAGACCCTGATTGTGGGGACAGGTGAGCTGGCGTTGGGCCTGGCGAAAAAGCTCAGCCAGATCGAAAACCTGCCGCTGGTGGGATTGGTCAGCAACGGTAGCCTGCCCACTCTGGATTCTGATGCTCCACGCGTTGTCGGCGCTCAGGAACAGTTGCTGGAGCTGATCAAGGCCCACGACATCCGCCGCTTGTACATCACCCTGCCGCTGTCGGAAGCGGCGAAAATCGAAGCCATGTATGTCGACTTGCTGGGTGCCAACGTGGATGTTGTCTGGGTGCCGGACCTGAACAGTCTGACCCTGCTCAATCACTCGGTGAAAGTCGTGGACGGTCTGCCGGCGATCTACTTGAACGAGAGCCCGCTGACCAGCCGACCGACCGCAGCACTAAGCAAAAGCCTGGCGGAAAAAAGCGTGGCGCTGCTGGCCATCCTTCTGCTGAGCCCGGTGCTGCTGATCATTGCTCTGGCGGTAAAACTGAACTCGCCTGGCCCGGTGTTCTTCAAGCAGGATCGCCATGGCTGGAACGGCAAGGTGATCAAGGTCTGGAAGTTCCGCTCGATGCGTGTTCACGATGACCGCGATGTCAAACAGGCCAGCCGCAACGACTCGCGCATCACCGCCGTCGGACGCTTTATCCGCCGCACATCGCTGGACGAGTTGCCGCAACTGTTCAACGTGCTGCAGGGGCATATGGCACTGGTTGGCCCGCGTCCACACGCCGTCGCGCACAACCATTTCTACTCGGGGAAAATCCTCGCCTACATGGCGCGTCACCGGATTAAACCGGGCATTACCGGACTGGCGCAAATCAGCGGCTGCCGGGGTGAAACGGATACCCTCGACAAGATGCAAAAGCGTGTCGAGATCGACCTGCAGTACATCAACAACTGGTCGTTGTGGCTCGACCTGAAGATCCTGGTGAAGACACCGTTTACGCTGTTGTCGAAGGATATCTACTGAGATTCAGCGCTGCGCAAGGCAGGACCGCAAGGGGACGAAAGTCCCCTTTTTTGTGCCCCGGATTTGGGGTTCGCAGTACGCCATGTAGGAGTGAGCCTGCTCGCGATGGCGGTGTGTCAGGCATGCAGATGGCGACTGGTCGGGCGCTATCGCGAGCAGGCTCACTCCTACAGGGGATCGTGTGTTGGCCATGATTTTGGATTCGACACAACACCACTGTGGGAGCGTGGCTTGCCCGCGATGGCGTCAGGTCAGTCAACATTGATGCCGAATGGACCGTCGTCATCGCTGGCAAGCCAGCTCCCACAAGGGATTGATGGTGGCCCAGGATTTGGCGACAGCACAGCTCACAAAAGGAGCTGCAGATAAGCCGGGATTTCGGACTCCACACAACCCCCCTGTGGGAGCGGGCTTGCCCGCGATTGCGTCCGCCCATTCAACATCGATGCTGAATGTGCCGCCGTCATCGCTGGCAAGCCAGCTCCCACAGGGGATTGATGGTGGCCCAGGATTTGGCGACAGCACAGCTCACAAAAGGAGCTGCAGATATGCCGGGATTTCGGACTCCACACACCCCCCTGTGGGAGCGGGCTTGCCCGCGATTGCGTCCGCCCAGTCAACATTGATGCTGAATGGACCGCCGTCATCGCTGGCAAGCCAGCTCCCACAGGGGATTGATGGTGGCCCGGGATTTGGCGACAGCACAGCTCACAAAAGGAGCTGCAGATAAGCCGGGATTTCGGACTCCACACAAACCCCCTGTGGGAGCGGGCTTGCCCGCGATTGCGTCCGCCCATTCAACATTGATGCTGAATGTGCCGCCGTCATCGCTGGCAAGCCAGCTCCCACAAGGGATTGATGGTGGCCCGGGATTTGGCGACAGCACAGCTCACAAAAGGAGCTGCAGATAAGCCGGGATTTTGGATTCGACACAACGCCACTGTGGGAGCGGGCTTGCCCGCGATTGCGTCCGCCCAGTCAACATCGATGCTGAATGGACCGCCGTCATCGCTGGCAAGCCAGCTCCCACAGGGATTGGATTTGGTACAGGGATTACTCGGTGATCTTCTCGAAGTTGCGATAGAACATGTCGTCATCCCGGCTATCGGTCATCGAATGCAGTTGATAACCCCGATTAAGCCTTGCGCCACCGTCACGGGTCAGCGGTGCCCACACGAGGTTGGCGCGGCGCATGGTCGACATGCTCATCATTTCGTCGAACGGGATGGACAGGTAGATGCCCTTGTCGAAGCTACCCTCCCCGTACTCGGCACTGCCGGCCGTGGTGATGGTCGCCCAGGCACCGAAGCGCACGCCGTTGGAGAACTCGCGGGAGATGTCCAGCGTGCCGCCCCAGTCACCGGCCAGATACCTGCCGACACTGACAGCGGCGAGTGTGTCATACGGCAAATCGGTGTAACCGGTGATATGCCCGGTCACCACCGAGTAATCGCGCAAACCAAACCCCTGATCGAATTCCCGCTGGCGCACGTAGTTCAGATCCGCCCCCACCGACCAACGCTCGCCCGTCGGGCGGAACAGCACCTCGCCCCCGACCCCGGCAAACATCGACTCCAGATAACCGCCGTAAACCATGCCATACAGGTCTTTATCCAACTGCTCGGTGTGGCTGAGCTGGAACATCGGCATGGTCACTTCGGATTCGGTCAGGTACTGACGCAAATCCGTACGCACACGCGGCAAACCGCTGGGTGCGTCATAGGTGAATTTGTCGAAGTTGTTCTTCAGGTTGGCGCTGAGCATGCCACTCCACCAGGTGCTGCGATTGAAGCGGTATTCGGCATCCGCATCGGCACTGAATTGATAGAGCAAACCATCCGGGCCGCCGACGTTCTGCTTGAAGCCCAGACCGACGCCATAACTGAAATGTTGCGGCGCTTCGGTGTAGAGGGTTTTCTCGTTGTGCGGCATCGCCGGATTGACTTCGGTGGTGCGGTGCAGCGATTGCAGCGGCTCCTCGTTGTTGATCACTTCGCGGAAGGTCTGGCGCGGCACGCTGGTTTCTTCCAGCGGCAAGTCGTAGCGCTTGTTGACCACGGTGAACCAATTGATGTCGTCGTTGACGCTGTTGTCGAGAATCCGGCTCGCCCGCCCGACAGCCTTGGACGAATGAAAATAACGCTGTTGCTCGCCATACACGATCAACTCGGAATCGCGCTGGCTGATACGCTCGACCTTGTAGCCGGCATTCTGCTGCAAACGTTGCGAGACGTTGGCCCAGTCAACCTGCTCCATCGCGGTGGTCGGCATCTTCGCCGGCAAAGGCTCGGGCGTTGGATCGTAAGTCTTCGCCGGCGCCTTGCGGCTGACGAAGTTGGTGTGGAAGGTGATGCCGAACATCGCCGTATTACCACGCTCCCACGCCGCGCTGACGTCGACCGAATCCGCCACCTTGAACACCGCGCCGAAGTTGATCGGCGAGTCCTGCTTGATGATGTTGTCCTTCGGTTCGTGCTTGTAATCGTTGCCTTCGTATTCGAGTTTCAGGCTCAGGCGATCCCAGGGAGTCTGATAACTCACGCCACCAAACAACGAAGGCCTGCCGCGAAAGTACGAACCTGAGTTGACGTCACCGGTGCCTTCGAGCGCGGGCCGGGTATCGAAGCGATCACTGACATAGCCCAGCGGGTTATCCATGTCGCCTCGGTTGCCCAGATAACCCCAGGCAATGCCGGCGCTGAAATCGAAATTGTCGTAGCGCTTGTTGGCGACAAAAAACTCACTGGAGAACAAACCCGTACCACCGACGTCTCGGAAGCCCAGGGCGACATCGGGCAACCAATGGCTCTCCTGCCACAGCCGGACTTTGACGTCGACCGCCTTATCCTTATAGCTCTGGCTGCCGCTGAGGGCCTCGGAGCCGTACGGCCGGTTGGTGATCGCGGTGTAACGGAAGGAACCTTCGAGCCAGTCCAGTGGCTGCAACGAAACGCTGTAGCGACTGTAGGGCTCGGTGCGGTTGGCGTTGACGCTCAACTCGCCGGCCGGGGCCATGCGCGCGGTCGGCGTCTGCAACAGACCGGTGCCACCAAAGTCATTCTGAGTAATGCGCGGCTCGGCATGCGCCAGACCACAAGGCAATAACAACACAGCTGCAAAACGTAACTTCAACGAACCACCTCGGCCAGCTGCGTGGCAATCAATTCGGCCAACTGCTGATTCAACTCAGGGACAGGCGGATCCAGATCATCATTTTTCACCGGCACCAGAATCTTGCTGCCTGCCACCGGAAACTGCCCGCTCTCGCGATTCCAGTGGGCAATGCCGACGCGTCGCGAGACACCGTTGGGCTGGATCAGCCACAGGTAATCGGCCTCGGCATCGTCCAGCGGCGGGCAGCTTTCCAGATATTCACGGGCTTCCAGCAAGGGCTGATAAGGCAAATGGCAGGTTTCGGCGACAGCGCCGAGCACCTCAACTTCGTCGACGCGTTTCGGGTAGATCAGGCGATCGCCATCGTCCAGCCGAATGTTGCGGGCGAAGCCGACTTCAATCGCCACCGGGTCGAGATCGGCGATCTGCCGTCCGGTGACCGGCATTTCCCGCACTTGCTCGATCAACCGTTGCGTCAGCGCCACCCGACTCGGTCTATCGAAGAGCGCCGCCATGCGTTGCAACACGTCCAGATCAAACAACACGCCGGCCTTGAGCCGCGTCTGCTCCTCCAGCAATGACTGACGCAACAAGACACCCGCCAGCCAATAACCTTCGGCATTCGGGACAGCTTCGTTGATCACATCGAGCAGGCGCCCGCCCGCGGGCAGCTTGACCGGCCCGGGGTTGGCGACATCACCGCTGACGGTGACGGCGGCCTGGCTGATGCCGCTGATCAACAACAGGCACGCCGACAGCATTCTGAACCGCTTCACGGCAGGTGCCTGCGATCAGGGGTCAGTTGCACAATCTTCACGCGCAATTGCGCGGTCAGTTGCTGCTCACTCTTGACGATGAATCCGTCACGCGGATCGACCCAATAACGATTGGTCGCACTCAGACCGATGGCCGGGGCGTCAATCTGCTCATCGACACGCAGCACGGTGTATTCCTTATCAAGAATGTCCAGGGTTTCCGTGGCGCGACGGATGAAGCGGCTGTTGACGATCACCCCGACTTCCTGACCCTTGTAGAGATCGATCCAGCGCCGACTGGTAAAGCCATCGGCAACTTGATGCAGACCTGATTTGAACGGCGAGTCATCCGCCAGTCGCGTGCCGTCGAGATCGCCCTCAAGGCCCAGGCCAATACTGCGCACGGCGAGACCATTGCGCAGGAGCAAAACCTGTTTGCCGGAGGCGACCCAGAACTGCAGGTCCTCACGCTCGCGCACCAGCGCCAGCACCCCGGAGCCGGACGGCGTGGTCAGTTTGAGCTGCGGATAATTGACCTCGGCCACCTGGGCCGGCGTCACGTCCACTTCATCCGGGCCGATCACCGCCGATTTGAGGTTGTTCAGCGACGCGCTCATCAGCGGGTTACAGCCACACAACAACAGGGCCGCCATCAGGCAGACGCCAACTTTCAACGTGTTCACAGTCGGCGACCTTATTTGCTGTTGTTACTGAATTCGCTCCAGTTCTTCGCTGCGGAAGCCCCGGTTCCGACAATCGATGCCGACGGCACCAATTGGCTGATGAAGCGGTTCCAGCGCGTCACGTTGGCAGGCCCGACATACACGACGTCCTGTGGGCGTACTTCAAAGTGCGTGGCGAGTGCCATGGCGGTCGGCGATTCGGCATTCAACTGGTAGATCTTCGCCGGTTCGACATCAAGGTTTTCCACACCACGAATGACGTACACCGCGTTGCCGTTGGAGGTGGTCTGGCTCAAGCCGCCGACCGAACCGAGCACATCGGAAAGGTTCATGGTCGCGGTCTTGAAGCTCAATGCGCGCGGCTGATTGACCTCGCCCATCACATAGATGCGCTTGTTGTCGTTGTACGGCAGATACAACTGGTCGCCACCCTTGAGGTAGACGCCCTGCAACTCGGAATCCTGCTGGTTGAGCGAGTCGAGATTGAGCGGATAGACCCGCCCGTTGCGCGTCAGTGTCAGGCCCGACAGGTCAGCATTGTTGGTGTCGATGCCAGCCGTGCCGAGGGCCTCGACCACGCTCAGCGGATTGGTCGAAATCGCTTGCGGGCCGGCCTTGCCGACCGCGCCGGTGACCACGACTTTCTGACTGGCGAAACGCAGCACGGCGACGTCTACCTGCGGCTCGGCGATAAACGCCGACAGGCGCTGTTCGATGTCCGCGCGCAGTTGCTGGATGGTCCGGCCGGCGGCCTGGACTTCCTTGATGAACGGGTAATACAGCGTGCCATCGGAACGCACCAGACGGCCGTTGGCATCAATCTGTTGTTGCGCGCCGGACGGGGCCGTCAGTTCGGGGTGATCCCAGACCGTGATGTACAACACATCGTTATTGCCGATGCGATATTCGGCCGGGGTCGCCAACAGCTCCTTCGGCACCGACGTGCGCTTTTGCGTGGCGCGAGTGGTGGAAATCAGCTTGGGGGTGATCGGGATCAGCTCGACCCGGCTGCTTTCACTGGCCCCTTGGCGGGTGATGTCACTGGTGCTCAGGTATTGGCCCGGGGAAAACATGCAACCTTGTAAAGCGAGACTTGCCAACATTAAAAGAGAAAAACTACGAGTCATAATGGCACTACGCTATTCAAGGGCGAATCTAAAAAGAAGTCACCCGACTTGCGTCGGGCGACCCTTACTGCACTAACAAAAACGTCTGTTAGTTATGCGTGCCGGTTGTACCGGTGGTACCCGTCGTACCGGTGGTACCGCCGTTGGCACTGCCACCGCTGTTGGACGCCGCTACAGCACTGGCAACCATTGCAGTACTGGCTGCAGGCGCTTGAGAAGCCGCTACATTGCCACCTACATTGGTTACCGCTGTCAGCGGCGCTTCAGCTGCGGCAGCCCAGTTGCTCAACATCGTCAACAGGGCAACTGCCATCACTTTTTTCATATCAACTCCTTTCTAACATTCATCCTGTTAAAAACCGGCGTGTGTTAGAGGTGGTAGAGTTCAAGTCCGCGAAAAATGCGAACAAGATCCGTTGTTCTTTCACAGTCTTACCCAACTGATAAAAGTCGAACGGCAGGTTTATATCTACGGACTTGCAAAAGGCATTTCCAGCGTATTTTCCAGACGATATCTAACACCTGACCGAAACTAACATTCGGTATCAAAACGACATTATCCGAGATAGCCGTTTGGATGACTCGATTGCCAGCGCCAAGTGTCGGTGACCATGTCCTGCAAGTTACGCGTGGCTTTCCAGCCCAACTCTTTCGCAGCTTTGGAAGCGTCGGCCCAACTCTCGGCGATATCCCCCGAACGACGTGGCATCACCCGATAAGGCACCGGTTGTCCGCTGGCCTGTTCGAAAGCGCGCAGCACTTGCAACACGCTGTAGCCATCGCCGGTGCCAAGGTTCCAGGTATGAATGCCGCTGCGCCCGCTGATCGACTGCAAGGCCTTCAAGTGCCCGTCCGCCAGGTCGACGACGTGGATGTAGTCGCGCACACCGGTGCCATCGACTGTCGGGTAATCGTCGCCGAAGATCGACAGCTCCGGCAGGCTACCGACCGCGACCTGACTGATGTAAGGCAGCAGGTTGTTGGGGATGCCGTTGGGATCCTCGCCCATCTGGCCGCTGTGATGCGCGCCGATCGGGTTGAAGTAACGCAGCAAGGCGATGCTCCAGCGCGGTTCGGACTGACACAGATCGCGCAGCACGTTCTCGACGATCAGCTTGGATTGACCGTAGGGGTTGGTCGGGTTGCCGGTCGGGAAGTCTTCACGGATCGGCATCTGCTCAGGCTCACCGTAAACGGTGGCCGATGAGCTGAACACCAGCCGGAACACCCCCGCCGCTGCCATCGCCTGACACAGCGTGATGCTGCCGCTGACATTGGTTTCGTAATACGCCAAAGGCTGGCGCACGCTCTCGCCGACGGCCTTGAGCCCGGCGAAATGCAGCACGGCTTCGATGGCGTGCTCCTGGAAAATCCGATCCAGCAGCGCGCGGTCGCAGACGTCGCCGCGAATCATCAACGCGCTCTTGCCGCAGATGGCTTCTACCGCATGCAATGCCGCATCGCTGCTGTTGCAAAGATTATCCAGCACGACAACTTCATAACCCGCCTCAAGCAAAGCAAGTGTGGTGTGCGAGCCGATATAGCCGGCGCCACCGGTTACCAGAATCTTCATAGCGCGGTCCGTTAGTGGATAAGTAGCCGGTAGGTTGTCAAGCCTGTTGTTGTGCAGATGTGTCGCAATCCACACAAATAAGGCGACAACAACAAAAAACAAATTCAGTTCAATGACTGGCAATAAATATTTTTGCAAGTCACACTGTATCGCCCGCTACTTATTAGCACTGCAAGTGCAAACACCACTATCAACAGATACCGACTAAAAATAACTAATAACGCTCTAACCGACATCTAATAACATTGTCGTGTTTTACCGCCGTCGCCAATTGCCATTAATAACCTGACTCGGGTATTAAAGTAAGCCTTCAATACTCATTGAAACTTGCAGCCATTCGTTATGGCCCGCAACCGTTGCCTGTGTTCCATGACTGTCCAGGATACTTTTATGATTCGTAAATGTTTGTTCCCCGCTGCCGGCTATGGCACGCGTTTCTTGCCGGCCACCAAAGCCATGCCGAAAGAGATGCTGCCGATCGTCAACAAGCCGTTGATCGAATACGCCGTTGAAGAAGCGCGGGACGCTGGCCTGCAACACATGGCCATCGTCACTGGTCGCGGCAAGCGTGCGCTGGAAGATCATTTCGACATCAGCTATGAACTGGAACACCAGATTCGCGGCACCGAGAAAGAGAAGTTCCTCGCCGGCACCCGCGAGCTGATCGATACCTGTACCTTCTCCTACACCCGTCAGGTGGAAATGAAAGGCCTTGGCCACGCGATCCTCAGCGGTCGCCCCTTGATCGGCGACGAACCCTTCGCCGTGGTGCTGGCCGATGACCTGTGCCTGAACCTGGAAGGTGACGGCGTGCTCACGCAGATGATTCAGCTGTACAAGAAATTCCGCTGCTCGATCGTCGCCATCCAGGAAGTCCCGGCTGACCAGACGCACAAGTACGGCGTGATCGCCGGCGAACTGATGTCCGACGGCATCTACCGCGTCAACAACATGGTGGAAAAACCCGCCCCGCAGGATGCGCCGTCGAACCTGGCGATCATCGGTCGCTACATCTTGACCCCGGACATTTTCGACCTGATCGCCGACACCCAACCGGGCAAGGGCGGTGAAATCCAGATCACCGACGCGCTGATGAAACAGGCGCAGAACGGTTGCGTGCTGGCCTACAAGTTCAAGGGCCTGCGCTTCGACTGCGGCGACGCCGAGGGCTACTTGCAAGCGACCAACTTCTGCTACGAAAACGTCTACCTCAAGGGCCGCTGAGACGGCGCCCTTCTCCCAGCGAGGCCACCATGAACATTGCACAACATTCCGTAGAGATTGAACGCGAGGTGGATAACCTCGGGGTGATGAGTTGGTTGTCCCGCCATCAGCCGTTGCCCAGCGCCAACGAGTCGTGGCTGGGCACGATTTTGCTGGTGGAGCGGATTGGCATGTTTCCTTCGTCTGGCGACATTCGCCGGACGATGGCCGATCCCTATCCCCTGCTCGCCCATCTGAAAAAGCTGTATGGCGAGCAGGCGCTGGAAATGGATGACAGTGATGGGCTGAAGGTGATTTTCGGTGACTGGCGCTTTCGCGTGCGCATCTGCTGCAACGACCCGGCGATCATCATCAACGTCGAAACCCGTTGTGATACACGATTGATGCCGCAGAAGATTGCGGAGTTGCTCGATCAAATCGACGCCTTCAAATAATGCCCCTCACCTGATCGTTCCCACGCTCTGCGTGGGAATGCATCCAGTGACGCTCTGCGTCACGCAGCGAAGGGACGCAGAGCGTCCCGGGGCGGCATTCCCACGCGGAGCGTGGGAACGATCACTGCCGGGATGCGGAGCAGTTATCGTCCGCGCCCACTATCCAGCGGTAAAAATAATCAGCAATCACCTTTCCCCCCGTAGCCGGGAGCGGATGGATCTTGTCCGGGCCGATCATCGTGCCAGCATAGCGTTTGACGTCGGAGCCAAAGGCGCATTGCAGATTGGCGTAACCCAAATGCTGCTCACGCGCCCACGGCTGCAATACCTGCGCATACGCCGACATCGGGTAGGCGCTGGAGCGCGTGGTGTCCTGACGCATGACCAGGTTGATGCTCGCCGCTGGCTGGATCTCGCGGATCATTCCCACCAGACCCTGGACGTTGTGCAGATATGCTTCGGGTTTCACCCCAAAACCCTGATCGTTGCCACCGAGCATGATCAGGTAAACGTCGGCGGGGATCTTTGAGACGACGGCTTTCCACTGCGTCTGCCATTGCAGATCCTTGTGGTAGAAGTCAGCGGATGCCGCGCCAGACGCCGCGAGTTTGGACACCCGAATGCCGTGCTGATCATTGCTCATCCACAGGCCGAACAACGTCGGCGAGCCTTTCACCACTTCCAGTTTGAATGACCAATCCGCCGCTGGCGGTGTGCTCGGCAATGGCACTTCCTGAACGCCTGAGCCTGCGAGCGTCAATGGTTTCCAGTCTTCCGACGGCGCCCAGCGATAGCGCACCTCACTGGGTTCGCCATTGCCCCGATAAAGCAACTTCGCCTGGGTGACCGCCGTGTTGATCCGAGGTGTCGGGTTGGCATCGATCTGTAGCCAGGCGCCGGGCTGCCCTGTCACCGTGCGGCTGTCAGGACTGGCCTGGCCGAGGCCGGACACATCCCAGCCGCCACCAAAGTACTTCTCGCTGCTGCGGGTGTATTTGAAATGCGTGCCACCCAGCGCCGCGCCATGGTTGAAGCCAACGTAACCGGGCCCGGCGAAACCAACCTCCCCGGCCACGCGCTGCACCAGTTTGTTCAGATAGAAATCCTGCCCGGCGCTGTAGCTATCGCCGATTACCGAAACCGACAGAACCTTGCCGGCCTGGCCTTCACGCCATTGCGCAAACCGCTCACGCGCATCGCCCACCTCAACCACCGACGCTGCGACGGGTTGCGCGTCATCTACTGCCAACATGCAAAATTTCCTTAAATCCGTAGTGGAGGCTCGCTCCCACAGGGTTTGCGGTCATCCATTAAATCTGTGCATACCAATAAACCTGTGGGAGCTGGCTTGCCAGCGATGGCGGTGGATCAGGTAATGATCTGTACCTGACTCGACCCCATCGCTGGCAAGCCAGCTCCCACAGGGATTGTGTGACTTACAGGGATGATTGGGTTGGCACCACCGGAGTGATGGGCGCCAACGGTTTCTTCTTCGCCGCGCGTTCACCGAGGAACAACACAGAGGTGAAATTGAACCGACTGAAAATCATCGACAACACCACCGGCCCGAGCAAGCCAAAGGTCAGCCCCCCCAACACCAGCAGGCTTTCATCCTTCACACCCAAACGCCCGAGGACGAATCGCGACGTCGCCGCAAACAACACATGAAACAGGAAAATCGCGTAGGAGTAACCACCCAGCCAGGTCAGCCACTTCGAGCGCATATCACTCGACAGCAACGCGATGCAGGAAACGCAACCGACGGTCAGACCGATCAGACTACGGCGATCAACAATCAACTCACGATCAATCGCCGCCACGTACAACAGCGTCAGCGAAATCCCCACGAAGACCAATGGGCCGATCACCTTGAACGCCTGCTTCAACCGGTCGACGTTCTCCTGCCCGATCATCCCCGCGACAAAAAACGGCAGCAGATAAATCGCGCCATTGATGCCAAACGCATCGAGCTTGAACGGCGGCAGCAGAAACAACACCGCCGCAAACGCGAACAGACCGAACAACCGCGCCGGAGAACGCAGCAAGCCCCGCCACTCCAGCAAGCCGACGAACATGAAAATGATGAACACCGCCTGCAAGAACCAGAAGTGATTGATCGGCACCCAGAACGACAGCAACGCGTCGATCACACCGACATCCTTGTTCACCCCCGGCCCCACCGCTTGCAGCACAGAGAACGGCACGCCGACGCAAAACAGCGGCACGATCAACCGCCGCACCTTGCCGCTGAAGAATGCGGAAAAGTCATTGCCGCGGATTTTGTAGATCGAATAGATGTACCCGGAAATAAAGGTGAACAGCGGCATGCGCACGTACACCATGGAGTCGGCAATCACCCGGAACGGCGAGCCGATGTCGATCTTCAGACCACCGCCCAACGGCCCGATGACGTGATAGAGCACCAGCAGCAGGCACGCCAGGCCGCGCAGGGTTTCGATCTCCAGGGACTTTTTCTTGCTCGACATAAAGCACCTGCCTCAATTCAGAATTCTTGATTCAACCTGCACCGGTTTGTTCGCCCGCAGCATCAAACCCAAACCGACAAACAGCACCGGCACGACCATGGAAAAGTGTCGGGCGAAGGAGCCGAAGTCCGGCTCGAACAAGCCTTGCACCAGCAAGAACGCCAGCGGAATCGCGATCAGTTCCTTGGGTTTGGTCTGGATCGGCGCGCCCTTGTAGTCGGTCGAGGTGATGACTTTGAACAGCAGCAGCGCGGTCATGATCATCAACGCGACGAAGATCACCTGACCCGGCCCGGAGAGCAGAATCAGTTCCACGGGGAACGACAGCCGAAAGAAGATGATCATCGAGTCCAGCGCCTGCGAGACGAAGTCACTGCCGCTGAGCCACGACACGATCAGCGATTTGGAACCCTCCTCGCCCGCCGTGCGCAACTCGTTGTTGCTGGCGCGAATCGACGACACCGGAAAACCCAGCGCCACCTGGATCGACATGGCCACCGCCAGGTAGAACAGGAACAGCATCAAAAAGAACGTGGTGCGCGACACGTACTTCTTCATCACGCAGACGCCAACCCACGACAGCGAAAACAGAATCCAGTAGGGCCGGATCAGCACGCCGTAGATCACCGCCGAGAGGAAGAAGCCGCCGCGATATTTGCGTGTCAACGAGCTGAGCAAAATGCTCAGCACCGCCACCGATACAATGATTTCCTTGGTCAGGTTTTCCAGGAAGAACGAGCGCACGATGCCCCACAGACACAAGGTGCCGAAGATCGCCAACGGCATACGCCGAAAGACCACCACCGGAATTGCCGTGAGGAAAAAGTTGCAGAACATCCCGTAGGCCCAGGCGTTGGTCAGATTGATCCCGGTGGGTCGCAGCAGGAACGCCGAACACTCGTAAGAAGAACGATCCGGCGAGAACGGGTTCCAGAAATTGCAGTTGTCGGCACGCGCATAGGACGACCACAACGTCATCGCATCCGGGCCCGGATCGCGGGGGATCAGCAGCGGCATCGCCACCGACAGAAACAGCCCGGTGAAGAGGATCAGGAACGAGACGTACGAATCGAGTTTCTTGCCGCGAAACTCGATGCACGGCAGCTTCAGGCCCATGACACAGCAGCCTTTTTCGCAGCGGTCACGCGAGTCAACACGGCTATGACAGCCAACTGCACGATGATCGCGAAGACGTTGCCCCAGGCGGCGCCATAGATCGAATAGTGTTTGATCAGCACGTAGCTGACCGGCACTGAAACCAGCAGGCAGATCGCCGCGCTGGCGAGAGATACCCGACTGTTTTTCGAGGCGATCAAACCACCCCAGACGATGTCGCCAATCGCGCGCAGGGCGAAGGAGAAAATCAGCACGCCGAGGATCGCGTTGTCCGGGCGCGGCACGCTGGTGGCGACGTAATCGAGCACCACGTTGAAGAACAGATAAATCGCCACCGCCACCGCAGCCGAGACCACCAGCGAGCGCATGACCCACTTGTTCACGAACAGTTGCCTGACCGTGAACGCCTGTTGATCAGCCTGGAAACGCTTGGCGAGTACTGGAATGCCCACCACCGCCACCACCGCGTACGACAGCGCCTGCAACGTGTTGGCCGCCGACCACGCGTACACGTATTGACCGAGCCTGGCGTAGGGTTCGAGGTCGGCGATCAGAAAGCGTTCGGCGTACTGACTCAGCGCGATCAGCCCGGTGCCGAAGTAGAACGGCAGCCCGGCCTTCCACACGGTGGCCGTGGCCAGTGACCCTGCTTTCCGGCCGTGATGAACGTTCACCACGATCCAGTAACCGGCGATGATCACCAGCACGTTGGCGACCACCCACAACCACAACACACTGGCGATTTCCGACACCCAACCGAGCATCATCCCGCCGACGGCCAACAACGCCCACAGGCCGGTCTTGATGAAGAACAACAGGGCGCCCGCCGTGGCTTTCTGCGCGGAGAACACGAACGAGTTGATCTCGAACGACAGGTGCTCGCTGAGCAAAACCAGCGTCACGCAGAGGATCAATGCGGCAGTCGCCTCAACGGTCTGCAACAGCGAGTAAATCAGTACCGTCACCACCGAAAGCACCAGCCCCACCGCCAGATACAGCAGCAGAACCTTGTCGACCACCCGGCGCGAACTGCCACCGACGCTGATCAGCCGATTGATCTCCGAACTGAAACCGACACTGTAAAACTTCGAGGCGATCAACGACGCCGCGACCACCACGCCATAGAAACCCAAGGCCTCATAACCGAGGTAATGAGTGATCGCCAACACCAGCAAAAACTTCGCGCCCAAGGCTCCGCCGCGAAGCAATAGCCGAAATATCATCGAACGATCCCTTTGATGATCTCGTCCATGGCCACAGTTTTCGCCTCGATCTCGCGACAGGTGTCGGTCAGGCGCTTGCCGAAGTTCGACAGTGCATTCGGCGCGTAGACCGTGTCGATGATGGTGTCGACATTGATATCGCCGCCATTGATCACCCAGTCCTCGACACCCATGTCCTGATAGGCGCCAAAACCTTTGCGCTCGTAGCTGATGTGATACGCCGGCACGCCGGAGAGCAGCGACTCGATGGCGCCGTGCAGACGCACGGAAATCACCAGGTCCGGTTGGTATTTGGCGATGGTCGCCTTCAACGACAGCAAGTCTTCAGTAATGCCCAGTTCGCGATAGAACGCGCCGTCATCGTTACCGCGCACCGCGCTTTGCACCGCGCAGACCACTTTGCTTTTGTTCTTCAAACGCTGCAGCAGCAACTTCAGATTGGCGACGTAGGCGAGCTTCTTTTCCTTGCTCCACTCCGGCGGCTTGCGCAGCACCACGCAGACCGTGGCCGGCGATGCCGCGCAACGGGTGAACTTGGGTTGCTGAAGAATCTTGCCGGCCAGCGACTGCACTGCGAGATCCGGCGCGCGATAGACGTTTTCGCAAGCATCGAAGATCGCCGAGGAGCGGTTGTCGCGCACGAACACCGCGTCGGCGCTGGCGTAGTGCTCGACGATCTTGCTGCTCTCGCCATGGAACGGGCCGATGCTTTGCGGCAGGTACACCGACGGCACTTTGCTGAGGATCGCGGTTTCCAGTTGTTTGGCGTGGCCCAGCTTGAGTTTGATGTGTTCGAAGGCACTTTTCGAACGCATGTAGCCGCCGCCAACGCCGACGATCAAGTCGGTTTTCTTCAAAAGATCAGCGAGCCCGGCGTAGGACTGATTGAGAAACACCGCTTGCTTGACCCGGCCCAAACCCTTGGCGGCCATCACCGGCGCGTCAAAACGCGGGTGCGGCAGATAGTTGAAGGACTCGGGATCGGAAGCCACGACGCTGATCGACGTATCTTCACCAAAGTTGCGCTGCACCAGCGCAATCGCCAGATCGACCAGCAGACCGTCACCGGAGTTGGACGCACTGTAGCCATGCAAAATCGTTACGTTCATAAGCTGAGTTCTACTTAATAAGTGGGAGCGCAATACAAGTCGTAGGTCTGGCGGATCATCAAGGCAGCGCTGAAGCGCTCGCGGACGATGCTGCGACCTTCGTTGCCAAGGTCGAGCAAACGCGGCTTCTGGATGTTCGTCAGCACATCGGCCAGGGCCTGATGATCGCCGGAGGGGAAGACGTAGCCGGACACTTCATGGGTGACCAGTTCCGGCAGCGAAGTGCAGTTACTGGCGATCACCGGCAAGCCCATCGCCATGCCTTCCAGCGGCACCATCGCAAAGCCTTCCCAGCGACTCGGCACAATCAGCGCATCGGCTTTTTGATACAGCGCGTGCACTTCGGTCGGCGCCACCCATGGCAAATATTCGACGCCAGCCATTGGCGGGCACTCGACCGCATCCTCGTTGACCGCACTGCCGACCACCGTCAGCTTCAGGTCGTTGCGCTGCACTTTGGCGTAGGCCTTGAGCAGCACATCGAAGCCTTTCTGGTAGTCGAGACGGCCGACAAACAGCAGATGAATCGGCTCGGGGGTGTTGGTTTTCGGCGCGTCTTCCTTGCGATGAATGCCGTTGTAGATCAGCTTCATGCGCTTGCGCTCGATGCCAAACTTCGCGGCTTTGTCGAGCTCGTACTGGCTGACGCAAATGATCACGTCGGTGACTTTCTGCAAGACCCGCTCGATCCACGCATAAGCTTTCTGCTTGGTCGGCGAGCTTTCCATCAGGAACGAAAAGGCATGCGGGCAGTAGACGATTTTCGGCTTGCGCCACGGTCGCAACAGCACGCACACGCAACGGCCGATCACCCCGGAAAAGGTGCTGTGCAAATGCACCACATCAGGCTTTTCCTTGAGCATCACCTGGATCAGACGCCAGGCGAAACGTAGCAGCGACGGCACATTGCGCCCGGTTCGAGCGAAGGTGCGGATCTGCTGCGCCGGAATGCCGTGCAGCTCTTTTTCCTGATCCTGCGGGACCAGATAGACCAGCTCATAGCTGGCAGCGTCGTCTTCGGGTGACGTCGAAATCGTGCGGATCACCGTCGCGACGCCACCTTTGATCGTTTCAGCCACGTGCAGTATTTTTTTCACAACTCACCCACTTCAAACATGTAAGAACGATCGCTGACTCAGGACTTGTCGGAGGCGTATTCGTAGTTGTAATAGCCGTAGCCGCCATTGCCGTAATAACTGGCTGCGCGCTTCTCGACGCCGTTGAACACCGCGCCTTTCAACTCGATGCCGTTCTGCGCGAAGCGGCGAATGGTCAGTTCGATCTCTTTGGCCGGGTTCACCCCGAAGCGCGTGACGATCAGGCTGATGCCGGCTTCACGGCCGACAATCGCTGCATCGGTCACTGCCAGCAGAGGCGGCGTATCGATGATCACCACGTCGTACAGCTCGCTGAGTTCTGCCAGCAGTTCGCGGAAGTTGGCGTGCATCAGCAGCTCGGAAGGATTGGGCGGCACCTGACCACGACTGATGAAATGCAGGTCGGCGCCTTCGACTTTATTGATCGCCTGCTCAATGGTGCAGCGCTTGACCAACAGGTCTGACAGACCATTGGCGATCGGTACATTCAGAGTTTTGTGCAAATGCCCTTTGCGCATATCGGCATCGATCAGCACCACGCGCTGACCGCTTTGCGCCATGACCGCAGCCAGGTTGGAAGACACGAACGTCTTGCCGACCTGCGGGCTCGGCCCGGAAATCATGATGCGGTTGTTGGTCGAGTCCAGGGCGGCGAAGTGCAGGCAAGTGCGCAGGCTGCGGATCGATTCGATGGACAGATCCGTCGGGTTGCGCAATGCCAACAGGTACGCCGGTTTGTCGACGCCATCGCGGGCGCGACCTTTTTTGCCGTCCTCTTCCTGTTGCAGTGCGCTGTAAGGGATCGAGGCGTACACCGGCAAACCGAGTTGCTCGATGGCTTCCGGACCTTCCAGACCGCGACTCAGGGATTTACGCAACAACACCAGAGCCACACCGAGGAACCCGCCGAAAAGGGTCGCAATCAGCACAATCAGGGCTTTTTTCGGTTTGACCGGACTGGTCAGGTCGACATCCGCCGTATCGACCAGGCGCACGTTGCCGACGGCACCGGCGCGGATGATGTCCAGCTCCTGGGATTTGTTCAGCAGTTGTGTGTAGATCTGCGAGGCGACTTCGACGTCGCGGGTCAGGTTGAGCAGCTCTTGCTGCGTGGCCGGCAGGTCCTGGACTTTGCCTTCCAGCGACTTCTGTTGCTGGGTCAATTCGCCGATCTGGCTCATCAATGCGCGATAGGCCGGATGTTGTCGGGTGAATTTGCGGTCCATCTCCGCTTGCTGCATTTTCAGTTCGGAAATCCGCGTTTCGAGCGCCACGGACTGACCGAGCACCGACTGGGTTTCCAGCGAGATGTTCACGGTTTTGCCGTGAGTCTGGTAGGCATTGAGCGCATCGCTGGCCTTGGCCAGATCACGTTTGACCTGCGGTAACTGGCTTTGCAGGAAGGCCAGACTCTGCGCGGCTTCCGCCGAGGTGCGGCGCACGTTTTGTTCCACGTACAGCGCAGCAATCTTGTTGAGAATCTTCACCGCCTCGGCAGCGTCGGAACTGGCCAGTGCCAGGCGAATAATCCCAGACTCCTTGCCTTGCTCGGAAATATCCAGCGCATCCTGGTAGCCCTGGATGGTCACGATCCGTGGATTGCGCACCACTTCAAAGCGAGTGCCCGAGTTGGCCGACAGCTGCGTGATCAGCCCTTCTACGCCGTCTTGCGCGAAGGCTTCACCGGTGACGCCGTCAACCAGCACGTTGTCGTTTTCATCGAACAACTGGAAGTGATGCTGCTCGCCGGCGATCAGCGTGAGTTTCTTGCCGAGCAGTTCTTTCGGCAGGTCGAGCCGGGTGATCTCCAGCCTCTCGCCGCCCCACGCGTAGCTGTTCAGGCCGAAACGTGGCGGCGCCACGCTGAACTCGGTTTCGCCACGATAACGACGGGCGAGAAAACCGCCGATCAGCGGGAAGGTGTTTGGGGTGACGTCGATGTCCAGACGCAAGTCATCGACGGTTTTGCCGATCACTGCGCGGGACTTGATGATGCCGATTTCGGTCACGGACGGCGATTGCCCACCGAGCATGCTGTTGAGATCGGAAAAACCGAGCATGTCGTTCTTTTTCGGTTCGACCTGAACCAGCGCGTTTGCCAGGTATACCGGCGTGGCCAAAACGGCATAGGCAACACCGGCAGCCATGAAGGCACCGGTAAACGCACCGATCAACCATTTCTGGTCGATCAAACTGCCGAATATGCCGAGCAGATCAATACTGTCTTGATCGTTATCACGGTTGGCGATTACTGACGGTAACTGCATAAGTCTGTTCTTACCATTCACTGATCTGAAGAATATTCATCAACGTGCGAGACGTTGTGCCCATGAGCTGACAGCATCTTCAATCAATGCATGGGCATGAATAAAAGCGGCCTTGCCTTGACGATAGGGATCTTGTATTTCTCGCTCGCTCTGCCATTTGCCGAGCAAAAACACTTTGCCCCGCGCGTGAGAGGCAATCTTCAATACTTGATTAACGTGCTGTTTTTCCATGACCAGAATCAGATCTGATTCATTGACGATATCCGGCGTCAGTTGCCGCGCCTTGAAGCCTTCGGGGTTATGCCCGTGGTCTTGCAGAACCTGCCGGGCCGATGCCTCCACGCCTTCACCGACACGCGCCGAGAGGCCTGCGGAGGTCACCGAGATGTCTGCCGACGCCAGCGCTTTGCGCAACAGAAGTTCTGCTGTCGGACTTCGGCATATATTTCCAACGCAGACGACAAGGATGTTTTTGAACAAGGTTTTCTTTCCTGTGTAATATCAAACTGCCAACATCCAGAGCGGTTTTTTAATGAACCCGCAAGATCTTCCTGCACTCGGAAATAGATTGACCCTGTTAGTAGCAGCGTATTAAGTACCACACCCCCAAAAGCACCCCAATCGGAATTAACGGACTAAAAATAACTGTGATTTTCAGCCAATCACTTCCTGACAAAAAATAACATTCATGCACTTAGTGCCATTATTAGTTTCGTAATTAATGTAACGAGATAACTATTCGCCGTTGTCATTCCCATCGGGAGAACAGACATGAAACCAGCCCATCTCAAACGGCTCGCCCCTGCGTTGCTGGCACTCAGTGCCCTTACTCAAGTTCACGCCAGTGAGCTCTTCCCCAACCTCCCCGCCAAGACCATCGGTGTCCAGGTGAAGATCCAGAACTTCTCCGCCGAGGACGCCGCGCACATAAAAGACGCCGGATTCAGTTTTGTGCGCTTCGGCGTGTGGAGCGACAGCCTGACTGCCAAGGCTTATCAAAAACAGGTCAGCGATGCCTTCGCCGCGGCTAAATCTGCGGGCCTGCCGGTGTTGCTGACCGTGCGCGCCATCAAGCCTTTGCCCGCCACCTCAGCCACCGATCTGGCAACCGCCGGCGAATCGTTTGCCAATGCGCTGTCGGGTCTGGAAAAGTCCTACAGCACACAACTGGTGGCGATTGAGATCTGGAATGAGCCGGATCTTGAGACCTATTGGCCGACGCGTCATTTCGACACGACGTTCGTGCCGTTCATGAGCGCTGTGTGCAAGTCGCTGCAGGGCTCAGCGCAATCGACGCCGCTGGTCGGCTACGGTTTCGCCCGGCCACCGACTGCCGGCTCTGCTTCAACCGTGGCACTCAACCGCATCGTCAGCGAATACCCCAAATGCCTGAGCGCGATTTCCTATCACCCTTACGGCATGACAGCCACGCAGATCAGCAACGCGCAGGCGTTTATTCAGCAAAACTTCCATCTGCCGGGGGTCATCAGTGAATGGGGCATATCGGCGCTCAGTTCCAATGGCGGCAACGACGGCCAAGCCAGCAAAGTCGGCGCCTTCATCGCCGATGTGAAAAAGCTCGGTATCCCGCTGACATCCCTCTATGAATGGCGAAACAGCGACTCGGGGAGTAACGAGCGCGAAAAGAACTTCGGCCTGCTGACCTCTGACGGCCAACCGAAGCCCGCGAAAATAGCCGCCGCAACTCAATTGAATGCCCAGTAGTCCGCGTGCGACTGACCTGTACGCAGGTCAGTTGCTTTGAACCTGTGAGCCGTTTTGGCATCGTATTCATCGATACCGCGCCCCCACCATTCAAACAATCGTTTTCAGGTTGTTGCCGCGAGGGCTATCGATACACACACGCGCCCTTGAGTGGCTGTCAGCGCTCGGGTAATGTCGTCAAACCCACAGGACAGAGCACACACATGACTTCCAAGCTGGAACAACTGAAACAAATGACCACCGTGGTTGCCGACACTGGCGACTTCGAAGCGATCGCCCGGGTGAAACCGGTCGACGCCACCACCAACCCTTCCCTGCTACTTAAAGCCGCGGCCATTTCTGGTTACGCCGAGCTGCTGAACGCCTGCGTCAGCGACTGCAAGGGCGATGTCGGCCTGGCCAGCGACCGTTTCGGCGTCGCCGTGGGTCAGGAAATTCTCAAAGTGATCCCGGGCCGGATTTCCACCGAGGTGGATGCGCGCCTGTCGTTCGACAAAGACGCCGTGCTCAAGCGTGCGCATCGCTTGATCGAGCTGTATGACAAGGCCGGCATTGGCCGCGACCGCGTACTGATCAAGATCGCCTCGACCTGGGAAGGCATTCGCGCTGCCGAAGTGCTGGAGAAGGAAGGCATCCAGACCAACCTGACCCTGCTGTTCTCCTTCGCGCAAGCGGCAGCCTGTGCCGATGCCGGCGTATTCCTGATCTCGCCGTTCGTGGGCCGTATCTACGACTGGTACAAGAAGGCCAACGGCAACGACTACACCGGCGCCGATGATCCGGGCGTGCAGTCGGTAACGCGCATCTACAACTACTACAAGGCCAATGACTACAAGACCGTGGTCATGGGCGCGAGCTTCCGTAACCTGAACCAGATCGAGCAACTGGCCGGCTGCGATCGCCTGACCATCAGCCCGGACCTGATCGACAAGCTGGCAGCGGACACTGGCAAGCTGGAGCGCAAACTGGCCCCGGGTCATGCCGGTGAAGCGCGCCTGAGCTTGAACGAAGCGCAGTTCCGCTGGTTGTCCAACGAAGACGCGATGGCCACCGAGAAACTGGCCGAAGGCATTCGTCAGTTTGCCCGTGACCAGGAGAAGCTTGAGGCGCTGTTGCAGGCCAAGCTGTGATCTGAGTCGCAGGAATGCAAAAAGGGCGAACCCGGTTGGGTTCGCCCTTTTTTATGCAGTGCCGGAAGATGCATTGTCTGAACTGACGCCTTCGCGGGCAAGCCCGCTCCCACAGGGTCATGTGTGGAACAGAGACTCCGGGGTCACTCAATCACTGTGGGAGCTGGCTTGCCAGCGATGAGGCCGGCTCAAACACCTTCTCTCTCAACAGATCAGTGTCTTTCGAGGGCATTCACCAGATCATGGAAGGCTTCACGGTTGGAATCATTCAGCCCCATGAGGATCTTGTGCGCTTCCAGCACCTTGATCCGCACCACTTCTTCCGACTGATCCTGATCAGGCAGATCGTCCAGGCATTCCGGGCACGGCACGGGATGGTTGACGATGTTGAACACCTGCTCGAAGCCCATCGATTGCAGGAGACGGGTGATGTCATCGTGGGTGGTAACGACGGTCGGCAGCAGGCCGACCTTCTGCCGCGACAGGATCGACAGCTTGGCCAACAGACCCAGCGTGGTGCTGTCGATGCTGCGGGTTTCGGTCAAATCGATCACGATCGCGTTGAAATTCAGCGCGGTGAAGATTTTCTCAATAGTCGCATCCAACGCCGAACACAGGGTCAGGCGAACTTCACCGACGAACTTCAGGACGAAGGTGCCATCCTGCTCGGCGAACTGGATTCTACCGGTACTCATTAAAGATTCCTGCTCAACACCAACAGGGCGATATCATCCGGCATCTCCCCTAGCGTGGCCAATCCAAACACTTGCCGCAGACCATCCAGGCTGCCGCCCGCTGACTTCACCCGCTGGGGCAAAGCCGCTTCTTTTTCTTTGAGCGTAGGTTCTGGCAATAGATCCAGAATGCCATCAGACATCAGCGTCAGGCTGAACGTCGGCGGCAGCTCAAGCACGTGATCTTCGTAAGTGGCTTCATTGAAAAGCCCCACCGGCAGACCACGTCCTTCCAGATAACGAACACTGTCAGGTGTGTACAACACGGGCAAAGGCAGATGGCCGCCGATGCTATAGGTCAACAAACCGGTCTCCTCGTCGATGACTCCACCGACCATTGTGACGTGTTTGCCCAGCTTACAACTGATCAGCCCCCGGTTGATATGACCAAGGACTTCCGAAGGCTTGAATTCCGGCAAGGTGCCGTTGCGCTTGGACTCGAACAGCAAGCGCGTGGTCATGAACTTCAGCAGCACGGTGACAAAGGCTGATGAGGCACCATGACCGGATACATCCGCCAGGTAGAACGCAACCCGGCGCTCGTCGACACGGAAATAGTCGACAAAATCACCCGACAGGTACAACGACGGGATGATCTGGTGGGCAAACTTGAACTCGTCGATGCTCCACGGGCTTTCCGGCAGCATGTTCATCTGCACCTGGCGACCGGCGTTCTGGTCTTCCTGGAGCAGGTTCAGGCTGGCTTCGAGCTCGCGGTTGGCCTTTTCCAGCTTCTCGCGATAGCGCTGGTTTTCCAGCAGCAGGCGCGCACGATCCAGGGCCCGGCGCACGGAGTGCTCGAGCACAGCCAGATCTTCGAGAGGCTTGATCAGGTAATCCGCCGCGCCCAGGCGCAGGGCCTCGACCGCGTCGTTCATCACGCCGGCACCCGAAACCACAATCACCGGAGTTTGCGGCGACAGCTCGGTGACCTGACGGATGAGTTCGAGACCGCCCATCTGCGGCATGCGCAGATCGCAGATGACCAAGTCGGGCTTGTCTTGCTCGAATACCTGAAGACCCTGTTGGCCGTTGCTGGCCTGCAGGACGCTGAAACCACTGTCTTCCAAATAGGCCGCGAGGCTCGCGCGCACTACTTCGTCATCATCGATTATCAGCAGCGTGGCACTGGTTTTTGGCATGTGGGCAAACGGCGCCAGAATTAGGTTGGCGTAGTTGGCGGGGCGACAGGCCCTGCACTGACTACTGGATTCGCTTTCTAGCCTCTCTGCTGCACCGCTTTCGAGCGTTAGCTCCGTACACGGTTGCACCAGAGGTGCCCTTCTAAGGCGCAGACGGTACTCCCATCCGCGGGGCGTTTCAAGCATGCGCCGATGGTCGCTTGACGACTTTACTTGTCAAATCACCGAGAGTTATAAGAACAGCTCAAACCGTAACCCAATGGAAGGACGAAACCATGAGTCAAACCGGTCGGGACTACAGCGAAAAGCGCGATTTCATCCGCATGCGGGTCGATGCCGATGTCGTGTTGATTCATGCAGGTGATGAGGTTTCAGCGGTGTGCATCGACCTCTCGAGCAGTGGCATGCAGGTCGAGGCGCCGCGTCAGTTCGCGGTTGGCGACCGCTTGAGTGTACGCATCGACTCCGAGCATGCGGCACTCAGCGGCCTTGAGGCCGAGACCGAAGTCGTCTGGGTCAAGGCGCAGGATGACAAGACTCAGCGCCTCGGCCTGACCATTCTGCAGATGACATAAGCGCACACAAAAAAGGCGACCCGGAGGTCGCCTTCTTCATTCTATCGGTCGAAATCAAAAATCGTCTTCGACCTGACCATCCTTCACCTTGAACTCGCGGTTCTGCAAGTAGGCGTTGCGGATGAAGGTGTATTTGTCGCCGCTGATCAACTTCTCGCTCGACAGCAGGCTGGCGCGGGTGTCGACGATGTTCAAGCCGAACACCGAGTTACGCACCGGCACGTCGTTGATGTAGCGGTAAGGACCGGTGTAGCTGTCGACGTATTTCGACGGCGCATCACGCAGGGTGCTTGGGCCCATCAGCGGCAGCATCACGTATGGACCACTGCCGACGCCCCAGTAGCCGAGGGTCTGGCCGAAGTCTTCATCGCTGCGATTGAGGCCCATTTTGGTGCCGACATCGAAGAAGCCGAGCAGACCGAACGTGGTGTTGAAGATAAGGCGTGCGGTGTCGACGCCAGCCGCAGCCGGTTTGGCCTGCAGGATGTTGTTCGCCAGGTTGGTGACATCACCGACGTTGCGGAACATGTTGTGGATGCCATCTTCGAGAAATTGCGGCGTCACAAACTCGTAGCCTTGCGCCAGCGGCTTCAGCGCGTAGGTGTCGACGAAGTCGTTGAACTCGAAGATCGGACGGTTGACGCTCTCCCAAGGGTCTTCTTCCGTTGCCGCTTGAGTGGCGAACGGCGCCAGCAACAAGCCGGCATATACACAAAGCTGAGCGAGCGAAGGGCTCCAGCGCATAGAAAAACTCCTTGGATTTGTACTGGCGCGAGCAGCTTCGCCCGGGCGTAAGGCCGCTAGTATAAGCGCAAAAGGTCTTTTGGGCAGTCTGGGAATGAAGCTACTTGTAGGACGTTTCCAGCGCCCTGTTCACACGCCTGTCATCCAACTGTCACCGGCGCGCCCTAGCCTTATGGTTATTTCAGGGACGCTGCCATGTCACATGCCGAAACCTTGCCTCTCGCTGCACCCGGCCTGACCGCCGTATTGTTCGGTCTCAGCGGATGCCTGGTGGATTTCGGTGCTCGCGCCCGGCAACAGACCATTTCCCTGCCCGAACAGGCCGAAGCCACACCGGGCGCACTTGAGAGCCTGCACAACTTGCAGCGCCAGCAGATTCCCTGCGCCTGGATCGATGAGTTGCCCCCTGCCCTTGCACTGCCGCTGTCGGCGACTCTGCCGGCGTGGATCAAGCCTGCGCAACATTCGGCAACAATCAATCCGTGGCCCGCTCCCAACGCGTGCTGGCAGGCGCTGATGGACTTGAACGTCGGCAGCCTGGACGGTTGCGTCCTGGTCAGCGGCGAACCACGTCTGCTGCAATCGGGGCTGAATGCCGGGTTATGGACCATTGGCCTTGCGTCCTGCGGTTCGCTCTGCGGCCTGGCACCGGGCGAGTGGCAGGCCTTGAGCCAGAAGGAACGCGAGCAACTGCGCGGCAAGGCGACGGTGCAGTTGTTCGGGCTTGGCGTGCACTCGGTGATCGATCATCTGGGCGAGCTGGAGACCTGTCTGGCGGACATCAGCCTGCGCCGTCTCAAAGGCGAAAAGCCCTGATCGGGATCATGCAGGTTGTACAAGAGTGGATTAATCTAAAGGTCAGCCATAGACCTTTGGCGCGCGGCTGCGGTCAATGCCAGTGCCTCTCGATAAAAGGAAAACACCATGCCCGCCCAAGAACTGCAAAAACAGCTCGATACCCTGCGCGAGCAACTGGAGCAGAATCCGCCGCTGTCGGAAGTCGAACGTGAGGATTTGCATGCGCTGATGGCGCAGATTGAATCTGAAATCAAACTGGAGTCGGCTACTCAGGACGCCAGCATCGCCGATGGCGTGAATCTGGCAGTTGATCGCTTCGAACTCGAACACCCGGCCATTGCCGGCACCTTGCGCAACATCGTCAATGCGCTGGGCAGCATGGGGATCTGATTCCCCCGCATGCAAAAAAGCCCTGCCATTTCTGGCAGGGCTTTTTCATTTCTACTGTGGCAATGCAATACCCTGTAGGAGTGAGCCTGCTCGCGATAGCTGACTGAAATTCAACGTTGATGTCGACTGCTGCACCGCTGTCGCGAGCAGGCTCACTCCTACATTGGTTAATTTATTGACGCACCAAGCGATGGTTCGGCAGTTGTACGCTTTCGGTGCTGCGATACGGGTTGATATCCAGCCCACCGCGACGCACATAACGCGCAAACACCGTCAATTTCTCCGGCTTCAGCAACCGCTGCAGATCAAGAAAGATCCGCTCCACGCACTGCTCATGGAAGTCCGAGTGCTGGCGGAAGCTGACGATATATTCCAGCAGACTGGCGTGATCCAGCGCCGAGCCGCGATATTCCACCACCACACTGCCCCAGTCCGGCTGACTGGTCACCGGGCAATTGGACTTGAGCAAATGGCTGTGCACGCTTTCCTCGACGATGCGCGAATCATCGCAGCGCAGCAGTTCCGGACGCGGGTGCTCGTAGTTGCTGACGCTGATATCCAGATCGTCGATGCACACGCCGGGCAGTGCCACAACACCTTCCGCCTCAACGTCTTTCAGGCTGCGAACCCGCACACCGACCGGCTTGCCGGCAGCGGTAGACAGGTCTTTGACCAGCGTCGCTTCCAACGTCGCGATATCGGCAAACGCGGTCTGGTTCAGCGAGTTCAGGTACAGCTTGAACGACTTCGATTCGATGATGTTCGGCGAATCCGCCGGTATGCTGAACTCACCGATCGCTACCACCGGCTTGCCCGACGGCAGCAGCCACGACAATTCGAAGCAGTTCCAGAAATCCACGCCTTTATACGGCAGGGTTTCGGCGGTCAGGCCCAATTCGGCCCATTTCGCGGTACGCGGAATCGGGAACAGCAGGGACGGCGTGTAGGTGGCGATGTATTCGCTGGACTTGCCCAGCGGCGAATGTTCGGCTGCGGGATGCATGGCGGAAACCTGACTGAAGAATCAGCGGATTCTACCAGCCTTTGCTCGCGCCTTTGAGTGCTTACTGACTGACAGTCAGTTTGCCGACCATGCCGGCCTGATAATGCCCGGGAATATTGCAGGCGAACTCCAGGCTGGTGGCCTTGCTGAAGGTCCAGGTCAACTCGGCGGTTTTGCCCGGCTCCACCAGCACACTGTTGGGATCGTCATGCTTCATGCCATGGCCCATCGCAGCGTGATCCATGCCCGCCATGTCGTGGGACATTTCTTTCATGCCGGTAGGCGTGAGCATGCCGCTTTGCTGCATCTGCAACATTTCCTGCTGGTGTGCGGCGTGCATTGCCGCGTCACCGAGGTTGAATTCGTGCAGCAACTGGCCTTTATTCACCAGTACAAAGCGAATCGTCTCACCCGCTTTGACTTGAATCGCCTTCGGATCAAACGACATGTCGTTCAGCACCACCTCGACGCTGCGTGTAGCCTTTGCGGCGGGCGCCGGCTGGCCGAAATCGTAGCTGTGCGCAGGTCCGGCCCAGACCGGCGAACTCAGCGCCAGCAAACAGGCCGCCACGGCCAAAGAGTTGCGCAAAAACATAGTCCTACTCCAACAAGATAAGGTTCAGCCTGTGGGAAACTTTAGCCGGCCTGCGCTGGCATCTGCCTGACAGGCAGATTACAACTTTGTCAGGTTGGCGGTTATCGCCTGCTCTCACGGTATAAAGCTTTCGTTATTACAACCGAACCCACCCGAGTTACCCATGAAACTGTTGATCGTCGAAGACCAAGCGAAAACCGGCCAATACCTGCGCCAAGGCCTGACCGAAGCCGGCTTCAACACCGAACTGGTGGCCGACGGCAACAGCGGGCAGCAACTGGCCTTGAGCGGCGACTACGCGCTGTTGATCCTCGACGTGATGCTGCCCGGGCGCAGTGGCTGGCAGATCCTGCACGCGGTGCGCAGCGCCGGTCTCGACACGCCGGTATTGTTTCTGACAGCCAAAGACGCTGTGGAGGACAGGGTCCACGGCCTCGAACTCGGCGCCGACGATTATCTGGTCAAGCCTTTCGCCTTCTCCGAACTGCTCGCGCGGGTGCGCAGCCTGCTGCGTCGCGGCAGCGCCACACCGCAGGAAACCAGCCTGCAACTGGCCGACCTGCGCCTGGACCTGATTCGCCGCCGGGTCGAGCGCAGCGGTCAACGCATCGACCTGACCGCCAAGGAATTCGCCTTGCTGGAAATGCTCCTGCGCCGTCAGGGCGAAGTGCTGCCAAAGTCGTTGATCGCCTCGCAGGTGTGGGACATGAATTTCGACAGCGACACCAACGTGATTGAAGTGGCGATCCGCCGTTTGCGCTTGAAGGTCGATGACGAATTCCCCAACAAACTGATCCACACCGTACGCGGCATGGGTTATGTGCTTGAGGAGCGTCAAGCCTGATGCGCCGCCTGTCCTTGAGTTCACGTCTGGCCCTGCTGTTTGCCGCTTGCACCGCCGTGGTATCACTGTTTGCCGGGGTGTTGTTCAGCCGCGCCAGCGAGGCGCACTTCATTGAGCTCGACCAGCAATTGCTGGACGGCAAACTGATCGGCCTGCGCCGCGCCTTGCAGGATGTTCAGGCCAATGAAAGTGAGGCGCGGTTGGCGGATGAACTGAGTCGCCAGGCCGATCTGTCACTGCGCATCACTGGCGGTGACGGCCAACGTTGGTACGACAGCTCGATTCATGTACCGCGCGATCTGCCGCAAACAAGCGGTTTGTCGACCATCAGTGACGCGGGCACCGATTATCGTGTGCTCAACGCCCCGCTCTACCCGGACAAAAGCGACTCGCCACAATTGACCCTGTTGCTGGACATCACCCATCACCAGCATTTCCTGCAACGCATGCAGCATTTGATCTGGCTGACCGTTGGCCTCTCTGCACTGGCTACCGCGTTACTCGGTGCCTGGGCCGCCCGCAGTGGCTTGCGTCCACTGCGGCGCATGAGTGCTGTGGCCCGTGGGATTTCTGCCCAATCGCTCAATGCCCGACTGCCGGAAGCGCAAATGCCGCCAGAGCTAACGGAATTGGCCCACAGCTTTAACGCCATGCTCGGACGACTCGACGACTCGTTTCAACGGCTGTCTGCGTTTTCTGCCGACATCGCCCATGAACTGCGCACACCGCTGTCGAACCTGCTGACCCACACCCAGGTCACCCTCACCCGCCCGCGAGCGCTGGAAGACTACCGCGAAGCACTGCACAGCAACCTCGAAGAACTGCAATGGATGGCGCAACTGGTCAACGACATGCTGTATCTGGCCAAGGCGGACCACGGATTGTTGATGCCCAAGCGTGAGGCGCTGGAACTGGCGGACGAAGCGGATGCGTTGTTGGAGTTTTTTATGCCGCTTGCCGAGGACGCCGGGGTGGCCATGAGCCGTGAAGGCCAAGCGCGAATCGAGGGTGATCGCAGCATGTTGCGTCGGGCGTTGTCGAATTTGCTGGATAACGCGCTGCGCTTTACCCCGGTTGAGGGCTACGTAAGTTTGCGGATCGTTGATCAACCGAGCGCTGTGCGCATTTCAGTCGAGAACAGTGGCGAGGGGATTTCTGCGGAGTTGTTGCCACGGCTGTTTGACCGGTTTTATCGGGCCGATCCGGCGCGGCAGGAAGGCAGCAGTGAGCATGCGGGGTTGGGGTTGGCGATTACTCAATCCATCGTCCGCGCCCATGGTGGGCAGATTCATTGCGAATCAGAAACTGGATGGACACGGTTTGTGATTGAGTTGCCGAAGAAGGATTGAGGCTCGCCGTTCCGGCCCCATCGCGGGCAAGCCCGCTCCCACAGGTTCCGAGTCGTTTTAAAAATTCGTGCCCGACTCAAAACCCTGTGGGAGCGGGCTTGCCCGCGATAGCAAATTCAAAGCTTACGAGTATCTCAGCGCATGAGCCGGCTCGATCTTCGCCGCCCGCCACGCCGGATACACCGTCGCCAGGAAGCTCAAGATGAACCCGGCAGAGCAGATCAACAGCACGTCCCCGCCCTGCAATTCGGAAGGCAAGTTGCTGACGAAATACACATCGGAACTGAAAATGTGCTGCCCGGTGACCCGCTCCATCCAGCCGACCAGTTCGCTGACGTTCAGCGCCGCGATCACACCCAGCACGCCACCAATCAAGGTGCCGACAATGCCGATCACCGTGCCCTGCACCATGAAGATCGCCATGATCTGCCGGGGAGTGGCACCAATGGTGCGCAGAATCGCGATGTCCGCGCCTTTGTCGTTCACCACCATGATCAGCGTCGCGATGATGTTGAACGCCGCCACCGCGACGATCATCAGCAACAGCAGGCCGATCATGGTTTTTTCCATTTTCATCGCACTGAACAGGCTGCCCTGAGTGTGGGTCCAGTCGTCAGCCTTGAAATCGGCGCCGAGGCCGACGGCGATGTCCGTGGAGACTTTTGGTGCGGCGTACAGGTCTTTCACCGCCAGACGCACGCTCTGCACCTGATTCGGTTCCCAGTGCTGCATGGTCGCCGCATCGGCCACATGAATCAGACCCATCGAGCCGTCCAGTTCCGCGCCAACCTTGAACACACCCACCACGTTAAGCCGCTGCATACGCGGGGTGATGCCACCCGGTGCGGTGCTGACTTCCGGCACGATCAGGGTGATCTTGTCGCCGACATTCAAACGGAAACGGCGGGCGGTAATCTCACCGATGACCACGCCGAACTCACCGGGCTTCAAGGCATCGAGCCGGCCCTGAACAATGTGCTGGGCGACGATCGAGACTTTGCCCTCCTGAGCCGGATCGACACCGCTGATCTGGATCGGCTGCATCAAACCCTTGTAGGAAAGCATGCCTTCCATTTCGGTGAACGGCACGGCGGCGGTCACTTCGGGATTTTTCATCGCGGCGGCGGCCACCGGCTGCCAGTCATCAATCGGCTTCACGCCAACGATGGTCGCGTGCGGCACCATGCCGAGGATGCGCGAGCTCATTTCGCGCTGAAAGCCGTTCATCACCGACAACACCACAATCATCGCCAACACGCCGAGGGCGAGGCCGATCATCGAGGTCATCGAAATGAACGAAACAAAGCGATTGCGGCGCTTGGCTCGGGTATAGCGCGCGCCGATAAAGATCGATAACGGTCTGAACATTCGCTGGGGCACCGTATAAAAATAAAAGACCCGGCGTCTTTGCAGACGCCGGGTTTCAACCCGTCAGATGGGCGTGAGGCAACCTTCTTGCAGGTGCAATACGCGATCCATCTGGCGGGCCAGGTTCATGTCGTGGGTCACTACCAGAAACGCGGTACGCATCGAGGTGCTGAGTTCCAGCATCAGATCCTGAATGCCCTGCGCGGTGTGGGAGTCGAGGTTGCCGGTCGGCTCGTCGAGCATCACCAGGCCTGGCTTGTTGACCAAAGCGCGGGCGATGGCGACACGCTGACGCTCGCCACCGGACAGTTCCGCCGGTTTGTGCTCAAGGCGATGGCCCAGCCCTACCCGCTCCAGCAACGCGGTAGCACGCTGACGGGCTTCCGGGATCGGCGTCTTGCCAATCAACAGCGGCATGCAGACGTTTTCCAGCGCGGTGAATTCCGGCAGCAAGTGGTGGAACTGGTAAACGAAACCGAGCGCGCGGTTACGCAGCAGGCCGCGCTTTTTCTCACTCAGCGCCGACAGTTCTTCACCGTCGAGCCAGACACTGCCCTTGGTTGGCGTGTCGAGGCCGCCCAACAGGTTGAGCAAAGTACTTTTGCCCGACCCCGAGGTGCCGACAATCGCCACTCGCTCGCCCGGGTGCAACTCCAGTTGCAGACCGGCCAGCACTTCTACCGACTCCGGGCCTTCCTCGTAGGATTTGCCCAGGTTGCGGCAGCTCAAGATTGCTTTTTCACTCATGCCCGACTCACTCATAACGTAGCGCCTCCGCCGGCTGGGTGCGCGCGGCACGCCAGGCGGGATACAGGGTGGCGAGGAAACTCAAGACCAACGCCGCGGCGCAGACCATTACGACATCCTGGCTCTGCACCTGCGACGGAAGATAATCAATGAAATACACGTCAGCATTAAGGAATTTGTGGCCGATCAGCCCTTCGAGGGCGGAAATCGCGGCGCTGACATTAAGCGCGGCGAAGATCCCGACCACTGCGCCAATCGCCGTGCCGACCACGCCGATGACCGTGCCCTGGACCATGAACGTGCGCATGATCGTGCCCGGTGTTGCGCCCAGTGTGCGCAGAATGGCGATGTCGCCTTTCTTGTCATTCACCACCATCACTAGTGTGGAAATGATGTTGAACGCCGCCACGGCAACAATCAGCAGCAACAGCAGGCCGATCATGGCTTTTTCCATGCGGATCGCCTGATACAGATTGCCGTGCGTGCGCGTCCAGTCGCGGGCGTAGTAATGGTCTTCGCCAAGCTGCTGGGCGATGTTCCATGCCACGCGCGGTGCCTGGAACAGATCGTCGAACTTCAGGCGAATGCCCTGCACCTGATCAGGCTTCCAGCGATGCATTTTCGCCAGATCCTGCAGGTTGGTAACGCCCAGATAACCATCGAGCTCGCCGGCACCGACATGGAAAATGCCGACCACGGTGAAGCGTTTCATGCGCGGGAACATCCCGGCCGGGGTCACGCTGACCTCCGGCGCGACGAAGGTGATCTTGTCACCGATGCCCACGCCGAGCTTGGTCGCGGCTTTATCGCCAATCACGATGCCGAAGCTGCCCGGCGTCAAATCGTCGAGTTTGCCCTGCTTCATGAAGTTGTCGATGATCGACACATTGCGCTCAAGCGCAGGGTCGATGGCGTTGAGCAACACCTTGGACACCTGACCGTTATTGGTCAGCAGCCCCTGCATTTGAGTGAACGGCGCAACCGCCGTCACCTGCGGGTTCTGCTTGACCTGGGTGGCCAGGCTTTGCCAATCGCTGATCGGCTCGGTGGATTCGATGGTCGCGTGGGGCACCATGCCCAGCACGCGGGTGCGCATCTCATGATCGAAGCCATTCATCACCGAGAGCACGACGATCATCACGACCACGCCAAGCGCGAGCCCGATCATCGAAGTCAGGGAAATGAATGACACAAAATGATTGCGACGCTTTGCACGGGTATAACGCGTGCCGATAAATACGAAGAGAGGTCTGAACATGTCGGGGCTTGTTCGGAGGGAAAAGGAACGTCCTTGTGGCGGGGGTCGATAACCAGCTTTACACTCAGACCACCGCCGCTACCATGGGTTCGCCATGTCGACATTAGATGAAGAAGATCGCCGCGAATACTACCGTATCGAGGACACGATCGCACTGGAAATTCGGCCCCTGTCCGCTCCCGAAGCCGCAGGCCAGGAAGTGTTGCAGGATGCTTCCCCGCTGTTCAACCTGCTCAGCGAACTGCACCTGAGCGAATTCGAGTCGCAGCACCTGCTGCGCCAGATCAGTGAACGCGACCGGGCCATCGCCGCGTTTCTGAAATCCCAGAACAAACGCATCGACCTGCTCAGTCAGGTGGTCGCCCTGACCGTGCTCGGCCATATCGGCGAGCCGCAACCGGTGATCATCTCCGAAGGCGGGATCGACTTTCAGTACCCGACGCCGATCGCCACGGGTGCACACCTGTCAGTGAAACTGGTGCTCATGCCGCAGGCACTGGGCCTGTTGCTGCGCGCCCGCGTCACCCATTGCGACCGCAAGGGCGAGGGTTATGACGTCGGTACCGAGTTCGAACACTTGACCGATGCCCAGCGCCAGTTGCTCGCCCGCTATATCTTGCAGAAGCAGGCCCAGGAACGACGTCTGGCCCGCGAACAGAACGAATCAGGCATTTAAATTAAGGAAGAACCGTGACCCTCATCTACGGCCACCGCGGCGCCAAGGGCGAAGCACCGGAAAATACCCTGAGCAGTTTTCAGGAATGTCTCAAGCACGGCGTGCGCCGTTGCGAACTCGATCTGCACCTGTCCAAGGACGGCGAGTTGATGGTCATTCACGACCCGACCCTCAAGCGCACCACCGACCGCCGTGGCAAAGTCGTCGAGCATACCGCAGCCGAACTGGTGACCTACGACGCACGCAAGGGCGGCCCGGGCTGGATCAAGCCCTGCCCGATTCCAACACTGGAGGAGTTGTTCGAGAAGTGTGATTTCGAGCACTGGCAGCTTGAAGTCAAAAGCGCTTCGCGTACTCGCGCTGCGACCACCGTGCTGGCGATTCGTGAAATGGCGCAGCGCCACGGCCTGCTGGACAAGGTGACGATCACGTCGAGTTCGCGGGAAGTCTTGAAAGCGGCGCTGGATCTGGTGCCGGATGTGTCACGGGGACTGGTGGCCGAATACGCCTGGCTCGACCCGTTGAAGGTCGCGGCAAGCTATGGCTGCGAAATTCTCGCGCTGAACTGGACGTTGTGTACGCCGGAACGCCTGCAGAAGGCGCAGCGTCAGGGGCTGCATGTGTCGGTTTGGACCGTCAACGAGCCTGCGCTGATGCGCAGACTCGCCGACTTCGGCGTTGACAGCCTGATTACAGACTTTCCCGGTTTGGCCACTGCCACCCTCGAGAATTGCTGAAATCGGTCTCCCCGGCCGGCTCAGGCCACCGGCCGGAGCCCGTCAAAAAAGCCGGTTGAGGCCGTCGTACGCCGCTACCCGATAGGCTTCGGCCATGGTCGGGTAGTTGAACGTGGTGTTGACGAAGTATTTCAGGGTGTTCAGTTCGCCCGGCTGGCTCATGATCGCCTGACCGATGTGGACGATCTCCGACGCCTGATAACCGAAGCAGTGAACGCCCAACACTTCCAGGGTTTCACGGTGGAACAGGATCTTCAGCATGCCTTGCGGCTCGCCGGCGATCTGCGCTCGCGCCATGCTCTTGAAGAACGCCTTGCCGACTTCGTACGGCACTTTGGCCTGGGTCAGTTCCTGCTCGTTCTTGCCGATCGAGCTGATCTCCGGAATGGTGTAGATGCCGGTCGGCACGTCATTCACAAAGCGCCAGCTACCGTTGTCGACGATGCTGCCAGCGGCCGAACGCCCCTGGTCGTGGGCGGCACTGGCCAGGCTCGGCCAGCCGATCACGTCGCCTGCGCCATAAATGTTCGGCACGCAGGTGCGGTAGTTCTCGTCGACTTCGATCTGACCGCGACTGTTGACCTTGACGCCGATGTTTTCCAGACCCAACTGATCGGTGTTACCGGTACGGCCGTTGCACCAGAGCAAGGCGTCAGCCTTGATCTTCTTGCCGGATTTCAGATGCAGGATCACGCCGTTGTCCACGCCTTCGACGCGATCGTAGTCTTCGTTATGGCGAACGGTGATGTTGTTGTTGCTGAAGTGGTAGCTCAAAGCCTGAGAGATTTCCGAGTCGAGGAAGCTCAGCAACTGACCACGGTTGTCCACCAGCTCAACCAGCACACCCAGACCGCTGAAGATCGAGGCGTATTCACAGCCAATTACGCCGGCGCCGTAAACGATCAGCTTACGCGGGGTGTGGCCGAGACTGAGGATGGTGTCGCTATCGTAGATGCGCGGGTGGTGGAAATCGATGTCAGCCGGACGATACGGGCGCGAGCCGGTGGCGATGATGATGTGCTTGGCCACCAGTTTTTCGACCACACCGTTGGCGCAGACCACTTCGATGGTTTGCTCGTCGGCGAAGCTGCCGGTGCCGAAGAACACGTCGACGCGGTTACGGGCGTAGTAGCCGGTACGCGAAGCGACTTGTTTGGAAATGACTTTCTCGGCGCTTTTCAACACGTCCGGGAAGGAGAACCAGCGTGGCTCGCCGATCGCCCGGAACATCGGATTGGTGTTGAACTGCATGATCTGCCGCACCGAGTGACGCAGTGCCTTGGACGGGATGGTGCCGAGGTGGGTGCAGTTGCCGCCGACCTGGCGACGGCTGTCGACCATCGCGACCTTGCGCCCTGCTTTGGCGGCGTTCATTGCCGCGCCTTCTCCCGCCGGGCCGGAACCCAGCACCACCACGTCGTAGTTGTAGACAGCCATGCGTACTCCTCAGAACAGGCCGCGGTGCCAGCAGCACCGGCGGCTAAATCACGCCGAACGGCGGCGCGAAGGAACAATTGGGGGTCAATCAAGAACCCGGACACAGTCTATAGAAGCGTCAACGCCGCGCACATTAACCCTTGGTCGCGTCGTAGGCTACTTTTGCCTGCACTACAACGCCAGCTTTCGTACTGTTCTCAGTCAATTTTTGCGCCACTGAGGCGCTCGAAAGCCTTGCTGGTGCGGACGACAAAACCTGTATCGGCACGAATTACAAAGAATGCACCAATGTCATGCTTTTCGGCATAGTCCCAAGCCCTTTCAGGCCCGAGAATCAGCAACAGCGTCGATAGTCCATCGGCCATCAACGCTGAAGGATGAATCACCGTGACTGACGCCAGGTTGTGTAGGACAGGTGCGCCACTACGCGCATCGAAGGTGTGGGAATAGCGCCGCCCGCCCTGCAGGAAATAGTGGCGGTAGTCGCCGGAGGTGGAAACGCCGTAGCCGTCGACATTAATCACCCGCTCGGCGACTTGCTGATCATCGCGAGGCTCTTCCAGGGCAATGCGCCACGGCGAGCCATCAAGCTTCTTGCCCTTGGCTTTCAGCTCACCCGTAGCTTCGGCGAGGTAATCGTGGATGCCCATGGCATCCAGCCTGGCGGCGATCGTGTCAACAGCGTAACCGGCGGCGACGCTGTTGAAGTCGACTTCGACAGCGGCGTCCTTGCACAGCTGATCGCCGTCGATGTGCAAATGCTGATGGCCGACTTCCTGCAACACCTCTGCCAGTGCGGCATCGCTCGGGACCTTTTCTTCGCGACCTTGTGGGCCAAAACCCCAGAGGTTCATCAGCGGCTCGACAGTGAGGTCGTAGGAACCTTCGCTTTGCTCTGACAGTTGCTCGCCCACGCGGATCAATTCGAGGATTGGCGCAGGCATGGTCTGACAGCGGCCAGCGGGCAATGCATTGAAGCGTTCGATGTCGGAGTCGCTGCGATAAGTAGACATCTGTCGGTCGACTTCGCCGAGGATGCCCTCCACTTCGCTGCGCACCTGCGCTGGCTCAGCAAGGCCTGCGTGGCGCACGTACTTGATCGAATACGTGCTGCCCATGGTCGGGCCTGCGAAGCTCTCCATTGAGTCGCCATTGCCGCAGCCGGCCAATATGCCAGCCAAAATCACAAGTCCAAACCACCGTCCAGTGAACAATTATTCATCTCCCTGCAAAACCGCGACGGCCATTATGGATTAAAGGGCCCGCTCGCTCCCAACGGATGCTACGCGTTTATAAAATCCAATAATGAGTAACTGAACATGTCCACCACCACGGGCAAAGGCAAAGCGATTTTCCGCGTTGTCAGCGGCAACTTCCTCGAAATGTTCGACTTCATGGTCTACGGCTTTTATGCCACGGCGATCGCCAAGACCTTCTTCCCGGCCGACAGTGCCTTCGCTTCGCTGATGCTTTCGCTCGCGACCTTCGGCGCCGGGTTTCTGATGCGTCCGCTGGGGGCTATTTTCCTCGGTGCCTACATTGACCGGCATGGTCGCCGCCAGGGCCTGATCATCACGCTGGCCCTGATGGCTGCCGGCACCGTGCTGATTGCCTGCGTTCCGGGATACGCCACACTCGGCGTCGCCGCGCCGCTGATCGTGTTGTTCGGCCGCTTGCTGCAAGGCTTCTCCGCTGGCGTCGAGTTGGGTGGTGTGTCGGTTTATCTGGCAGAAATCGCCACACCGGGGCGCAAGGGCTTTTTCGTCAGTTGGCAATCCGCGAGCCAACAAGCGGCGGTGGTCTTTGCCGGACTGCTGGGTGTTGCTCTCAACCATTGGCTGAGCCCGGAACAAATGGGTGACTGGGGCTGGCGTGTGCCGTTTCTGATCGGTTGCATGATCGTTCCGGTAATTTTCGTCATCCGCCGCTCACTGGAAGAAACCCCGGAATTCCAGGCACGCAAGCATCGCCCTACCCTGCGGGAAATCGTCCGTTCGATCGGACAGAACTTTGGCATCGTCATCGCCGGCATGGCGCTTGTGGTGATGACTACGGTGTCTTTTTACTTGATCACCGCATACACCCCGACGTTCGGCAAGGCTGAGCTGCACCTGTCGGATTTCGATGCGCTGCTGGTAACGGTGTGTATCGGCCTGTCGAACTTCTTCTGGCTGCCGGTAATGGGCTCGGTGTCCGACAAGATCGGCCGTAAACCCCTACTGCTCGCGGCTACGATTCTGGCGATTCTGACGGCCTACCCTGCCCTGTCGTGGCTGGTGGCCAACCCGAGTTTCAGTCATCTGCTGATCGTCGAACTGTGGCTGTCGTTCCTGTACGGCTCGTACAACGGCGCGATGGTCGTGGCGCTGACCGAGATCATGCCGGTGGAAGTGCGGACGACCGGGTTTTCGCTGGCCTACAGCCTGGCGACAGCGACGTTCGGCGGGTTTACGCCGGCAGCGTGCACTTATCTGATTCATGTGCTGGATAACAAGGCTGCGCCGGGGATCTGGCTCAGTGGTGCGGCGGTGTTGGGGTTGATTGCGACGCTGGTGTTGTTCCGGGGTAACAAACATGAGCTGCGCACGGCGCAAGCGGCTGTACCTGGCGGCGCCCGATAGGACGCCATCGCTGGCAAGCCAGCTCCCACAGGCTTCTTTGGTGTACACCACCTTTGTGAACGACCTAAACCACTGTGGGAGCTGGCTTGCCAGCGATGAGGCCGCAACAGGCAACAGATATTTACCAGGCATAAAAAAACGCCCCGACCAAGATCGGGGCGTTTTCATGTGCAGCTAAGGCTTAGCGCGGAAATGCAGGCGGGTTTACACCGGCCATGTCTTCCATTACGCGGATTACCTGGCAGCTGTAACCGAACTCGTTGTCGTACCAGACGTACAGAACAACGCGGTTGTCCTGAACGATGGTCGCTTCAGCGTCGACCACACCAGCGTGGCGCGAGCCAACGAAGTCGGTCGAAACCACTTCCTGCGAATTGACGAAGTCGATTTGCTTGTGCAGATCGGAGTGCAGCGCCATGTAGCGCAGGTACTCGTTCATCTCTTCACGGGTGGCGGCTTTCTCAAGGTTCAGGTTGAGAATGGCCATCGACACGTTTGGCGTCGGAACGCGGATCGCGTTACCGGTCAGCTTGCCAGCCAGTTCAGGCAGAGCCTTGGCAGCAGCAGTGGCAGCACCGGTCTCGGTGATTACCATGTTCAGCGCAGCGGAACGACCACGGCGATCGCCTTTGTGGAAGTTGTCGATCAGGTTCTGGTCGTTGGTGTACGAGTGAACGGTTTCGACGTGACCGTTGATGATGCCGAACTTGTCATTCACCGCTTTCAGCACCGGCACGATGGCGTTGGTGGTGCAGGAAGCGGCGGACACGATCTTGTCATCAGCGGTGATTTCACCGTGGTTGATGCCGTGAACGATGTTCTTCAGTTTGCCTTTGCCAGGCGCGGTCAGAACAACGCGGTCGATACCCGGGCACGCCAGGTGCTGACCCAGGCCATCAGCGTCACGCCATACACCGGTGTTGTCCACCAGCAGCGCGTCTTTGATGCCGTACTGGGTGTAATCCACCTCGGTCGGGTTCTTCGCGTAGATCACCTGGATCAGGTTACCGTTGGCGGTGATGGTGTTGTTTTCTTCGTCGATGGTGATGGTGCCGTTGAACGAACCATGTACCGAATCGCGACGCAGCAGGCTGGCGCGCTTGGTCAGGTCGTTGTCGGCGCCTTTGCGCACGACGATGGCACGCAGACGCAGACCGTCGCCACCACCGGTTTTCTCGATCAGGATGCGCGCCAGCAGACGGCCGATACGACCGAAACCGTACAGCACAACATCAGTGCCTTTGCGGGCCGAAGCGTTTTGCTGGCCAACCACGTCAGCCATTTCTTCACGAACGAATTGCTCGGCGGTGCGGCCATTGCCTTCGCTGCGGAATTTGAACGCCAACTTGCCCAGATCCACCGAAGCCGCGCCGAGCTTGAGCTCGCTCATGGCCTTGAGCAGTGGGAATGTTTCGTGGACGGAGAGTTCGCTGTCGTCGGCAGAACGATGGCGAGCAAAGCGATGAGCTTTGAGAATCGCGATGACAGACTGGTTGATCAGGCTGCGGCCATAGATCGAGCTCACCACGTTGTTATTGCGGTAGAGCTGACCGATAAGCGGAATCATCGCTTCTGCGAGTGCTTCACGGTCGATCCATTCACCAAGACACTGGTCGGGCTTCTGAGTCACGGGAACCTTCCACATGTAGGGGCAGAAAAAAGGGGCTACATTATGCCGCCCAGAACCTCTTGTAGCAATGCGCGCTTGTCGCGCAATCGGTAACAAAATTCCGTCACAAAAAATAACGCCGCTCTCCAGCCCAGTAAAACCGGGGCCTCCAGCACAGTCAATTTTTCGACAAGTGTTAGACGATGTCTGTAACCCTCCGTAACACCACTCGATTTCGGCACTACATAACCCTCAAAAAAGTGCTCTTTTTTATGGTTACCACTACATTTCGTGCAAACAGCGAAGATAGACACAGTCTGCAACTGACAGGCAGCATCGGACGCCGCTACAATTACCGACTTTGTCGCAACGCCTGGAGCTCAACCTTCCGTGCCTGTTCTGCGTCTACCGATTCTCCCTGCCGCGGCAGGTAAACAGCATTGGGGCAACTTGCCCGGTGCTGCCCTGAGCCTGGCGATTGCCGAGGCTGCCAGCGCTGCCAAGCGCTTCACCCTGCTACTGACCGCCGACAGCCAGAGTGCCGAACGGCTGGAACAGGAGCTGAGTTTCTTCGCCCCGGATTTGCCCGTTCTGCATTTCCCCGACTGGGAAACCCTGCCATACGACCTGTTTTCGCCGCACCAGGACATCATTTCCCAGCGCATCGCCAGCCTTTATAGACTGCCGGAGCTGGAACATGGCGTGCTGGTGGTGCCGATCACTACGGCCCTGCATCGACTGGCGCCGACCAAATTCCTGCTCGGCAGCAGTCTGGTGCTGGATGTCGGTCAGAAGCTCGACGTCGATCAGATGCGCACGCGGCTAGAAGCCAGCGGCTATCGCTACGTCGACACGGTGTACGAGCACGGCGAATTCACCGTGCGCGGGGCGCTGATCGACCTGTTCCCGATGGGCAGCAAACTGCCGTATCGCATCGACTTGTTCGACGACGAAATCGAAACCTTGCGCACCTTCGATCCGGAAAACCAGCGCTCCATCGACAAGGTTGATTCGGTCAAGCTGTTGCCGGCCCGTGAGTTCCCGCTGCAAAAAGATGCGGTCACCCGCTTCAAGGCGCGGTTCCGTGAGCGCTTCGACGTCGACTTCCGGCGCTGCCCGATCTTTCAGGACTTGAGCAGCGGCATCACGCCCGCCGGCATCGAGTACTACCTGCCGCTGTTTTTCGACGAAACCTCGACCCTGTTCGATTACCTGCCGCAGGACACGCAAGTGTTCTCGCTGCCAGGCATCGAGCAGGCGGCGGAAAACTTCTGGAACGACGTGCGCAATCGCTATGAGGAGCGCCGCGTCGATCCATCGCGCCCTCTATTGCCGCCAGCCGAATTGTTCCTGCCGGTGGAGGACTGCTTCGCCCGCCTGAAGAGCTGGCCGCGAGTGGTCGCCAGCCAGCAGGACGTGGAAACCGGCGTCGGTCGCGAACGCTTTCCGGCCCAGGCACTGCCGAATCTGGCCATCGAAGCCAAAGCCACTCAACCGCTGGCAGCGCTGTCGAACTTCCTTGATGAATTCCCCGGACGCGTGCTGTTCACCGCCGAATCGGCGGGGCGTCGCGAAGTCTTGCTGGAGCTGCTCGAACGCCTGAAGCTGCGACCAAAAACCGTCGACAGCTGGCCGGATTTCGTTGCGAGCAAGGATCGCCTGGCGATCACCATCGCGCCGCTCGATGAAGGCTTGATGCTGGACGATCCGGCGCTGGTGCTGGTCGCGGAAAGTCCGCTGTTCGGGCAACGCGTGATGCAGCGTCGCCGTCGTGAAAAGCGCGCGGATGCCAACAACGACGCGGTGATCAAGAACCTCACCGAGTTGCGTGAAGGCGCGCCGGTGGTGCATATCGACCACGGTGTCGGCCGCTACCTGGGCCTGACGATTCTGGAAATCGACAATCAGGCTGCCGAATTCCTTACTCTCGAATACGCCGAGAATGCCAAGCTCTACGTGCCGGTAGCCAACCTGCACTTGATCGCCCGCTACACCGGTAGCGACGATTCGCTGGCCCCGCTGCACCGTCTAGGCTCGGAAACCTGGCAGAAAGCCAAGCGCAAAGCCGCTGAACAGGTACGTGACGTCGCCGCTGAACTGCTCGACATCTATGCCCGCCGTGCAGCGCGCGAAGGTTACGCGTTCGCCGATCCGAAAGCCGATTACGCGACCTTCAGCGCCGGTTTCCCGTTCGAAGAAACGCCGGATCAGCAGTCGACCATCGAAGCCGTGCGCGAAGACATGCTCGCACCGAAACCGATGGATCGACTGGTCTGCGGCGACGTCGGTTTCGGCAAGACCGAAGTGGCCATGCGCGCGGCGTTCATCGCTGTGCATGGTGGTCGCCAAGTGGCGATTCTGGTACCGACCACCCTCCTCGCCCAGCAGCACTACAACAGCTTCCGCGATCGTTTCGCCGACTGGCCAGTGACCGTGGAAGTGATGAGCCGCTTCAAATCCGCCAAGGAAGTGAACGCTGCGATCGCCGATCTGGCGGAAGGCAAGATCGACATCGTTATCGGCACGCACAAGCTGCTGTCCGATGACGTCAAAATCAAAAACCTCGGCCTGGTGATCATCGACGAAGAACACCGTTTCGGTGTGCGCCAGAAAGAGCAGCTCAAGGCCCTGCGCAGCGAAGTCGACATTCTCACGCTGACTGCCACGCCGATTCCGCGCACGCTGAACATGGCGGTGTCGGGCATGCGTGACCTGTCGATCATCGCCACGCCGCCGGCGCGCCGCCTGTCGGTGCGCACCTTCGTCATGGAGCAGAACAAGAGCACGGTCAAAGAAGCTCTGCTGCGTGAACTGCTGCGCGGCGGCCAGGTTTATTACCTGCACAACGATGTGAAGACCATCGAGAAATGCGCCGCCGACCTCGCCGAACTGGTCCCGGAAGCGCGAATCGGCATCGGCCACGGGCAGATGCGCGAGCGCGAACTCGAACAGGTGATGAGCGACTTCTACCACAAGCGCTTCAACGTGCTGATCGCCTCGACCATCATCGAGACCGGCATCGACGTGCCGAGCGCCAACACCATCATCATCGAGCGCGCCGACAAGTTCGGCCTGGCGCAACTGCACCAGTTGCGCGGCCGTGTCGGCCGTAGTCACCACCAGGCTTACGCTTACCTGCTGACACCGCCACGCCAGCAAATCACCTCGGACGCGGAAAAACGTCTGGAGGCGATTGCCAACACCCAGGATCTCGGTGCCGGTTTCGTCCTGGCGACCAACGACCTGGAAATCCGTGGCGCCGGCGAATTGCTCGGCGATGGCCAGAGCGGGCAGATTCAAGCCGTGGGCTTCACGCTGTACATGGAAATGCTTGAACGTGCGGTGAAGTCGATCCGCAAGGGCGAGCAACCGAACCTTGATCAACCACTCGGCGGCGGCCCGGAAGTCAACCTGCGGGTGCCGGCGCTGATTCCGGAAGACTATCTGCCGGATGTGCATGCGCGGCTGATTCTGTACAAGCGCATCGCGTCGGCCACCGACGAGGAAGGTTTGAAGGATCTGCAAGTCGAGATGATCGACCGTTTCGGCCTGCTGCCGGAGCCGACCAAGAATCTGGTGCGCATCACGGCCTTGAAGTTGCAGGCCGAACAGCTGGGCATCAAGAAGGTCGACGGCGGCCCGCAGGGTGGACGCATCGAGTTCGCCGCGCAGACGCCGGTCGACCCGATGACCCTGATCAAACTGATCCAGAGTCAGCCGAAACGCTACAAATTCGAAGGCGCCACCATGTTCAAGTTCCAGGTGCCGATGGAGCGCCCGGAAGAGCGCTTTAATACTGTAGAGGCGCTGTTCGAGCGCCTCATCCCGAAAACTGCTTGAAGGACGCCGCATGCGCCTGTTTCGCTCACTGACCCTGCTACTCACTTTCGTAGCACCGATGGCGTTTGCCGATGACCTGTATCAGGTCGAAATGATTCTGGTCCGTCAGAACGCAGTTCCGGCCATTGTCAGCCGCGCTGCGCCGGAAGACTGGGCTGCCGGCGCTCAGCGCCTGGCCGATGACAGCCAGCGCACTCCGGCGCTGAACGACGTCGCCAACAAACTCACCGCCAGCGGCGAATACAGCGTGTTGCTGCATAAGGCCTGGCAACAGACCCTCGGCGAGGCACCGACCAAGGTGGCCGTCAGCGATGGCAAGGAACAGTTCGGCCAGTTCCCGATCGAGGGCACCCTGGAAATGAAACTCGGGCGCTTCACCGATGTGAATGCCGACTTCTGGGTGAACCAGATCGACGCCAACGGCATGGTCACCGCCAGCGAACGCCTGAAACAGGACAGCCACACCAAAAACGGTCAACTCAACTACCTCGATAACGGTCACCTGGCCCTGCTGATCAAGATCACTTCCCTGACGGCGCCTGCGCCACGGGAAGCGCCTGAAGCCATTCCGGACTGATCGAAGTCCTTATGTCCGCGCCCCTGAGTAAACCGTTGGCACCCTCCTGGGTCAGCCGATTCAAGGAACAGAGCCTGGAGCGTGGCCGCCGCTACGCCCTGGAAAACCGGGTACGCATCGCGCAAGTAGGCGATGCGACCATCACCGCCAGTTGCGAAGGCTCGGGCGGTAACGTCTACCGTCAGACCATTCACCTACGCGAGTCAGCCAAAGGCACTTTGCTGCTGGTCGACGCCGCCTGCACCTGCCCAGTTCGCACCAACTGCAAACATTGCGCAGCGGTATTGCTGCAAATCCAGGAAACCCTCGACTACCCCGCCGCCGCGAAAGACGCCGAACTGCTGGAAAAACTCCAGGCCGTACTGGAAAACCGCAGCCCGAAAGCGCCACCACAAGTGCTGGTGGACAACGTGCAGCCGGTGCCACGCCTGTGGCTGGCCAGTGTCGAGTTCAGCGCTTTCGAGCCGCGCAACGGCAAGATGCAGCGCTACATTCAACATCGCGCAGCGCTGTCGTTCAGCTATCTGGACGAATACGTCAGCGGGCAGAAGAACAGCGATATCCTGATTCGCCAGGAAACCCAGACACTGCGGATAAAACGCCATCCGGAAGTCGAACAGTCCTACCGGGAGCAGTTACGAATCCTCGGCTTCCGTATCGCCACCCGTCAGAGCAAGGCACTGCCGGAAAGTGCCGGCGAACTGTATGAGATGGTCAATGACAGCGCGTGGCTGACCTTTACCCTTAACGATTTGCCGAAGCTGCGCACCCATGGCTGGGAATTGCAGATCGATGAGGAATTCGGCTTTGATCTGACGGCGGTGGATGACTGGTACGCCACGGTCGAGCAGGCGCCGGAACGCGACTGGTTTGATCTGGAGCTGGGGATCATCGTCAACGGCGAGCGCTTGAGCCTGCTGCCGATCCTGCTCAACCTGATGCGTTCGCACGCAGAGATTCTCAACCCGGAACGCCTTGCGCGCCGCCGCGATGACGAGCTGATTCTGGTCAATATTCCGCAGCGCAACAGCGAGCACGGGCCGCTGCAAGTGGCGCTGCCACTCGGGCGATTGAAGCCGGTATTGGCAACTCTGGGCGAGTTCTACTTGCAGGAACCGGGTGAAACCACCCTGCGCCTGAGCAGGGCCGACGCAACGCGCCTTAACTCGCTGGAGGGCATTCCGCTGCTGTGGGAGGGCGGCGAGCAGATCCGCACATTTGCGCAACGTCTGCGCGACATCCGCGACTTCAGCACAGAAGCGCCAGAAGGCTTGAACGCGACGCTGCGCCCCTATCAGCTCGAAGGCTTGAGCTGGATGCAATCACTGCGACAACTGGAAGTCGGCGGGATTCTCGCGGACGACATGGGTCTGGGTAAAACCCTACAGACCCTGGCGCATATTCTCAGCGAGAAAAACGCCGGACGACTTGATCGGCCCTGCATGGTGGTGATGCCCACCAGCCTGATTCCGAATTGGCTCGATGAAGCAGCGCATTTTACGCCGCAGTTGAAAGTGGTCGCGCTATACGGCGCCAGCCGCAAAAAGCACTTCGACAATCTGGCTGATTTTGATCTGATCCTCACCACCTACGCTTTGCTGCCCAAGGATGTCGAGCGTCTGGCGCAACAGCCGCTGCACGTACTGGTGCTGGACGAAGCGCAATACATCAAGAATCCGAACAGCAAAGCGGCGCAGGCAGCCCGCGAACTGAATGCCCGCCAGCGCCTGTGCCTGAGCGGTACACCGCTGGAAAACCACCTCGGTGAATTGTGGTCGCTGTTCCACTTCCTGCTGCCAGGCTGGCTCGGTGACGTCAAAAGCTTCAACGCCGATTACCGTGTGCCCATCGAAAAGCGCGGCAGCGAAGTCAGACTTCAGCACCTCAATGGTCGGATAAAACCGTTTCTGCTGCGCCGCACCAAGGAACAGGTTGCGACTGAACTGCCGCCGAAGACGGAAATCATCCACTGGGTCGATCTCAACGAAGCCCAGCGCGATGTGTACGAAACCATGCGCCTGGCGATGGACAAGAAAGTCCGCGACGAGATCACCCGCAAAGGCGTGGCGCGCAGTCAGATCATCATTCTCGAAGCCTTGCTGAAGCTGCGTCAGGTTTGCTGTGATTTGCGCCTGGTCAACGACGCCACGCTGCCCGCCCGCGGCAGCACGTCGGGCAAGCTCGATAGCTTGATGGAAATGCTGGAAGAATTGTTCGAGGAAGGTCGGCGGATTCTGCTGTTTTCGCAGTTCACGTCGATGCTGTCACTGATCGAAAACGAGCTGAAAAAACGCAATGTCGCCTACGCACTGTTGACGGGCCAGACCCGTGATCGGCGCACACCGGTGAAGGAATTCCAGAGCGGCAAGCGTCAGATCTTTCTGATCAGTCTGAAGGCTGGCGGTGTCGGCCTGAACCTGACCGAAGCGGATACCGTGATTCACTACGACCCGTGGTGGAATCCGGCGACCGAGAATCAGGCGACGGACCGTGCGTATCGGATCGGCCAGGAGAAGCCGGTTTTCGTCTACAAGATGATTGCCCGAGGCACGGTGGAAGAGAAGATTCAGCATCTGCAAAGGGAAAAGTCCGACCTCGCAGCCGGCGTGCTGGACGGGCGCAAGGCTGGAGACTGGAAGCTGCAGAACGACGATATCGAAGCATTGTTTGCACCGTTGCCGGATAAGCTCGACAAGCGCTGAGATCTGCTTTTTCAGATAAATAGCCATCGCAGGCAAGCCAGCTCCCACAGTGATTTAGGGTTGAACACTATTTTGTGAACAATACGAAACCTGTGGGAGCTGGCTTGCCAGCAATGGGGCCATCCGATACTGCCCTCCGATTTAGGCTATCACTCCCTGGAACCAGGTAATGGCGCAAACAGTGCTTCGATATCACTCTGCTCCAGCTTCCAGCCGCCCGTCGTTCCGCCCTCAAGCACCGCTCCGGCCAACGCCGCTTTCTCCTGTTGCAGCGCCTGTATTTTTTCCTCCACCGTGCCGCGAGCGATCAGCTTGTAAACGAACACCGGGTTGTTTTGCCCGATTCGATACGCCCGATCAGTGGCCTGATTTTCCACCGCCGGATTCCACCAAGGGTCGAAGTGAATCACCGTGTCCGCAGCGGTCAGGTTCAAACCGGTACCTCCGGCCTTCAAACTGATCAGAAACAGCGGCACCTTGCCGCCCTGAAAATCCTTCACCGGCGTGCGTCGATCCGTGGTTTCGCCGGTCAGCAGCGAATAGCCAATGTCACGTTGCTGCAATTCTTCCTCGATCAAGGCGAGCATCGAGGTGAACTGCGAAAACAACAGGATCCGGCGACCTTCGCTGAGCAGCTCGTCAAGCATTTCCATCAAGCTGACCAACTTGCCACTGCCGGAGCGCAGCGCCTTCGCCGTCAGCGGCATGTTGATCAGGCGCAAGTCGCAACAGACCTGACGCAGCTTGAGCAATGCATCAAGAATGATGATCTGACTGCGCGCCACGCCACTGCGGGCAATTTCGTCGCGCACTTTTTTGTCCATCGCCACACGAACGGTTTCATAGACGTCGCGCTGGCCGTCGCTGAGATCGACCCAATGGACAATTTCGGTTTTCGGTGGCAATTCAGTGGCGACCTGATCCTTTTTGCGGCGCAGCAAAAACGGCTTGATGCGCGCTGTCAGGTGCTGCATGCGCTGAACATTGCCGTGCTTCTCGATTGGCGTGCGGTAATCGCGATTGAAGGACTTGCTGTCGCCGAGCCAACCGGGCATGAGGAAATGAAACTGCGACCAAAGCTCGCCCAAGTGGTTTTCCAATGGCGTGCCGCTCAGGCACAAGCGCTGGCGGGCCTGCAAGTCGCGCGCGGCCTGCGCGGCTTTGCTGAGCGGGTTCTTGATGTTCTGCGCTTCGTCGAGAATCAGCACGCTCCACGTCTGCGGCTGCAAGACCTCCAGATCCCTCGGCAACAACGCGTAAGTGGTCAGTACCAAATCGTACTCAGCCAGATCAGCGAAATCCTTTTGCCGCCCCGAGCCGTGCAGCGCCAATACTTTCAACTGGGGGGTGAAACGCTCGGCCTCGTCGAGCCAGTTGGGAATAAGGCTGGTCGGCATCACCGCCAGTGCCGGGCAATCGAGGCGTCCGGCGTGTTTTTCCGTGAGCAGATGCGCCAAGGTTTGCAGCGTTTTGCCCAGACCCATGTCATCGCCCAGAATGCCGCCTACTTCAAGCTCGCGTAGGGTTTGCATCCAGTTCAGACCTTCGAGCTGATACGGGCGCAGTTGCGCGTTAAGGCCGGCCGGCGCAGCGACGTGGGTGTGACTGGCGTTCTGCAGGCGCTTGGCAAAGGTGCGCAGCCGCTCGCCACCCTGCCAATCCAGCGGTACGCCATCGAGCATACTCAAGCGCGCGGCGTCCGGGACACTCAAGCGCAGTGCATCGCCCTGATGACCGCCCAGGTACAACTCGCCCAGCGTGGCCATCAGCGGTTTGACCCGACTCAGCGGCAGCGCGACCTTGGCGCCCGATGGGTCGCCAAAACCGCTGGGCTTCAGTTCGATCAGGAGTTTTTCGTCATCGCTGCGTTGTGCCAGATTGACCGGGTCAAGCAAGCGCGGCTGGGTGCGCAACAAGTGCAGAAGGATCGGTAGCAAACTGTAGCGCTGGCCATTGACGACAATACCCAACTGCAAATCAAACCACTGATGGCCAGCCTCTTCCTCGACCTCGGCGTACCAATGCTCGACTGGCTGCACATTGAAATGAAAGCCGGGACTGATCTCGACTTCCCAGTTCAAGGCGCACAGCGTGGCAAGCCCTTCGTGCATAAACCCGAGCCAGGCGGAATCATCCGGCAACGTGAACATCTCGCCGGGACGATCCAGCGAACTCTTGCGGGTGGCTTTCTTGAAGCCGTGCTTTTGCAGAATCTGGCGCAGTTTCTTTTCCACCGCAGGCTGGCGTTGAATGCGCTGGGTTTCGGTACCGTTGAGGATCATTACTTCCGGGTTGCGATCCACCGTCGGCTGGCCGTTGTAGGTAAACACCAGAGCGGCGCGGTGCTCAAGAACGTATTCCCAGCGCGAGCGCTCCCGACCGCTGACGAGGGTGAGTTGCGGCTGCGGAAGTACGTCGTCGATGACTCGTTCGGTCAGTTGGTGGGGCGGCGGGATTCTCGTTGCGGCGCTCATGCGATGACTGAACTGCATGGCCTGACGCGCCGGAATGTCAGGCGCCAGAGTCAAATGACTGGCCAGTTTTTCTTCCAGCTCATTGAACAGAGGGCCAATCTGCCGCTGTTCACGATCCAGGTAATAAAGCGGCTCCAGCGCCAGCACGGTTTCCTGCGCTGCCTCGGCACTGCTCCACTGCGCGCGGAACCCGCCGTCGGCCTGCTCGGCCCAGGCGAACTGGCCTATGCGTTTCGCGCCCGGCACCAACGGTCGCAGATCCACGAAATCGAGGAAAAGCCGCGAGGTGCGCAGGAGCATTTCCAGCAGTTCGGCACCGCTGCTGCCTTCCAGCGGATAGCCGCTGTAATAGGCGTGGTGCGAGTGCATGGCAACCAGCAGCCTGGCGACGCGCAGATCCAGCTCGGACAGGTAGCCGGGCTGACGCGTGAGCATTTCCGCTAGCGAATACATCGGTTTGACTTCGCGTAACTCGCCGCTCTTAAGCTGGGAGACCTTGAAAATATCGAGCAGCCACTTGCCGCTCACTGACGTTGGCTTGAGCTTGTAAAACAGGCGCGTGCCTGCGGTTTGCGCGCCTTCTTCAGCGGGCTTGGCCGGCACGGGGATGGTCGAAAGCCAATGTTCCAGCGCCCGCCCCAACTGGATCTGTGCGTCATTTTCAGACGCCTCATGATCACTGCCCTGCAGGTGATAAAGCACCGCAGCGCAGTGCTTGCAGTCGATTGCGACAGGACAGGTGCACAGGCAACGCAAGTTGACGGAACCCCGCCGATCTTCGGACAGGTAAATGGTTTGTTCATACGCCTGATCTTCCGAGCCGACGCAGAATGCCTCGATCTTCCTGTCATCGATCTCGATGATCTCTACCCGATCACCGGCGGCATAAGCCCGAGCCTTGACCAGGGCATTGCTAGTGAATGCCCGAGCCCAGGCCAACGACTTAAGCTGTTCGATGAGAATGCTCATGGGCAGTCCCTAGTCAGCCAGCACCCGCGCCAACGTCGACTTCACCTTGCCCATTCCGTCATGCAACGCCTGCTCGATTTCGGCCATGGTGATCACTTCCGTGGTCTTGCCCGCTGCCGGATTCACCACCAGCGCCAGACACGCATAATCCAGATCCAGCTCTCGGGCCAGCGCTGCTTCCGGCATGCCGGTCATGCCGACGATGTCGCAGCCATCTCGTTCCAGACGCATGATTTCGGCGACCGTTTCCAGGCGTGGGCCCTGGGTGCAGGCATATACGCCCTGATCGCTGTAGTCGCAGCCTTCAGCAGCCACGGCGGCGATCAACTGCTGACGCAGCGGCTCGCTGTAGGGAAAGCTGAAGTCGATGTGAGTGACGTGTTCCAGATCATCGGCGAAATAGGTGTGCTCGCGACCGCTGGTGTAGTCGACGATCTGATGTGGCACGCAAAAATGCCCGGTGCCCATGGCTGAGTGAATGCCACCGACGGCATTCACCGCGATGATCGCTTCGGCGCCGGCCTGCTTCAACGCCCACAGGTTGGCGCGGTAGTTGACCTTGTGCGGCGGGAAGCGATGCGGGTGACCGTGACGGGCGAGGAACAGCACTTCCTTGCCGGCGTATTCGCCAATCTGCACTTCGGCGGAGGGTGCGCCATAAGGCGTATCTACCGCCAGCGATTGGCGAATGCTCAAGCCCTCAAGTTGAGTCAGGCCGGTGCCACCGATGATTGCGTAAACCGTCATAGCGAAAAATCCTTAATCAATCAGTTGAGCGTCTTTGAGCGCGCCGATGGCGGTGAGCCAGCGCGGATCCTGACGGTAATCGGTGCTGGCAAACGACTGGCCGCGCATCCGCGCGATACGCGCAGACGGCTTGACTTTCATGCGTTGCACGGCGCTCAGGGCCAGTTCGGCAGCGGCGCGGTCGTTGCACACCAGGCCCATATCGCAACCGGCGCTGAGCGCCGCCTCGATGCGGCTGGCAGCATCGCCGACCACATGGGCGCCAGCCATCGACAGGTCATCGCTGAAGATCACACCGTCAAACTGCAATTCGCCGCGCAGGATGTCCTGTAACCAGCGCCGGGAGAAGCCGGCTGGCTGCGAATCGACTTGCGGGTAAATGACGTGAGCCGGCATGACGGCGGCCAGTTGCTTGCTGAGCCTGGCGAACGGCACGAGGTCGTTGGCGCGGATCTCTTCGAGACTGCGCTCGTCGTTGGGGATGGCGACGTGGGAATCGGCCTCGGCCCAGCCATGACCCGGGAAGTGCTTGCCGGTGGCAGCCATTCCTGCGCTGTTCATGCCGCGAATGAACGCCCCGGCGAGCAGCGCGGCACGTTCGGGATCGCCCTCAAATGAACGGGTGCCGACCACGGCGCTACGCTGGTAATCGAGATCCAGCACAGGTGCGAAGCTCAGATCGAGCCCGACTGCCAGCACTTCGGTGGCCATGATCCAGCCACATTGCTCGGCCAGATACTCGGCATTCGGATTGTCGGCGATGGCGCGCATGGCCGGCAGACGTACAAAGCCCTGACGCAGACGCTGCACGCGACCGCCCTCTTGATCCACCGCCAGCAGCAAGTCCGGGCGAACCGCGCGGATCGCCGCGCTCAGCTCACGCACCTGGCGTGGGTGCTCGATGTTGCGGGCAAAAATGATCAGGCCACCCACTTCGGGCTGACGCAACAATTGGCGATCTTCAGCCGTCAGCCAGGTACCGGCGACGTCCACCATCAACGAGCCTTGCAGGCCAGCAGTCATAGAGATTCCTTGAAAACTAAAAACCCGATCCGCACGAAATCGCCACCGAGGGCGGTGCCCGGCAGGTCGGCGATATCGATGGAGAACGGGTTCAGAACGAGAGTCGGCATGGGCGGCTAGCTTAGCGGATACAAGCTGCCGCGCCCACCCGTGCGCGGTTAAACCTTGGCGGCTACCGGCGTTGACTTGCTGCGGGGCCGCAGTTGCGCAGTCGCCATGGCCGCATCAGTGACACCAGTTTCGGCTCGCATGCCCGCAGCGAGGAACGGCACCATCAGGCGCATGACCTGCTCAATGGAGGTGTTGACGCCGAAATCGGTCTCGGCAATCGCACGCAAGGCCTTGATGCCGGACATGCTGAACGCTGCGGCGCCGAGCATGAAATGCACGCGCCAGAACAATTCGATAGGAGGAATGCGGGGTGCCGCTTCGTTGACCAGCAGCATGTAACGGCGGAACACCTTGCCGTACATGTCTTCCAGATAACGGCGCAAGTGGCCCTGGCTCTGGCTGAACGCGAGGCCCAGCAAGCGCATGAAAATCGACAGATCGTTGCCGCTGCGTGGTTGAACCACGAGGGCCTGTTCGACGAGGATTTCCAGCAGTTCTTCCAGAGTCGGCTTGTTTTCAGGCTTGGCCTGACGGCGCTCCAGCTCTTTGTCGAGGCTGATGCAGAACGGCCCGAGGAACCGCGAAAAAACCGCCTGAATCAGCGCTTTCTTGGAGCCGAAGTGATAGTTAACCGCTGCCAGGTTGACGCCAGCCTTGCTGGTGATCAAACGCAATGAGGTTTCAGCGAAACCTTTCTCCGCGAACAACTGCTCGGCAGCATCAAGAATGCGTTCAACGGTTTCCGACTGGGCCATGGCTACTCCGCCTGACAAACACTTGTTTGAAACATACGTTTCAGCCTGTGCGTTGTCAAGCCTGCCGGTTCGTTTTGGGAATGGTCGGTCAGCTATTTAACCACACAAGGTCAACGCATTAATAAGCCGATAGGTCGACCGTCCGGCGGCGTGCAAAAAAACGAGCATTGCCAAGACCGCTTCACTGTATATAATCCCAGTCACTGTATAAAAAGACAGAGCGATCATTATGCTAAAGCTGACGCCACGCCAAGCCGAGATTCTGGCCTTCATCAAACGTTGCCTCGAAGACAACGGCTACCCGCCAACCCGCGCGGAAATCGCTCAGGAGCTGGGTTTCAAGTCGCCCAACGCGGCGGAAGAACACCTCAAGGCACTGGCCCGCAAGGGCGCCATCGAAATGACCCCTGGCGCTTCTCGCGGCATTCGCATCCCCGGCTTTGAAGCCAAGCCCGACGACTCTACCCTGCCAATCATTGGCCGGGTCGCTGCCGGTGCACCGATCCTCGCCCAGCAGCACATCGAGGAATCCTGCAACATCAATCCAGCGTTCTTCCACCCTCGCGCCGACTACCTGCTGCGCGTGCACGGCATGAGCATGAAGGACATCGGCATTTTCGACGGCGACCTGCTCGCTGTTCATACCACTCGCGAAGCACGTAATGGTCAGGTTGTCGTCGCCCGTATCGGCGATGAAGTGACCGTCAAACGCTTCAAGCGTGAAGGTAGCAAAGTCTGGCTGATTGCCGAAAACCCTGAGTTCGCCCCTATCGAAGTCGACCTGAAAGATCAGGAACTGGTGATCGAAGGCTTGAGTGTCGGCGTAATCCGCCGCTAAAGGAGGCTTTATGCAGTTCCCACACACCCCTCAGCAAACACAACTGCCTTTATTCGAAGCGTTTCTGGCGCAACCGATGGCGCCGATCCTGAAAGATGTGGTCGAACGCCCCTGGAATGCCGAACCTGAAGTATTCAGTGAGCTGTCACTGCGCGGTGCGACCGGGAACTGTTTGAACCTGCTGGCCCCGATCCTTCGTGAATTGAGCGACGATCAGGACGCACGCTGGCTGACACTGATCGCGCCGCCTGCCAGCCTGACCCAATCGTGGCTGCGCGATGCTGGCCTTAACCGCGAACGCATTTTGCTGCTGCAACCGCGAGGCATTCAAAGCGCTCAGCAACTCGCTTGCGAAGCCTTGCGACTGGGTCGCAGCCACACAGTGGTCACCTGGCTAAACCCGTTGAACACAAGTTCACGGCAACAACTGATCAGCGCTGCACGCATGGGCGACGCTCAAAGCCTGAACATTCGATTGGGTTGATCACAAGTTAAGCGCGCTGTGTGAAGCGCAGGGCTTCTCCAAGGACAGAGAAGCCGATCTGAAGCGGTCTCGACAAGAACCTGAAGCAGCCGGGAATCAATGAAGAACCCGCGGCCCCTCTTCTTTATCGAACTCACCCTCGATCATCCGGCCTGCCATCTGCACGCCGACGCTCAGCATCGCCTTGGCGATTTCCACATGCTGACCCTGCAGGAATGTCTTGGCATCCTCGGAGAAATCCAGAGTCACCAGAGAACCCTCGTCCTCAGCCCTGCGCAGTTCGATTCGGCCGTCGGGTAACTCGACAATTTCTAGAAAGGACGTTGGCATATAGGTCTGTTCTCCACGAAAGGCAGGGATTATATAGACATCATTCAGGCTTCGCTCGGGATCTTGACCAGCAGCATGTTTCAGATTGCCACCGTGTCAATCGCCCTCAGCACTCGTTCAAGCCTTCGCGGAAACGTATCGCCAGACCTTTCAAGTTCTGCCGCCAGCTCTCCAGTTCCTCTCGACTTAGCTCTTGCGGCGCCTCTTCTTCATCCAGATTGACTGCCTGAATCAACGGCTGCGTGACGTCGCCCTTTGGTTTGTGTGGCACCCGTGGTGGCTGAAACATTGCCGAGTGTGCAGCCAGCAGTTTTGCCAGCCAGGTTTCAGAGTTGCCCGCCAACTCAACCATTTCGGCCAGTTCGGGAATCGCAATCGACTCCAGCACTTCACGCGTCAGCAGCATTTCTGCCCGAGGTGCATTGGCCTGCGGCAGACGATAAAACCCGGCGATCTCATGGCACAGCCCAAGCAATGCACCGTACAGGTGAAACAGCGCCGATTCACGCCCGGCCTGAATCAACGCCAGAGAATTCATCGCCCGCCCCTCTTCAGCGCGAGCCAAGGCTTCGAGCGACAGGCCAGCGAAATAGATCTTCTGATTGGTACGGGTATAGAGTTCGTGAGCCATGACGGCGCTCTCCACAACGAAATAATTGCTTCACACAGGCCGGACAGTGTCATGGATCAGCCGATCCCACCGCAAGCACAAAACAAAAAGGCCGCATGAAAACCCGAAGGTTGTCATACGGCCTTTTCAGTACCTGACTAACGCTTACTCGGCCTTGGCCTTCGCACTGCGCTTGTCTTCAACCGTCCACTTGCCACCGTCGAAATACGCCTTCCAACCGGTAGGCTTGCCGTCGACTTCAGTCTGCACGTACTGCTCCTTGGTCTTGCGGCTGTAGCGGATCACTGCTGGCAAACCATCAGGATCCTTCTGCGGCGCATCGCACAAGAAGTGGTACTTCGGATCGATCTCATCCTTGTGCGGCAGAATCTCGATCACCAGTGGAGCACGGGTCTCACGGTTTTTCGGGAACTGACTGGCCGCCAGGAACAGGCCGGACGCACCGTCACGCAGGATATAGGTGTCGTTGACCTTTTCGCATTTCAGCTCAGGCATCTTCACCGGATCCATCTTCGGCGGCGCCGCATCACCACTCTTCAGCAGTTTGCGGGTGTTTTTGCACGTCGGGTTGGTGCAACCGAAGAACTTGCCGAAACGACCAGTCTTGAGCTGCATCTCGCTGCCACACTTGTCGCATTCCAGGCTCGGACCTTCGTAGCCCTTGATGCGATAGCTGCCCTCTTCGATTTCGTAGCCGGCGCAATCCGGGTTGTTACCGCAGATGTGCAGCTTGCGCTTCTCGTCGAGCAGGTAGGCGTCCATCGCCGTGCTGCAGATCGGGCAGCGATGCTTGCCACGCAGTACCAACGATTCCGACTCACCTTCGTCGTCCGCCGCGATTTCGTCGCCCGGCACCAGGTTGACCGTGGCCTTGCAGCGCTCTTTCGGCGGCAGGCTGTAGCCCGAGCAACCGAGGAAAACGCCGGTCGAAGCAGTACGGATCTGCATCGGACGACCGCAAGTGGTGCACGGAATATCGGTCATGACCGGCTGGTTGGCACGCATGCCATTTTCCGGATTTTCGGCTACTTCGAGTTTCTTTTTGAAATCGCCGTAAAACTCGTCCAGCACGTTTTTCCAGTCGCGCTCGCCCTGAGCCACGTCATCGAGGTTCTCTTCCATGCCGGCGGTGAAACCGTAGTCCATGAGGTTCGAGAAGCTCTCCGACAGACGCTCGGTAACGATGTCGCCCATCTTTTCCGAGTAGAAACGGCGGTTGTGCAGGGTCACGTAGCCGCGATCCTGGATGGTCGAAATGATCGCTGCGTAGGTCGAAGGACGACCGATGCCGCGTTTCTCCATTTCCTTGACCAGGCTGGCTTCGGAGTAACGGGCCGGCGGCTTGGTAAAGTGCTGGGACGGATCAAGCTTGATCAGCTTCATCACGTCGCCCTGCGCCATGTCTGGCAGAACGTCGTCATCGCCAGGCTTGGCAATCTGCGGCATCACGCGGGTGTAACCGTCGAACTTGAGGATACGGCCTTTGGCACGCAGCTCGAAGTCACCAGCGCCGACGCTGACCGTGGTCGACAGGTATTGCGCCGGTAGCATCTGGCACGCCAGGAACTGACGCCAGATCAGCTCGTAGAGACGCTCAGCATCACGCTCCATGCCCGTCAGCTTGCTCGGGATGGTGTTGGCGTCAGACGGACGAATCGCTTCGTGAGCCTCTTGCGCGCCTTCTTTGCTGCTGTAGACATTCGGCGTTTCCGGCAGGTACTTCTTGCCGAATTCGTCTTCGATGTAAGCACGTGCCATCGTCACGGCATCGGCCGAGAGGTTGGTCGAGTCGGTACGCATATAAGTGATGTAGCCGGCTTCGTACAGACGCTGGGCCATCATCATGGTTTTCTTCACGCCGAAGCCCAGGCGATTGCTCGCAGCCTGTTGCAAAGTGGACGTGATGAACGGCGCCGACGGCTTGCTGCTGGTCGGTTTGTCTTCGCGCTTGACGATGCTGTAGCTGGAAGCCTTGAGCTTCTCCAGCGCGGCCATGGCCTGAGCTTCGTTCAGCGGCTTGAAGGCTTCGCCCTTTTCGCGAGCGACTTCGAAACGCACGGTCGAGCCTTTGGTGGTGCCGAGATCGGCATGCACTTCCCAGTACTCTTCCGGGTTGAAAGCACGAATTTCGCGCTCACGCTCGACCACCAGCTTCACGGCAACCGATTGCACGCGACCGGCGGACAGGCCACGGGCGATCTTCGCCCACAGCAGCGGCGAAACCATGTAACCCACAACGCGATCGAGGAAACGACGCGCCTGTTGTGCGTTGACGCGATCGATATCCAGCTCGCCCGGTTCCGAGAAGGCTTCCTGAATCGCCTTCTTGGTGATTTCGTTGAACACCACGCGCTTGTAGCGGCTGTCGTCACCACCGATGGCTTCGCGCAGGTGCCAGGCAATGGCTTCCCCCTCGCGATCCAAGTCGGTTGCGAGATAGATGGTGTCAGCATCTTTGGCGAGCCGGCGCAGCTCTTCGATGACCTTCTCTTTGCCCGGGAGGATCTCGTACTGGGCTTTCCACCCATGATCGGGATCGACACCCATACGCGAGACGAGCTGCTTGCGCGCTTTCTCTTTCGGCGAGAGCACCGGACCTTCGCCCGCAGCAGCCTTGCCGCGCTTGGCGGCTGGCTCTTTGCTGGCGCTAGCCGAACCGCTGGTGGGCAGGTCTCGGATATGGCCGATACTCGACTTCACCACGTATTGGTTACCCAGATACTTGTTGATGGTCTTGGCCTTAGCCGGGGATTCCACAATGACCAGCGATTTGCCCATGGATCAGAAAATTCCTGAATTCTAGAAGTGAAAGGCGGTTGGCGCCTGACGCGGCACCGCTATATATAGTTGATACAAGGTGAGGTCAAGCACAGGGTTCTGTGCGAACTCGCCTTATGCCTTGGAAAAAAGGCTCGGTTCGGCTTGCACCAAAGCAAAGCGTGGCACCTGCTCGCCGTCAACCTCGACCGACTCGAGAAACATGCTCAAGGGGCGAACCCAAAAGCCGTAATCGCCATACAGGGCTTGGTAGAACACCACTTCTTCTTCGGTTTCGGAATGCCGCGCAACACTGAATACGCGGTACTGCGGACCTTTGTAATGTTGGTAGAGCCCAGGTTGTATCGGCACGCTTCGGCCCTCACTCAAATTTTTTCAAAATAAAAACAAAATAAATCCACAAAAACAAAAACCGGGGCACTTGGCCCCGGCTTCCATCGACGAGACGCTTAAACGCGTTCGAAGACGGTGGAGATGCCTTGGCCGAGACCAATGCACATAGTGGCCACCCCGAAGGTGCCGCTATTCTGCTTCATCACGTTCAGCAAGGTGCCGGAAATACGGGCACCGGAGCAACCGAACGGGTGACCCAGGGCGATCGCGCCGCCGTGCAGGTTAACCTTCTCGTTCATCTTGTCGAGCACTTTCAGATCTTTCAGCACTGGCAGAGCCTGTGCAGCGAAAGCTTCGTTGAGCTCGAAGAAGTCGATATCGTTGATGCCAAGGCCCGCACGCTTCAGGGCTTTTTGTGTTGCCGGAACTGGACCATAGCCCATGATCGCCGGATCCACACCCGCCACTGCCATCGAACGGATAACTGCCATCGGCTGGATACCCAGATCCTGCGCACGCTGCGCCGACATCACGATCATGCACGAAGCACCATCGGTGATCTGCGACGAAGTACCGGCAGTCACGGTGCCGCCCTTTGGATTGAAGGCAGGCTTGAGGGCCGCCAGACTTTCCAGGGTGGTTTCCGGACGAATGGTTTCGTCGTAGTCGAACAGTTTCAGGAAACCGTTCTCGTCGTAGCCCTGCATCGGGATGATTTCGTCTTTGAACTTGCCTTCCACAGTTGCCTTGTGGGCCAGCTGGTGGGAACGCACGCCGAAAGCGTCCTGTTGTTCGCGAGTGATGCCGTGCATTTTGCCGAGCATTTCAGCGGTCAGGCCCATCATGCCCGAAGCTTTCGCCGCGTATAGCGACATGTGCGGGTTCGGATCGACACCGTGCATCATGCTCACGTGGCCCATATGCTCGACGCCGCCAACCACGAATACGTCACCGTTGCCAGTCATGATCGCTTGCGCAGCGGTGTGCAGCGCGCTCATCGACGAGCCACACAGACGGCTGACGGTCTGGCCAGCCGAAGTGTGCGGAATCTGGGTCATCAGCGACGCCATGCGCGCGATGTTCCAGCCCTGCTCCAGGGTCTGGTTGACGCAGCCCCAGATCACGTCTTCGACTTCAGCAGGATCGACCTTGCTGTTGCGTTCCAGCAATTTGCTGATCAGGTGCGCCGACATGTCTTCGGCGCGGGTGTTGCGGTGCATGCCGCCCTTGGAGCGGCCCATCGGAGTACGACCGAAGTCGACAATCACGACGTCTCTAGGATTCAAGCTCATAAGTTCACTCTCACTCTAGTTGGGGGCGCTTAACCGAAGAAGCTCTGGCCGTTTTTGGCCATTTCGCGCAGCTTCGCGGTCGGGTGGTACAGCGCGCCCAAATCAGCGTACTGGTCAGCCAGGGCAACGAACTCGGCAACACCAATCGAATCGATGTAGCGCAGCGCACCGCCACGGAATGGAGGGAAACCGATGCCGTAGACCAGACCCATGTCGGCTTCGGCGGCAGTTTCAACGATGCCGTCTTCCAGGCAACGCACGGTTTCCAGGCACAGCGGGATCATCATCCAGTTGATGATGTCTTCGTCAGTGACTTCACGCTGCTCGTAAACGATCGGCTTGAGCACTTCCAGCACCGACGGATCGGCGACCTTCTTCTGCTTGCCTTTCTTGTCGGCCTCGTAGGCATAGAAGCCCTTGCCGTTCTTCTGACCCAGGCGCTTGGCTTCGTAAAGCACGTCGATGGCCGAGCGACGGTCATCCTTCATGCGATCCGGGAAGCCTTCAGCCATCACGTCACGACCGTGGTGACCGGTGTCGATGCCGACTACGTCCATCAGGTAGGCCGGGCCCATTGGCCAGCCGAATTTTTCCATGACTTTGTCGATACGGACGAAGTCGACACCGGCGCTGACCAGTTTGGCGAAACCGCCGAAGTACGGGAACAGCACGCGGTTGACCAGGAAGCCCGGGCAGTCATTGACGACGATCGGGTTCTTGCCCATTTTCTTGGCGTAAGCAACAGTGGTGGCGACGGCCAGCTCGCTGGACTTCTCGCCACGGATCACTTCCACCAGCGGCATCATGTGCACCGGGTTGAAGAAGTGCATGCCTACGAAGTTTTCCGGACGCTTGAGGGCCTTGGCCAGCAAGCTGATGGAAATGGTCGAGGTGTTGGACGCGAGGATGGTGTCCTCTTTGACCTGGGCTTCGACTTCAGCCAGTACGGCTTGCTTGACCTTCGGGTTCTCGACCACAGCTTCGACAACCAGATCAACGTGACCGAAGTCGCCGTAGGACAGGGTCGGACGAATGCCGTTGAGCACTTCAGCCATTTTCGCAGCGGTCATGCGACCTTTATCAACGCGGCCAACCAGCAGCTTGGCGGCTTCGGCCAGACCCTGCTCGATACCGTGCTCGTTGATGTCCTTCATCAGGATCGGCGTGCCTTTGGAGGCCGACTGGTAGGCGATACCGCCACCCATAATGCCAGCACCAAGCACAGCGGCCTGATTCACGTCTTTGGCGATTTCGTCGTAGGCCTTGGCCTTTTTCTTCAGCTCCTGATCATTCAGGAACAGGCCGATCAAGCTCTGCGCGGCAGAGGTCTTGGCCAACTTGACGAAACCTGCAGCTTCGATTTCCAGCGCCTTGTCACGACCGAAGTTCGCGGCTTTCTGGATGGTCTTGATTGCTTCAACCGGCGCCGGGTAATTCGGGCCAGCTTGACCGGCGACGAAACCTTTGGCGGTTTCGAAAGCCATCATCTGTTCAATGGCGTTCAGCTTGAGTTTTTCAAGTTTCGGCTGACGCTTGGCCTTGAAGTCGAACTCGCCGGAGATAGCGCGTTTGATCAGTTCCAGGGCAGCTTCCTGCAGCTTCTCAGGAGCAACCACGGCGTCGACGGCGCTGACTTTCAGGGCGTCTTCAGGGCGGTTTTCCTTGCCGGCTGCAATCCATTCGATGGCGTTGTCGACACCGATCAGACGCGGCAGACGCACGGTGCCGCCGAAGCCTGGGTAGATGCCCAGTTTGACTTCCGGCAGACCGATCTTGGCCTTGGTGGACATAACCCGATAGTCAGCCGCCAGGCACATTTCCAGACCGCCGCCCAGTGCGATGCCATTAATGGCCACTACGGTTGGGACGTTGAGGTCTTCGAAATCACTGAAGATCTTGTTGGCTTCGAGATTGCCAGCAACCAGCTCGGCATCCGGCAGCTTGAAGTTGTCGACAAATTCGGTGATGTCGGCGCCGACGATGAACACGTCCTTGCCACTGCTGACGATCACGCCCTTGATCGAAGCATCTGCCTTGATGGTGTCTACGGCCTGACGCAGTTCGTTCAGGGTTAGACGGTTGAACTTGTTGACGGACTCACCCTTGAGGTCGAATTTCAATTCGACGATGCCACTTTCAAGAGCTTTAACCGTGATGGCTTTACCTTCGTAAATCATCAACTGATCTCCACGATATGGAAGCTGAACAGTACACGTCGGACGCAGGCGAATGGCTTGGCAGGACGCTTTTTCGTCGATGCTGACGCCAATCCACCCGGCACACCCGCCAACGCGATAGTCGGGATTCTGTAGGAGCGGTCTGTAAGACAAACGCTCAATTCATACGCCCGTTTGATTTGGGTACGTCACCTTCACGGAATTTCCGACAATTGTCAATCGCCCAAAATACGGGTTGAAATGCGACTTTGCGGTCATTTCCGTACCACGAAGACCAGCAACACGCGTCTGCATGTGAAGCCATTCATAGAATCAATAGTTAGAAAATTCGCCCTAATTCGCAACGAGCCCTGTTTAAAAGGCTACGCTGGCTGGGACTACAGAGAAAGTGCGCTTGCCGCTCGACGCGACCGGCATCAAAAAAGTTTCCGGCCTGCCTGGCCAACCCAGCCCGATGAATCATGTCGGGCTTTTTATTGCTCGTCTGCCGGACGCTTCACACCATTGCAGTGCGAAAAGTCCGCGCGTCATGCCAGCGCTTTCAGTGTGGCGTCGATATCCTGCAGAACCGTTGCTTCGCCCTTCTCGCCCCAATATAAGGCGATCATCTGTTTATCCGCCTCGACCTTGTAGACATTGTCCGGCAATTTTTCGAAATGATTGAGCAGTGCCCGATCCTCGCAGACCTCCTGCCACTGATTGACCCAGACACCCGGCGATTTTTGCCAGTAAGTCCAGCACGCCGGCTGATTGCCACGCCGCGGGCGATGGTACTGCGCGCAGGGGCTTGGCGGCTCTTGCGAGAGCCAATGCGGCCACTCCTGAGGCGCCAGCTGCATGGCCAGCCCGATGCGCCGCGCCTCCATACGCAGGGCGATGCGCCCGCTCTGCGCGCGCGATGGACGCAACCACGCCAGCGGACTCAATACCACCAGCAGGATTGACACCACTATCCAGACCGTCATATCTGTACTCCCGAATCTTGATGAGCCCATTGCGTCACTTTGGAACCAATGCGCTTGAAACCAGCCATACTTAACAATATTGAACCCTCACGAGGAGCACCTCATGCCCTACCACCACATCCTGGTCGCCGTAGACCTGACTGAAGAGTGCGACCCTGTCATCCACCGCGCCCGAGAGCTGTCGGTGAGCAACGGCGCCAAGCTGTCGCTGGTGCATATCGTCGAGCCGATGGCCATGGCGTTCGGTGGCGACGTGCCAATGGACCTGTCACAACTGCAACAGCAACAGTTCGATCAGGCCAAAGAGCGGCTTGAGCGCTTGAAACTCAAGTACTCCGAACTCGAAGGCGCCAACTGCCACTTGACCTACGGCCAGCCACGCCAGGAAATCCATCATTTCGCCAAGGAACAGGCGTGCGATCTGATCGTGGTCGGCAGCCATGGTCGTCACGGTCTGGCATTGCTCCTCGGCTCGACCGCCAACGATGTACTACACGGCGCACCTTGCGATGTGCTGGCGGTGCACCTCGTCAAACGCTGAGATACATAACCTGTGGGAGCGATCAGCCCGCCCCAACAATGGATCCGCATCGACCTGTAGCTCGCATCGCATATGAAAAGCCCGGCGTTCATCACTGAACGCCGGGCTTTTTCACATCAGAGACAATCAGGCATCCAGCTCGGCCCATCGCTCCACCAACGCATCCAGCTCAGCCTGCAACTGCTCCAGCGAAGCAATCACCTTGGCCGTTTCAGCCGCCGGACGCTGGTAGAAACCGGCTTCAGCCATCTCAGCCTCAACAGCAGCGATCTGCTGTTCCTTGGCGTCGATATCGCCCGGCAACGCTTCCAGCTCGCGTTGCAGCTTGTAGCTCAACTTCTTCTTGGCAGCCGGGGCAGCGGCGGCAGGCGCTGCGACCACAGCAGGCTCAGCAGTGACCACCGCCGAATTCAAGTCAGCCTTGCCCGACTTGCTTTCGGTCACGCCCAACAGGCGCGGCGAGCCGCCCTGACGGATCCAGTCCTGATAGCCACCGACGTATTCACGCACCTTGCCTTCGCCTTCAAAAACCAGGGTGCTGGTCACGACGTTGTCGAGGAATGCCCGGTCGTGGCTGACCATCAGCACGGTGCCGTTGAAGGTCAGCAGCACTTCTTCGAGCAACTCGAGGGTTTCCACGTCGAGGTCGTTGGTCGGTTCGTCGAGGACCAGCAGGTTCGCCGGTTTGCTGAACAGTTTGGCCAGCAACAGACGCGCACGCTCACCACCCGACAGCGCCTTGACCGGCGTGCGGGCACGCTGCGGGCTGAACAGGAAGTCGCCAAGGTAGCTCAGTACGTGACGGCTCTGGCCGTCGATATCGATGAAGTCGCGACCTTCGGCAACGTTATCGATAACGGTTTTTTCCAGATCCAGTTGATGGCGCAACTGGTCGAAGTAAGCCACGTCGATCCGCGTACCCTCCTCCACTGTGCCGCTGGTCGGTTGCAGACCGCTGAGCATCAGCTTCAACAGAGTGGTCTTGCCGGTACCGTTGGCGCCGAGCAAACCGATACGGTCGCCGCGCGTCAGGACCATCGAGAAATCCTTGATCAGGAACGGGCCGCCCGGGTGAGCGAAACTCACGTTCTCGAGCACCATCACCTGCTTGCCGGATTTGTCGGCAGTGTCCAGCTGAATGTTGGCCTTGCCGGTGCGCTCACGACGCTCGCTGCGCTCAACACGCAGGGCTTTCAGGGCACGGACGCGGCCTTCGTTACGGGTGCGACGGGCCTTGATGCCCTGGCGAATCCAGACTTCTTCCTGAGCCAGTTTCTTGTCGAACAACGCGTTCGCGGTTTCTTCGGCCGCCAGCGCAGCCTCTTTGTGCACGAGGAAACTGGCGTAGTCGCCGTTCCAGTCGATCAGACCGCCGCGATCCAGTTCAAGGATGCGCGTGGCAAGATTTTGCAGGAAGGAACGGTCGTGCGTGATGAACAGCACGGCGCCCTGGAAATCTTTCAGCGCTTCTTCAAGCCAGGCAATCGCACCGATGTCCAAGTGGTTGGTCGGTTCGTCGAGCAGCAGCAGATCCGGCTCGGACACCAGCGCCTGCGCCAGCAGCACGCGACGACGCCAGCCGCCGGACAACTGGGCGAGGGTCTTGTCGGCCGGCAGTTGCAGGCGGCTCAGGGTACTTTCGACCAGGGTCTGCAAGCGCCAGCCATCACGGGCTTCGAGGTCTTGCTGAACGTGCATCAGCTTGTTGAGGTCTTCTTCAGTGACGCAGTTCTGCGCAAGGTGATGGTACTCGGCGAGCAACGCGCCCACACCATCGAGGCCTTCGGCAACCACGTCGAACACAGTCCGATCGTCGGCCACTGGCAATTCTTGCGGCAATTCGCCGATTTTCAGACCGGGGGCACGCCACACCGAGCCGTCATCGGGCTTCTGGTCGCCCTTGACCAGTTTCATCATGCTGGACTTGCCAGTGCCGTTGCGGCCGATGATGCACACCCGCTCACCACGGGCGATCTGCCAGGACACCTTGTCCAACAACGGCATCGCGCCGAATGCAAGGGACACATCGCTGAATTTGAGCAGGGTCATGAGCTTCTCCAAAAACCGGGCGCGCATTCTACCTGACTTAGGGCTTCAGCAGGCCGGCAATTTGTCTGTCGAAGCACTCTGCACAACATTTGTTGCGAACTTGTGCTGTGAGGCCCGCAAAGCTTTCGCCGCTTGCTGGCAAAAGGCTAAGCTACAGACAATTCAGTGCTGATTCAGGTCGGCACTTGTCATGATTTCTCTGCCCGGATGTCTCATGCGCAGTCGCCTTCTCAGTGTTTTGTCCTGTTTGCTACTTACCGCCACTGCCGTTCAATCCGCCCAGGCGGTGGATCTGTCGACCCAACGCCAGTATTACGATGAAGCCAAACGCGCGCTGGCCAAGGGCGATACCGGGCCGTATTTCCGCTACAGCCAGGCCTTGGCCGATTATCCGCTGGAACCATACCTCGCTTACGACGAACTGACCGCGCGCCTGAAAACCGCGAGCAACGCCGAAATCGAGAAATTCCTCGCCGAGCACGGCGACCTGCCCCAGGCCAACTGGATGAAGCTGCGCTGGTTGCGCTGGCTCGCCGACCGTGGCGACTGGGCCACCTTCGTCAAATATTACGACCCGAAACTCAACTTCACTGAACTCGACTGCCTCAATGCGCAGTACCAGATTAGTAGCGGCCACAAGGCCGAAGGCTATGCCAATGCCGACAAACTGTGGCTGACCGGCAAATCGCAACCGGCGGCCTGCGACGCGCTGTTCGGCATCTGGGCCGCCGATGGCCAGCTCACCGAACAGAAACGCTGGGAACGCACCAAGCTCGCCGCCCAGGCACGCAACTATCCACTGGCCAACAGTCTGGTCAACGGCCTGACCACCCTCGCCCCGCGCGGTCGTTTGCTGGTGGATGTGGCGCAAAAACCGGAGTTGCTCAATCAACCTTCGCGCTTCACCCCGGCCGATGAGCCGATGTCCGATGTGGTCAGCCTCGGCTTGCGCCGACTGGCACGTCAGGATCCGGACAAGGCCATGGCGTTGCTCGACGGTTACGCCAGCAGCATGCATTTCTCCCGCGATGAAAAAGTCGCGATTGCCCGGGAAATCGGTCTGACCCTCGCTCGGCGTTTCGACAGCCGCGCGCTGGACGTGATGACCAAATACGATCCGGAGTTGCGCGACAACACCGTCTCGGAATGGCGTTTGCGCCTATTGCTGCGCCTCGCTCGCTGGGACGACGCATACGAACTGACCAAGCGTCTTCCGCAAGACCTGGCCACCACCAACCGCTGGCGCTACTGGCAGGCGCGTAGCCTTGAACTGGCCCAACCGCAGAACCCGCAAGCACAAACCCTGTACAAAAATCTGGCGCGGGAACGGGACTTCTACGGTTTCCTCGCCGCTGACCGCTCGCAGTCGCCCTACTCGCTCAACAACAAGCCATTGGTGCTGAGCCAGGCGCTAATCAACAAAGTGCGCAACACGCCGGGCGTGCGCCGTGCGCTGGAATTCCATGCCCGCGGGCAGATCGTCGACGGTCGCCGCGAGTGGTATCACGTCAGCCGCCACTTCAATCGCGACGAAATGGTCGCCCAGGCCAAACTCGCCTACGACCTGAAATGGTATTTCCCGGCGATCCGCACGATCAGTCAGGCGCAATACTGGGACGATCTGGATATCCGCTTCCCGATGGCCCACCGCGAAACCCTCGTGCGTGAAGCCAAGGTACGTGGGCTGCATTCGAGCTGGGTGTTCGCGATCACCCGTCAGGAAAGTGCGTTTATGGACGACGCTCGCTCCGGCGTCGGCGCCAGTGGCCTGATGCAGCTGATGCCCGGCACCGCCAAGGAAACCGCGCGCAAGTTCAGCATCCCGCTGGCCTCGCCACAGCAGGTGCTCGATCCCGACAAGAACATCCAGCTCGGCGCCGCTTACCTGAGCCAGGTCCATAGCCAGTTCAACGGCAACCGCGTCCTCGCTTCCGCCGCCTATAACGCCGGGCCCGGTCGCGTACGCCAATGGCTGCGCGGCGCTGATCACTTGAGTTTCGACGTCTGGGTGGAAAGCATTCCCTTCGACGAAACCCGTCAGTACGTGCAGAACGTACTGTCTTATTCGGTGATCTACGGCCAGAAGCTCAATTCACCACAGCCACTGGTGGATTGGCACGAGCGGTATTTTGATGATCAGTAATCCAGCGCTTAGTGCCAGATAACGAAAGATGCCCGTATCGCGAGATACGGGCATTTTTTATTGAGCTATCGGCTGCGGACTTAACACTTCAACTTTTTAACCATCATTTTGCCAAGTTGAGTAAGCCGATATTTCTGGGTTGGATTCTTGGGCGATTGAGGATCTGTCATTTCGATCATTCCAGCGGTTAAGGCCGGCTTGAGATAGTTGGATCTGAACGTAGCCTTGTGAGCCAGGCTCATCTCTGCCATCACATCACTGATCCTCAAAGAACGAGGTCCCAGAGTTAACAATAATCTTGCTACTAGGTCGGTTACTGGGTCGGTTACTGGGTCGCTTGCTGACTCATTAGCGATGGCTTCTCGCAACGAAACATTTAGCGCATGTAACATGTACTCGACGAAAGGCGTTGACTCTCCCTGCCGGTCAGAAGCAGACAAGGCAGAGTAATAGGCATCCTGCTCCTCTCGAATCACCGCTTCGACCGGCAAATACGCCAGGACCGGGCGCCATTGGCTCAATATCAATGTTTGCCACAGCCGTCCCATTCGACCGTTTCCATCAGCAAACGGATGGATGAACTCAAATTCATAGTGGAATACGCAGCTGATGATCAGCGGATGCCATTCAGAGCGCACAAGCCATGCCAGTAAGTCATCCATCAGCGGTGATATGCGGCTCGGAGGCGGCGCCATATGAACCAGTTGTTCTCCGCGATAAATCCCCACACCCGCTCGACGAAAGTGCCCGCACTCATCAATCAGCCCATGCATCAACATCTCATGCGCTTGAAGCAGGTCAGCCCTGCTGTCAGGCTGCCATTGCGGCATGGTTTCATACGCTGTAAACGCATTGCGCACTTCTTGAATTTCCTTGGGCAAACCTAAAACCCGTTGCCCGGCGAGCACTGCGGTTACCTGCTCGACACTCAATGTATTGTTTTCGATTGCCAAAGAGGCCTGAATCGTACGAATACGATTGCCTCGACGCAGATGAGGCGTCTGCCGACTATCGCCCCCAGCCGAAAGCTGACCGATTTGCTCGCTGATTTCGGCGATCAACGCAATCATTCGTGTGGTTAGGGTCAACGGCGGTTGGTAACGGCTCATGTCCTCATCCAGGCATTCCAAACAGGCCGCCATAATGCCCGATGCGAGCAGTGTCCATCAGACTTGATCAACCGTTACTTTTCCATCGTTGAACTGCAATGACGCCAGCCGCGCATACAGCGGATTGCTGACGATGAGTTCCTGATGGGTGCCAATGGCCACAAGTTTGCCCTGGTCCATCACCGCAATCCGGTCAGCGTTTTTCACCGTGGCCAGTCGATGCGCGATCACCAGCGTGGTGCGGTTCTCCATCAGGCTTGGCAGAGCTTCCTGGATCAGATGCTCGCTTTGCGCATCGAGGGCGCTGGTGGCTTCATCCAGCAGCAGGATCGGCGCGTCGACCAGCAACGCACGGGCAATCGCCAAACGTTGCCGCTGGCCGCCGGAAAGGCCGAGACCACCATCGCCGAGATGGGTCTGGTAACCGTTGGGCATTTTCTCGATGAAGTCGTGGGCATGGGCAATTCTTGCCGCTTGCTTGACCTGGTCCAGCGTTGCCCCCGGGTTGCCGTAACGAATGTTCTCTTCAACGCTGCCAAAAAACAGTGCTGGCGACTGTGATACCAAGGCGAAGTGGCGGCGCAGGTCCAACGGGTCGAGACGGGTCAGCGGTACGCCATCGATGAGGATCCGTCCTTCCAGCGGGTCATAAAAGCGCAGCAGCAAGTCATACACCGTGGACTTGCCAGCACCGGACGGCCCCACCAGCGCCAGCGTCTCTCCGGCGCGGATAGTCAGATTCAAGCCGTTGACGGCGTAGCTTTCAGGACGCGAGGGGTAGGAAAAACGCACATCCTGCATTTGCAGCTCACCGCGCACCCGCGCCGGCAAGGTCACAAGGCCCGTGGTTGGCGACTGGATAATGTTCTCCGAACGCAGCAATTCAGCGATGCGCTCGGCAGCGCCGGCAGCGCGTTGCAGTTCGCCGATCACTTCACTCAAAGTACCGATCGCACTGCCCACGATCAGGCTGTAAAAGACAAACGCCGCCAGTTCGCCCCCGGTGATTCGCCCGGCGATCACGTCCATGCCACCGACCCACAACATCACCGCCACCGCGCCCAGCACCAGCACGATCACCATGGTGATCATCCATGAGCGCTGGAAAATGCGTTTGCGCGCGGTGTCGAAAGCGTCCTCCACCGTCGCCGAAAAGCGCTGTTCGTCCTGCACCTGATGGTTGTAGGCCTGCACGGTTTTGATCTGGCCGAGAGTTTCGGAAACGTAGCTGCCGATATCGGCAACCCGGTCCTGACTCAACCGCGACAGGTTTCGTACACGCCGACCGAAAATCAGAATCGGCGCCACCACGAACGGCAAGGCAATCACCACGATGCTGGTGAGTTTTGCGTTGGTCACGAACAGCAGGATGACGCCACCGATGACCATGAGCAGATTACGCAGGAACATCGACAGCGACGAACCGATCACCGATTGCAGCAACGTCGTGTCGGCGGTCAGCCGCGACTGGATCTCCGAACTGCGGTTGTTCTCATAGAAGCCTGGGTGCAGATAAACCAGATGGTTGAACACCTCGCGGCGAATATCGGCCACGACGCGTTCGCCAATCCAGGACACCCAGTAAAACCGCGCAAACGTACCGACGGCCAGACCCAGCACCATCAACATGAAAATGCCGATGCTCTGATTGAGCTGGTGCGGAGACTGGGTCATGAAGCCCCGATCGACCAGCAGTTTGATCCCCTCCCCCATCGACAACGTGACGGCGGCGGTGACGATCAGCGCCAGCAGCGCACCGATGACTTGCCAGCGGTAAGGGGCCAGAAATCGACTGGTCAGACGCAGCGCGCGACGGTGCCTTGAAGAAAGCTTCGGGGTCATTCAGGTACGCATCCATGGTGATGAAAGGGCTAGCGTAAACCTTCTTTGGGGTGGAACTCTGTAAATCACAATGAGTCAGGTTAAATATGCCCCCAAAGACTAGGCCATAGTTGCTATTGGTCTAACGTCGCAGTTGAGACGAACGGTCATTTCTGTTTGAGTGGAGATGCCGCCGCCGACAGACCGCAGGGAGTTGTCACAGCCCGGTCACGTGGGGGTTTTAACCTAGGCGCACAACCTGATGAGGAGACAGGCCATGTCCTTGCAACACCGCAGCGAAGACAAGATTGAAGTGATCCGCACCAAGCCCGGCCAAACTCTGGGTTGCTCGATTATCGATAAGGACGGGCGTGAAGTACCGATCACTGAAGACATGATCCAGGACGCTTGCCGCGACCTGGAGAAGCGATTGGTCAAGCCTGCCGAACAAAAGTGATATAGCCACCGTCTTCCTGACCCGGCCCCTTTGGCCGGGTTTTTTCTGTCTGTAAATCCGGGATTGTGGTGAAGCTATCGCTGGCAAGCCAGCTCCCACAGGATTTTCGTCGTACTTAAAATCTGCGCACTCCGCGAAACCTGTGGGAGCTGGCTTGCCAGCGATAAAGCCACCTCGGTTTTTAAACAGCAACCGCACCCAGCGCCGCCACTATCTGGCGCAATTCTGACGACTCCCCTTCAATCCGCACCTTCAGCCCTTCAATCTCGCGCCGCACCGGATACTGCTTGCGCAACACATCGAACGCCGCACGCTGCTCGCCGACATTGCCTACAAGGCTGCGACGGAAATCCGCGTCATCCCGGCGGGGGTCGTACACGCCACGGCACAACATCGCCAGCGCCCAGGCCGGATCGCTGTCGGCATGCAAGGTGACTTCCGACAGCCACGGTGCTGGCAAAAGATCGCTGAGCTGGATGCTCGCGGGCTGGCCGGTGAATTCGCAATACGCCTGATAGATCTGCGCCGTCCCGCGCTGTTTACCGTCAAGGCTGTAGCCGGCAATGTGTGGCGTGGCCAGTACGCAGAGTTCGGCCAGTTCGACATCGACTTCGGGCTCGGCTTCCCAAACATCGAGAACGGCTTGCAAGTCTTCACGATGCAGCAGCACTTTGCGCAGTGCGGCGTTATCCACCACAGGACCGCGCGCCGCGTTGATCAGCCAGGCACCGGGCTTGAGCTGTTGCAAACGTTGCTGATCGAACAGATGCCAGGTCGCGCCTGCGCCGCTTCTGGTCAGCGGCGTGTGCAGACTGATCACATCGCATTGCTCAATGATCTGCTCGAGGCTGACGTAATCGCCCCCCTCGGTGGCCTGGCGCGGTGGATCGCAGACTTTGACGTTCCAGCCCAACCCCTTGAGGACCTTGATCAGTCGCCCACCCACCTCACCGGCGCCGACGACTCCGTAAGTCCGCTGAGTCAGATCGACACCTTCGATTTCGGCGAGCGTCATCAGACTGCCCAGTACGTAATCGACCACGCCACGGGCATTGCAGCCGGGCGCGCTTGACCAGTTAATGCCAGCCTCGGCGAAGTACTCAAGATCCAGATGATCAGTACCGATGGTGCAGGTGCCGACAAAGCGAACCTTGCTGCCTTCCAGCAACGCGCGGTTGACGTTGGTCACCGAACGCACCAGCAACACGTCGGCCTGCTCCACCGTCGCACGGTTTATGGAACGGCCCGGAACCCGGCGGATCTCACCGAAACCGGCAAAAAAGGCATCGAGCAGCGGGATATTTTCGTCAGCAACAATCAGCATGGCGGGCTCCTTGGGCGGATCGGCAGTTTAGGTGCAGATCGGTCGCCGAGCCAGCGGGCTTTGATTGCAAGCGCAAGAACAGCACTGCCCCTGTGGCGAGGGAGCAATCGCCTTCCAGTAGATTACAAATCCGCAACAGAGGATTTTTCCTGACCAAAGCGTCAGCGGCGTAGAATGCGGCGCCTTGCGCATCAACCTCTGTGGACGCTTTGCCTGTGAATTCTGTAACTGACCAACCTGTCGCCGTCTCCCTGACCCGCCCCGCGCGGATTCGTCTGGAGTTCAAGAACCTGCTCGCCCTGGCCTTGCCGATCATCATCGCTCAACTGGCGACCACGGCCATGGGCTTCGTCGATGCGGTGATGGCCGGGCGCGTCGGGCCAAAAGATCTGGCGGCCGTGGCTCTGGGCAACTCGATCTGGGTGCCGGTTTTTCTGCTGATGACCGGCACCCTGTTGGCAACCACGCCGAAAGTCGCCCAGCGCTTTGGCGCTGGCACCCACAGCGAGATCGGCCCGATTGTCCGTCAAGCGTTGTGGCTGGCGCTGGTGGTCGGCCTGATTGCCACGGCGATGCTGGTCGCCGCCGAGCCGGTGCTGCACCTGATGAAGGTTGATCCAGAGCTGATCGACCCGTGCATGCAATACCTGCATGGCATCGCCAGCGGCCTGCCGGCGGTAGCGTTCTATCACGTCCTGCGCTGCACCAGTGACGGCATCGGTCGTACCCGCCCGGCAATGGTATTGGGCCTGTGCGGTCTGGCGCTGAACATACCGCTGAACTACGTCTTCATTTATGGCCACTTCGGTGTGCCGGCCATGGGCGGCGTCGGCTGCGGCTGGGCCACAGCCATCGTGATGTGGGTGATGGCGCTGGGTCTGGCCGGTTATGAGCGCTGGGCACCGGCCTACCGTTCGAGCGAAATTTTCAGCCGTTTCGACTGGCCGCAATGGGCGGTGATCAAGCGTCTGCTGGCCATCGGCCTGCCAATCGGCATCGCCGTGTTTGCCGAGTCGAGCATTTTTGCCGTGATCGCCCTGCTGATCGGCAGCCTCGGCGCCACCGTCGTGGCTGGGCACCAGATTGCGCTGAACGTCAGTTCGCTGGTGTTCATGATTCCGTACTCGTTAGGCATGGCCGTGACTGTGCGCGTCGGTCAGGCACTGGGCCGTGAGGAACCGCGTGAAGCGCGTTTTGCCGCTGGCGTCGGCATGGGCACCGCGCTGGCCTACGCCTGCCTGTCGGCGAGCATGATGTTGCTGCTGCGCGAACCGATTGCGGCCATCTACACCGCTGACCCGACGGTGATTCACATCGCGGCGATGCTGATTGTGTATTCGGCGCTGTTCCAGTTTTCCGATGCGATTCAGGTCACCGCGGCTGGCGCCCTGCGCGGTTATCAGGACACCCGCGTGACGATGATCCTGACCCTGTTCGCCTACTGGGGCATTGGCTTGCCGGTGGGTTATGCCCTCGGGCTGACCGACTGGCTCGGCGAGCCTCGGGGCCCGAGCGGTTTGTGGCAGGGTTTGATTGTCGGCTTGAGCTGCGCGGCGCTGATGCTGTCGATCCGCCTGACGCGCAGCGCGCGCAAGCGCATTCGGATCAGTCGTTCGATGGGCTGAATACTCATAAAAGGCACCCATAAAAAAAGACCTGCACATGCAGGTCTTTTTTTGCCCGGACTCAATCGGACTTCTTGCGAATCCAGTACAGATAAGTCCCGGCCTCTTCGTGCTGGCCGACCAGTTCATGGTCGAGAAACACGCAGAACTTGGGAATGTCGCGACGGGTCGAGGGATCGGTGGCGATCACCTTGAGCAGGCCGCCGGGCACCAGGTCACGGATGTGCTGGTGCAACATCATCACCGGCTCGGGGCAGTTGAGGCCGGTGGCGTCGAGGGTGCCGTCGACCGGCGTATCAATCATTTCACTCATGATTCACTCCTGAAACTGGCCGGCATTGTCGCGCATTGCCGGGTTTGTGGCGAGGGAGCTTGCTCCCGCTCGGCGGCGTAGCCGTCGCAAAATCTGTTGGCCCGGTGTGCCTGAAGGAGCAACGGCGCCGAATTCGGGGCCGCTTCGCAGCCCAGCGGGAGCAAGCTCCCTCGCCACAAAAGCAGTTCACTTCAATCAGCGGGATTTGGCTTTCTTGGTGTCGTGACGGCGCAGGTGGCAGGTCACTTCCTCGCGATCGTGATACAGCTGTTTGCAGCCGATATCGACCTTGATCCCACGAGCCTTGAAACCATCGGCGATGCGCTCGAGCAAGCGCTTCACCTCGGCATAACGCTGCTTCATCGGCAGTTTCAGGTTGACCACCGCCTCGCGGCAATGCCCTTCGCCGATCCACTCTTCGAGCATCGCGGCGTTACGCGCCGGTTTCTCGACGATGTCGCAGACCATCCAGTCCACCGGTTGCTTGGGCTTGAAGGTGAAACCGTCAGCCATCAAGTGCTGCACGAGCCCGGTGTCCATCAGGCTTTCAGCCATCGGGCCGTTGTCGATGGCGGTTACCAGCATGCCGCGGTTAACCAGTTGCCAGGTCCAGCCGCCCGGCGCTGCACCGAGATCAACCCCGGTCATGTCGCTGTGCAGGCGATCTTCCCACTGATCACGCGGAATAAAGTGGTGCCAGGCCTCTTCCAGCTTCAGCGTCGAACGGCTCGGCGCTTCACGGGGAAACTTCAGGCGCGGAATGCCCATCGGCCACATCGCCGAGTTACCGGCATCGGCCATGCCGAGAAACACTTCACGACCACTTTTGAAGGTCAGCAACAGACGCGGCTTGCTAGCGTCATCCACCAGTTTTCCGGCAGCGGTCAGGGCCTTGCGCAGTGGGCCTTCGAATTTCTTGCAGAAGTTCGACAGTTCCTTGCCGTCATTGGTGTCGACGACTTCCAGCCACAGGCTGCCGCACACAGGGAAATCGGCCATGTTTGCGAGGATCACGCTGATGCGATCGTTCTCTGGCAAATCGATGAAGACGCCACGCGCCCATTGGCGCGGAAAGATCAGTTCGGCGAAACGCTGACCGCGCATCAGGCGCTCGGCACCGTCTTCTTCGGTGCAGACAAACTCGGCGTACGCCGAAGCGGCTTTGGCCTTGGCGTAACCGGACACGTTGAGTTGCGCGGCGAGGTCGGAAATCTCCGAACAGACTTCGCCTTCGAAGCCTGGCCGGCAATGCATGAATAGGGTGTTCATTCTTACTCCTGGGCAGCGGGCGATCATTCGGCCACTGCGCGATGCTCAAGCGTTGCGTTGCAGCAATGCCTGTCACGAAAACCGGCGCATGATAGCCGATGTCGGAACCTTGGTTCCGCTCATAGAGTCCAGTTATTAGCCAGCTACCTAAAACAGGGCTAGGTTTAAAGCTCTATTCGTCCCCTCAATCCGTAGCCGTGCGGATTCAAAGGAGTGATCGTAATGCCGTCCCTCGATAGTCTGAAGACCCTTAAAACTCTACAAATCGACGACAAGACCTACCACTATTTCAGCTTGCCTGATGCCGCCAAGACCCTTGGCAATATCGACAAGCTGCCGATGTCGCTGAAAGTCCTGCTGGAAAACCTGCTGCGCTGGGAAGATGAAAAAACCGTTACCGGCGCCGACCTCAAGGCCATCGCCGCGTGGCTCAAGGAGCGCCGCTCTGACCGGGAAATCCAGTACCGCCCTGCCCGAGTATTGATGCAGGACTTTACCGGCGTACCGGCCGTAGTCGACCTCGCCGCGATGCGCGCCGCGATGGCCAAGGCCGGCGGCGATCCGCAGCGAATCAATCCGTTGTCGCCTGTCGACCTGGTGATCGACCACTCGGTGATGGTCGACAAATTCGCCACCGCCAGCGCCTTCGAACAGAACGTTGACATCGAAATGCAGCGTAACGGCGAGCGTTACGCCTTTCTGCGCTGGGGCCAAAGTGCTTTCGATAACTTCAGCGTGGTGCCACCGGGCACCGGTATCTGCCACCAGGTCAACCTCGAATACCTCGGCCGCACGGTGTGGACCAAGGATGAAGACGGCCGTACCTACGCCTTCCCCGACACGCTGGTCGGCACCGACTCCCACACCACCATGATCAACGGTCTTGGCGTCCTCGGCTGGGGTGTCGGCGGCATCGAAGCGGAAGCGGCGATGCTCGGACAACCGGTGTCGATGCTGATTCCGGAAGTGATCGGCTTCAAACTCACCGGCAAGCTCAAAGAAGGCATCACTGCCACTGACCTGGTGCTGACCGTCACGCAGATGCTGCGCAAGAAAGGTGTGGTCGGCAAGTTCGTCGAGTTTTATGGCGACGGCCTCGCCGAACTGCCGCTGGCTGACCGCGCAACCATCGCCAACATGGCCCCGGAATACGGCGCGACGTGCGGCTTCTTCCCGGTCGATGAGGTAACGCTGGATTACCTGCGCCTTTCCGGGCGCCCGGCGCAAGTGGTGAAACTGGTCGAGGCCTACACCAAGGCTCAAGGGCTCTGGCGTCTTCCGGGCCAGGAACCGGTGTTCACCGACAGCCTGGCGCTGGACATGGGCAGCGTCGAAGCCAGTCTGGCCGGGCCGAAACGCCCGCAGGATCGGGTTTCACTGCCTAATGTCGCGCAAGCCTTCAGCGACTTCCTCGATTTGCAATTCAAACCCACCAGCAAAGAAGAAGGTCGCCTGGAAAGCGAAGGGGGCGGCGGCGTGGCGGTGGGCAACGCCGATCTGATCGGCGAAACCGAATACGAATACGAGGGCCACACCTATCGCCTGAAAAACGGCGCCGTGGTCATTGCCGCGATCACCTCTTGCACCAATACGTCCAACCCGAGCGTGATGATGGCCGCCGGGCTCCTGGCGAAAAAAGCCGTGGAGAAAGGCCTGACGCGCAAACCGTGGGTCAAGAGTTCACTGGCGCCGGGCTCGAAAGTGGTCACCGATTACTACAAGGCGGCGGGGCTGACGCAATACCTCGACCAGCTCGGGTTTTCGCTGGTCGGGTATGGCTGCACCACTTGCATCGGCAACTCCGGGCCACTGCCTGAGCCGATCGAGAAAGCCATCCAGAAAGCCGACCTTGCCGTCGCCTCGGTGCTGTCTGGCAACCGCAACTTCGAAGGTCGGGTGCATCCGCTGGTGAAAACCAACTGGCTGGCCTCGCCACCACTGGTGGTGGCCTATGCGCTGGCCGGCACTGTTCGTACCGATATCAGCAGCGAACCGCTGGGTAACGATCAACAGGGCAACCCGGTTTATCTGCGTGACATCTGGCCAAGCAGCCAGGAAATCGCCGACGCGGTGAGTCAGGTCAGCACGGCGATGTTTCACAAGGAATACGCCGAAGTGTTTGCCGGTGATGAACAGTGGCAGGCCATCGAGGTGCCGCAAGCGGCGACTTACGTGTGGCAGGACGATTCGACTTACATCCAGCATCCGCCGTTCTTCGATGACATAGGCGGCCCGCTGCCTGAGATCAAGGATGTGAAGGGCGCGCGCGTGCTGGCCTTGCTCGGCGACTCGGTGACCACCGACCACATTTCCCCTGCCGGCAATATCAAGGCTGACAGCCCGGCCGGACGTTACCTGCGCGACAAAGGCGTGGAGCCGCGAGACTTCAACTCCTACGGCTCGCGTCGCGGCAACCACGAAGTGATGATGCGCGGCACCTTTGCCAACATTCGAATCCGTAACGAGATGCTCGGCGGTGAAGAAGGTGGCAATACGATCTACATTCCGAGCGGCGAGAAATTGCCGATCTACGACGCGGCCATGCGCTACCAGGCTTCGGGCACACCGTTGGTGGTGATTGCCGGGCAGGAATATGGCACAGGTTCCAGTCGTGACTGGGCGGCCAAAGGCACTAACCTGCTGGGCGTCAAAGCGGTGATCGCCGAGAGCTTCGAGCGCATTCACCGTTCCAACCTGGTGGGCATGGGTGTGTTGCCGTTGCAGTTCAAGCTCGATCAGAACCGCAAGAGCCTGAATCTGACCGGCAAGGAAACCTTCGAAATTCAGGGCCTGACCGGTGTCGAACTGACGCCGAGGATGAACCTGCCTCTGGTGATCACCCGTGAGGATGGGCGTCAGGAGAAAATCGAAGTGCTGTGCCGCATCGACACCCTGAATGAGGTGGAATACTTCAAGTCGGGCGGGATTCTGCATTATGTGTTGCGTCAGCTGATCGCCTCCTAGCGCTTGGATCCCCTGTGGCGAGGGGATTTATCCCCGATGGGCTGCGCAGCAGCCCTGAAAATCGACACCGCGTTCTTGCTGAAAGAGCGCGGTATTAGAAAGTGGGCCGCTTCGCGCCCTAGCGGGAGCAAGCTCCCTCGCCACAGGTAGTTCGCCCGATAGTCGATAGTACTTTTCGACAGGCGAAAAAAAACCCGCCGAAGCGGGTTTTTCCCAAGACCATTATCGACTCCCTGTCGGCAGCGATCCTTGCAATGGTCGATCATCCGTGATCCTGAAGCACTCCCTGTGCTTCAGTTGATGGGTGTAGATTACGCGCTGGATCCAATCGGCAATAGTCGACATAGCTACCATCGCGTGTAAGACATTCGCCATAGCGCCCCTTCCGAAAACCCTTAGCCATGTCAGGCGTTGAGCATGGACGCCGCGATTTTCGCGACTTTCAGCTGTCCTGAGGCCTGTTCCTGCAGGTCATCCTCCAGAAACCATGCGGCAGACAACCCGGCAAACGCCAGCACCCATTGCAGCAGGCGACGACGATCCAGGCTAGCAGCCGCAACAATAACCTCTACCTGCCGGAGAAATCGCTCGGGGTCGCCCGCCGTCGGCAGGTCCGGGTTGCAGATCAGATTGGCGTAGTCAAAACCGCGTTCGCCCCTTACTCGCTTCGGATCAATCGCCAACCAGCCGCGCGGGCCGAAATCGAGGACGTTGTCGTGGTGCATGTCACCGTGCAGCACCACCACTTCCTGCGGATCAGCGAGCAAGGCTTCGGCGGTTTGCAGGCTCAGGGCATAGGGCCCGCCATGTAGTGCGGCAGCCATTCGCAGCGAAACGAACCACGGCCCCAGCTCTACCAGCGGCGGGGGCAACGTGGCGCGCGGGGCATGCAGTCGCGCCAGCGCGGTGCACAGAATGCGGCTGGCCTCATCATCCTGGCCATTGAGCGCCATGTGCATCAGCGAACGCTGCCCCATGGCCCGCTCCATCAGCAAGCCATCCTCATGGTGCGCCAACACCCGAGCCGCGCCCTCGCCGTTCCACCAGACCATCAGCCGATTGCCATACTTTTCCTCGGCGTCGTCGGCCAGTTTCAGCATCGCCGGGGTGTCACCCAGACGCACCGGCAACAGCCGGCTGCCGGGCGTGATGATCGGTGGCCCGTCCGGCACCAGTGACCAGCGCTTGAGCCAGGGTTCGAACATTGCGCTGTCAGCCACCCTGACGCTCGCGAGCCTTGGCGCTTTCGACGAGGAACTGTTCGAGCCGGCTCAACTGTTCTTCCCAGCCACGGCTGTCCATGTAATACGCCTCTTTCTGGCGGATATCGGGAATGTGCGCGAAGCCTGATTCGGACACTTTCAGCAGCGTGCCACTCTCGAAGTCTTCCAGTTCGAACCTGACCAGGGTGGTCGGCTCCTGGGAATAATCGATCTTCGGGTTGACCGCATACGGATGCCAACGGAACGAGAACAACTGCTGCGGCTCGACCCGTTCGATCAGCACATTCCATAACACATGTTCATAACCCGGATACGTGACCTGCCCTTGCGTCCATTCGCCGGCAATAAAACGCCTGCCCTCCAGCGCCACACCAAACCACTGACCAAATGCCTCGGCATCGACCAATGCACGCCAGACATGTGAACGCGGCACCTTGAGCGTGATTTTGCGTTCGAAACTATTGGGTACTGGTTTCATACGTCACCTCCTGTTCTGAACACTAGGCCTGTATGACCACATGTCCAACCTGAAGTTGTATCAAAGCGGTGCAGCAGGTCATCGCGAGGAAACATCCGGCGGCATCTTGCTTGGGTCAATTGTGCGAATTCGAGGGCAGACCTGCGGATGAAACTGTTACCTTTTCCCGCGATACAGAACCAGACAAGGATGAATCATGCAGCCATCACTCCCCGAGCGTTATCGCGGCGCCCTGCTTGGCCTGGCCTGCGGCGACGCGGTCGGCACCACGGTCGAATTCCAGCCGCGAGGCTCATTTCAGCCGTTATCGGACATGGTCGGAGGTGGCCCATTCCACTTGAAGCCCGGGCAATGGACGGACGACACTTCGATGGCGCTGTGTCTGGCGGAAAGTCTGCTGAACAAGAACGGCTTCGATGCTGCCGACCAGATGGGGCGCTACCTCAACTGGTGGAAATGGGGGTATCTGAGCTCCACCGGCGAATGCTTCGATATCGGCATGACCGTCAGTCACGCGCTGTCGCACTACCAGCAAACCGGCGAGCCCTTTGCCGGCTCGATCGACCCGTACACCGCTGGCAACGGCTCGCTCATGCGATTGGTGCCGGTGGTGCTGTTTTACTTTCCTGATCCCCAACTGATTCAGCGTTTTGCCGCTGACAGCTCACGGACGACCCACGCCGCCCCTGAAGCCATCGAGTGCTGCCAACTTTTCGCCGAGCTGATCGGCAAGGCACTGCAGGGCGCCTCCAAGACAGAATTGCGCCATTCATCCGTGTCGGCGTTCACTCAACCGAAAGTCGCGGCGATTGCCCGTGGTGATTACCTCAGCAAATCAATCAGTGAGATCCGCGGCAGCGGCTATAGCGTGCAATCGCTGGAAGCGGCGTTGTGGTGCTTTCATCACACCGGAAACTTTGCTGAGGCCATCCTGCAAGCGGCGAATCTGGGTGAGGACGCCGACACCACCGCTGCGATCGTTGGCCAATTGGCCGGTGCTCATTACGGCGTGCGTGCCATTCCTGCCCACTGGCTGGAGAAGTTGCATGAGGGCGAAGAAATCACTGCGACCGCAGATCGTCTGCTGGAAGCCTCGCGATTACGAGCGCCGGAATAGCCGCGCTTAATCGCTACACTGTTCTGCACTTTCATCCGACACAGCGAGATTGTCCATGTCCCCACGCCTGCTTCTGGCCCTGACGCCTTTTCTGTTTACCCCCAGCGCCCACGCCGCCGTCGACTGTGCGAATGCCAGCGATCAGGCAACGATGAACCAGTGCGCCGGGCAGGATTACAAGGCGGCCGACAACGAGTTGAACGCGGTGTACAAGCAAATCAAAGAGCGCTTGAAAGACAATGCCGAGGCCACAAAACTGCTGGTTGATGCGCAGCGGGCGTGGATCGGCTTTCGTGACGCCGAATGCACGTTTTCGTCATCGGGGGTGACGGGCGGGAGTGTTTATCCGTTGGTTTACAGCAGTTGCCTGACCGGGGTGACCAAGGTGCGGATTGAGGCGCTAAAGCAGTATTTGAAGTGTGAGGAAGGTGACATGAGTTGCCCGGTACCCGGGGCCTGAATTTTCGCTGAATTCAAAGACCTCATCGCTGGCAAGCCAGCGATGGCATCAGCCTGGACGCCGCAAATTGCCGGATAAAATCTGCGCCGTGGTAATCGCCATCCCCCCTGGCAGCTTGATACTCCCCGTCTGCTTCATCGTCTCGGCGTCACCAGGTCAATGTTGAACAGGTCATACAGGCATTCGGCAGTCGCCGAGTCCTGCTTTTTGTCTATGAATTTCGCCGCAGTGTAGAGCAGTAAAAAATCATCGCGGTAAGTCTGTTGATTCCACTCTGGCGCGCGGTAGTTGGTGCGTTTCAAGTGGCGACCGGGATCAGCACGTCGACCTTGTCGACGGAGTACAATCATAATAATTTATTGCAATTCGATAATTAAACATCGAGAATCGGTTATCTGAACTGATATGGCAAGGAATTTTCATGAGTACTCGCATCGATGGCGCGGCGTTGCAGCGCATGCACTGGGTTGGATTGCTGGCGGCGATTCTCGTCTGGTTTCTGGGCGTCACTGAGGTCGGCGGTAGCGCAACGCTCTGGATGTTCAAAATGGATGAAATGCTCGCGGCCCTGCTCTACGCGTTCGCTGAAGGCTCGCCGCAATTGCTTGATCCGTTTGTCGAAGGCGCGCTGCTCGATCCCGCCACTTGGCTATCGCCACTGGCCACTGCCCTGATCGTCATTTTGGACTTCCTGCCCGTTCTGCTATCGGTCTACGCGTTATGGCTGACCGGTCTGTTTTTCCTGCGCCTGTCGCGTGGTGAAACCTGGACCGATCGCAATATCAGAGTCCTGTGGCGCGTGGGTGTGCTGTGCATCGTTTCTCCGGCAACCTATCCACTCGTAGAAACCTTGCAAGGTTTGGCGCTGTCCATAGACTTGCCTGCGGGAGAGCGCATTTTCAAATTCTCGATCGGCCTGTCTTCCACTTCCGCCTACGAAATTATCAAAGGCATTTTGCTCTGTTTGTTTTCAATTATCATGCGTGATGCAAAAGTCCTCAGCGATGAGCAAAGTCAATACATATAGAACAATATAATGACCATTATCGTCCGCCTTGACGTTGTCATGGCCACGCAAAAAATTCGCTCCAAAGAGTTAGCCGTTCTATTGGGCATCACCGAGGCTAATCTGTCATTACTGAAAAATGGCAAGGTCAAGGGGGTGAAGATGGCAACCCTGGACAAGCTCTGCGCTGCGCTCGATTGCCAGCCGGGCGATCTGCTGGAATATCAAAAAGACTGAGTCTTCGTTTCTACCCGCGATTAGTTTATTGCGGGTTCCAACCGTTTAATCCTTATTCATTCCTTATTAGCAAGGCGGCTATTGCATGTCCCGTTATTTCTTCTTCGCGCTGTTGTTGCTGACGGCGTTACTCAGCGGCTGCGCCACACAAATAGACGTGGCACTCAACGCAACACCCGATCCGGATTATCAATTCGACCGCAAGGCCACTGTACTGGTGACCTCTGCAGGCGGCAGCGATGAAAACGCACTTAATGCCCGTTACTATCTTCGCGATATGGTCAACGCGCTGAAAGACAGGGGGTTTCTGGAGGTGTATACCGACGCCAGCCTGCCGAGGAACCATGCACCGATCAAAATGACAGTCAGCCTTGATGTTGGCAGTCGACAGGTGACTTACCGCTACACCGCCACTGACTACGGGCAAGTGCCAACCAGTACCTCGACGGTGTGCAAGAACATCAAGAAAAAAGAAGATCGACTGATCTGTACCAGCAAGCCAAACACCACTTATGGCCCTGTGGGGACTTCGGAGCGAACCGGTTACACCACCCTCAGCACCTTCACCGCCACTGCCCGGGATGAAGTGAGCAAGCGCGCGGTCTACCTGCTCCGGGCTTCGTCCTACAACGATGACTGCCAAGCGGCCAAAGTCGAAGCCTTTCTGGTGGAACAAGGCCTGCAGAACCTCGACTTCCACGACCGTGTGCAACGCAACTACACGGTGACGATGCCCGAGGGTTATAGCTGCAAGTAGCCCGATGGCCGCTTCCCGGCACAGGCGCAAACTGTGTCGGGAAGCGGTTGCCGGCTAAACGTGCGGATCACCAGGCGCTTTGGTCGGCGCCGCGTATTGCGGCTTGAGATGGCCATCCGGATCGAGCAACCAGGCATCCATGATCTGCCGCACGACGGGGCCGGCCACCCGACCGCCCGCTTCACCGTTCTCGATCATCACCGAAATCGCGATCTTCGGATGTTCAGCCGGTGCGAAGCCGACGAACAAGGCGTTGTCGCGGTGGCGCTCAAGCGTTTTCTCGCGGTTGTAGCGCTCACCCTGCTTGATCGCGACGACCTGCGCCGTGCCGCTCTTGCCGGCGATGCGGTATTGCGCCCCTGCCGCTGCCGCACGAGCAATGCCACGGGCATCGTGCATCACCATCTGCATACCATGGTTGACCTGCTCCCAGTCGCGCGGATCCTTGAGGAGGATATTTGGCATCGGGTGCTCGTCGACCGGTGCGATGCCATCGACGGTCTTAGCCAAGTGCGGACGGTTCCACACGCCTTTGTTGGCGATCAACGCAGTGGCCTGTGCCAGTTGCAACGGTGTCACCTGCATGTAGCCCTGACCGATGCCGAGAATCACTGTCTCGCCCGGGAACCACGCCTGTCGCCGCGTCGCACGCTTCCAGGCCTGGGATGGCATCAGGCCGGGGGATTCTTCGAACATGTCCAGCGAGACTTTTTCGCCAAGGCCGAACATGGCCATGTAGTCATGCAGCCGATCAATGCCCAGCTTGTGCGCCAGGTCGTAGAAGTACGTATCGTTGGAGCGCATGATCGCCGCGTCCATGTCTACCCAGCCATCGCCACTGTGGTTCCAGTTGCGGTACTTGTGATCGAAGTCCGGGAGTTGGTAGTAGCCCGGGTCGAACACTCGGGTCTGCGGCGTGACAACTCCGGCATCGAGCCCGGCAATGGCCACTTCCGGTTTGATCGTCGAGCCCGGTGCGTACAAGCCGCGCAGCACGCGATTGAAGAGTGGCCGGTCGATGGAGTCGCGCAGCGCCGAATATTCCTTGGAACTGATACCGGTGACAAACAGATTCGGGTCAAAACTCGGGTTGCTGACCATTGCCAGCACTTCCCCGGTGGACGGATCGAGCGCCACGACTGAACCACGACGATCACCGAGAGCAGCCTCGGCCGCTTCCTGCAGTTTGACGTCGAGACTCAGGACAATGTTTTTACCCGGCACCGGGTCAGTGTGTTTAAGCACTCGCAACACACGGCCCTGGGCATTGGTTTCCACTTCTTCGTAACCGACGTGACCGTGCAACTGCGCTTCGTAAAAACGCTCGATGCCGGTTTTACCGATGGACTGGGTACCGCGATATTCAACCGAATCGAGCGTCTTGGATTCTTTCTCGTTGATTCGGCCGACATAACCGATCGAGTGGGCAAAGTGCGCACCGAGTGGGTAATCGCGGACGAACTGCGGTTCAACATCTAGACCTGGTAGACGAAACTCATTGACCGCTAATACGGCAATCTGCTCCTCGGTCAGTTCATAGAACAGCGTCACCGGCGTGAACGGATGACGGGACTGTTTCATGGCCTTATCGAAGACTGCGCGATCTTCGGCAGGCAAGTGGAGAAGATTGATGACCTCGTCCAGTTCCTGATTGACGTCCGTTGCGCGCTCGCGAGTGATGGTCAGATTGTAGCTGGGACGGTTATCGGCCAATAGCACGCCGTTGCGGTCGTAGATCAGTCCGCGTGTCGGCGGGATCGGCAAGACATGTACGCGATTGTTTTCAGAGATGGTCGAGTGGTAGTCGAACTCTACCACTTGCAGGATGTACAACCGCACCACCAGGGCACAGCTGATAGCGAAGACAAACAAGGCGCAGGCGATCAACCGCTTGTTGACCAGACGCGTCTCTTTTTCGTGATCCTTGATCGGGATTGGCTCAGGCATTTCTACAGCAACTCTTTGACATAAATGAGTGCCAATCCATAGGCATGACATCCGTCCGTGAAAAAACGAGCTGCACCATACCAAAAACTGCCCGGTCACTTCAGAACGTTTTTCCCCAATGGCAGCTCTGGTGACGACTGGACCCTCCGGGAATGAGGGAAAAACTTTCCTGCGGGCAAAACAAAACCCCAACTGCTTTCGCAATTGGGGTTTCGGAATTTAATCTTGACGATGACCTACTCTCACATGGGGAAACCCCACACTACCATCGGCGATGCATCGTTTCACTGCTGAGTTCGGGATGGGATCAGGTGGTTCCAACGCTCTATGGTCGTCAAGAAATTCGGGTACTGAGTCGTGACCAGATGGCCTCGCTTCAGCAAATTGGGTATGTGACAGCTGTCGGTGTTTTGTGAACATCGAACTTTCGGTTCGTTTCGTCTTCACACACCGCAATCTGGTCTCTTTTGAGTCTACAGATTGCTTGGGTGTTATATGGTCAAGCCTCACGGGCAATTAGTATTGGTTAGCTCAACGCCTCACAGCGCTTACACACCCAACCTATCAACGTCGTAGTCTTCGACGGCCCTTCAGGGAACTCAAGGTTCCAGTGAGATCTCATCTTGAGGCAAGTTTCCCGCTTAGATGCTTTCAGCGGTTATCTTTCCCGAACATAGCTACCCGGCAATGCCACTGGCGTGACAACCGGAACACCAGAGGTTCGTCCACTCCGGTCCTCTCGTACTAGGAGCAGCCCCTCTCAAATCTCAAACGTCCACGGCAGATAGGGACCGAACTGTCTCACGACGTTCTAAACCCAGCTCGCGTACCACTTTAAATGGCGAACAGCCATACCCTTGGGACCGGCTTCAGCCCCAGGATGTGATGAGCCGACATCGAGGTGCCAAACACCGCCGTCGATATGAACTCTTGGGCGGTATCAGCCTGTTATCCCCGGAGTACCTTTTATCCGTTGAGCGATGGCCCTTCCATACAGAACCACCGGATCACTAAGACCTACTTTCGTACCTGCTCGACGTGTCTGTCTCGCAGTCAAGCGCGCTTTTGCCTTTATACTCTACGACCGATTTCCGACCGGTCTGAGCGCACCTTCGTACTCCTCCGTTACTCTTTAGGAGGAGACCGCCCCAGTCAAACTACCCACCATACACTGTCCTCGATCCGGATAACGGACCTGAGTTAGAACCTCAAAGTTGCCAGGGTGGTATTTCAAGGATGGCTCCACGCGAACTGGCGTCCACGCTTCAAAGCCTCCCACCTATCCTACACAAGCAAATTCAAAGTCCAGTGCAAAGCTATAGTAAAGGTTCACGGGGTCTTTCCGTCTAGCCGCGGATACACTGCATCTTCACAGCGATTTCAATTTCACTGAGTCTCGGGTGGAGACAGCGCCGCCATCGTTACGCCATTCGTGCAGGTCGGAACTTACCCGACAAGGAATTTCGCTACCTTAGGACCGTTATAGTTACGGCCGCCGTTTACCGGGGCTTCGATCAAGAGCTTCGCGTTAGCTAACCCCATCAATTAACCTTCCGGCACCGGGCAGGCGTCACACCCTATACGTCCACTTTCGTGTTTGCAGAGTGCTGTGTTTTTAATAAACAGTCGCAGCGGCCTGGTATCTTCGACCGGCATGAGCTTACGGAGCAAGTCCTTCACCCTCACCGGCGCACCTTCTCCCGAAGTTACGGTGCCATTTTGCCTAGTTCCTTCACCCGAGTTCTCTCAAGCGCCTTGGTATTCTCTACCCAACCACCTGTGTCGGTTTGGGGTACGGTTCCTGGTTACCTGAAGCTTAGAAGCTTTTCTTGGAAGCATGGCATCAACCACTTCGTCATCTAAAAGATAACTCGTCATCAGCTCTCGGCCTTAAGATCCCGGATTTACCTAAGATCTCAGCCTACCACCTTAAACTTGGACAACCAACGCCAAGCTGGCCTAGCCTTCTCCGTCCCTCCATCGCAATAACCAGAAGTACAGGAATATTAACCTGTTTTCCATCGACTACGCTTTTCAGCCTCGCCTTAGGGACCGACTAACCCTGCGTCGATTAACGTTGCGCAGGAAACCTTGGTCTTTCGGCGTGGGTGTTTTTCACACCCATTGTCGTTACTCATGTCAGCATTCGCACTTCTGATACCTCCAGCAAGCTTCTCAACTCACCTTCACAGGCTTACAGAACGCTCCTCTACCGCATCATCCGAAGATGATACCCGTAGCTTCGGTGTATGGTTTGAGCCCCGTTACATCTTCCGCGCAGGCCGACTCGACTAGTGAGCTATTACGCTTTCTTTAAAGGGTGGCTGCTTCTAAGCCAACCTCCTAGCTGTCTAAGCCTTCCCACATCGTTTCCCACTTAACCATAACTTTGGGACCTTAGCTGACGGTCTGGGTTGTTTCCCTTTTCACGACGGACGTTAGCACCCGCCGTGTGTCTCCCATGCTCGGCACTTGTAGGTATTCGGAGTTTGCATCGGTTTGGTAAGTCGGGATGACCCCCTAGCCGAAACAGTGCTCTACCCCCTACAGTGATACATGAGGCGCTACCTAAATAGCTTTCGAGGAGAACCAGCTATCTCCGAGCTTGATTAGCCTTTCACTCCGATCCACAGGTCATCCGCTAACTTTTCAACGGTAGTCGGTTCGGTCCTCCAGTTAGTGTTACCCAACCTTCAACCTGCCCATGGATAGATCGCCCGGTTTCGGGTCTATTCCCAGCGACTAGACGCCCTATTAAGACTCGCTTTCGCTACGCCTCCCCTATTCGGTTAAGCTCGCCACTGAAAATAAGTCGCTGACCCATTATACAAAAGGTACGCAGTCACAGAACAAAGTCTGCTCCCACTGCTTGTACGCATACGGTTTCAGGATCTATTTCACTCCCCTCTCCGGGGTTCTTTTCGCCTTTCCCTCACGGTACTAGTTCACTATCGGTCAGTCAGTAGTATTTAGCCTTGGAGGATGGTCCCCCCATATTCAGACAAAGTTTCTCGTGCTCCGTCCTACTCGATTTCATGACCAAGAGATTTTCGCGTACAGGGCTATCACCCACTATGGCCGCACTTTCCAGAGCGTTCCGCTAATCTCAAAGCCACTTAAGGGCTAGTCCCCGTTCGCTCGCCACTACTAAGGGAAT